>JAJZTN010000056.1 GCA_021848885.1 Actinomycetes bacterium
TGCAGTCCCGCGGCTGGCCGTCACCGCAAGAGTCAACGTCACGGCAAGCACCATCGACCGGCTGCACCTCCTGCTCGAGGACCTAGACAGTCACGTCGGATCGTCCCGGCTGACGCTGCGACTCGGGCTTATCGACGACATCGGGATCGGGTTCGCCGACGCCCCTAGTCGAGACCTGCACACCGGCGACCGGGTCCGGGACCTCGCGGTCAGCGCCATCGAGCGCGGCTTCTCCGTGGACCTGCTCGCCACCGTCGCGGACTGCCTGTACTGCGGAGTCATTGGCGGCGGCTCCGGTACCGTCATCAACGCAGACGGCACCTTGTACAGCTGCTGGGAGAGCGTCGGCCGCACCGGGTACGAGGTCGGCGATCTGCGAACTGGGTATCTGCCCCCAGACCAGCTCGACGGGCGCTGGGTGGATTGCTCGTACAACGTCGTCGACCGCGAGCGGACAAGGCCAGCGATCTCCCAGATCTGCGACGAAGTCGACGTTGCCGTCCTGGACCGCCGGTTCGAGCTCCTCACCCCGCTCGAGGTGACAGCATGAGCGCCGATTACGGCATCTGGGGCCGGTACAACGACTCCCTGGCCGGCCCACCGGGTACCGCGTTCGCCCAGTTCTTTCAAGACCTTCTCCCGCGGGCAGCTCGCATCCTGGAGGTCGGTGTCGGCGCCGGCCGCCTCGCGCTCCCGCTCGCGCGCGCGGGATTCCGAATGTCCGGGATCGACTCCAGCGAGGGGATGCTCGCGTTGCTCAAGGAGGCCGACACCACCGGACTCGTGAACTCCTGGCACGCCGACATCCTCGACGCCGAGGACCTGGGCACCTACGACGCCGTTCTCATGGCCTACAACGTGCTGTCGATGATGCCCTCGCGTGAGGCGCAGGCGCGCTCCGTCGCCGCTGCGGCGCGATGCATCGCGGCGGGCGGTTACCTGGTCGTGGAGAACGCCGCACCGCGAGCGATCCTCAGCCAGCTCAACCCGCGCGGCCAAACGGTCGGGGTCCAGTTCCAGGATGGCAACGTCTGGCTCAACGTCGGGCGCTACTTCCCCGAGGACGAGCGGTACCTCGTGCGCTACCTGGCCTTTGGGGGGGACGCGTTCGTGCAGCGTCACGGAGACCTGACCCTCATCGCGCCAGAGCAACTCAGAGAGCTCGCCACCCAGACTGGTCTCGACACCGCAGGCCTGATGCAGGACTGGTCCGGCAGCCCGTTCACCTCCAGAAGCGACCAGTACGTCATGACCTTCCGTCGCGACTGACCGGGACAGCCACCCGAGCGCACGGAGAGGAGGTGAACGCGATGGTGGAGACCGTCCTGCGCAACCAGCCCATCCTCACGTGCCCGGTTCGCTGACCCACACTCCCGGCGGAACGTAGAGCGATCTGCCGGGCCACCTACTGGCACTCGGGAGCGGATGGAGGTGATTCCCATGGTGAAGGCGGTCCTGCGTCGCAGCGAGCCCGTGCTCATCTGCAACGTGCACTGAGCTGCAGCGATGGCGCGGTAGGGGTGGCCGATGCGGTGCCACCCCTACCCGCCTGCGCATCATCTCGCCGATGCTCCCGCGAGCGGCGGCGTGGCACAACTACGGTCCCCGACCAGTGGCCGAGGACCGTATGCGTGTTCAGAGAGACCGCGTCGGCTGCTTGGCAGCTGGGCGAGGGTCCGGACGCGGGCCAGCTCGGGCTGGTGGCCCGTCCCCGGCTCGGGGCTGGCTCGGCAGCGGGGACCGGTGAGCTCCGGCCGTGCGTGCTGCTCGCGCGGCTTCGAGACGCTCCCGCTCCTTGCTGGCGCGAGCCATACTCTCGCTGGCCGAACTGGGATCGGATCTCACCTAGTCCATTCGAGTCTCGACCCACCAGCCGGCCGGGCTGCGGGCGCGGCTGCCGGCGAGCCGTGGGCTTCGTCCCGCACGAGGACCTGGATCGTCGGCTGATCCGTCCTCAGCGATGGGCGACACGCGCGAACGTCACATCAACTTCCGACGTCGACCAAACGACGCAGATCGTCCACGTCCGTCCAGTCGAGGCCGGCCACTGTCACGTCGTCACTGACCGGTCATCGCGCTCGACGAGCGACAGCCACCTGTCAGGAATCGAAGCAGACAGCTCGCTCGCGATCACCTCAGACACGTACTCGCACCTGCTCGAAGGGGTCGGCCAGCAGGCAGCCACCGCCGCAGCAGCGCTGGCACCCCGCGCAGACCGCCGAACCCAGAATGAACCCAGGTCGGCCCCCGATCGTCCTGGTGACACTGGTGAATCGGGTATCGCTGCAGGTCAAACGGGTGGGCCGCCTGGGGATCGAACCCAGAACCCGCGGATTAAAAGTCCGCTGCTCTGCCAGTTGAGCTAACGGCCCGGGACATCCGAACTCGAGTGCGGACTCCAGTCGGGACCTTCCTCGGGAGCTCCCCGCGCGGGAGTCCAGACGGCAAGGGTAGCGGTGGGGTGCTGGCGTCGCGCAGGCCAAGAGGGGCCGTCCGCAGCCACGGTGCCCGGTGCGCTCCTCAGAAGATCGAACCGTCGTGTCAACCGTCCCGGGGCCAAGGTCCGCCTCCGGGTGAAGGATGCTGCGGACCGGGAAGTACGGATGTGCGCGTGGGCGGGGTGGAGGGGTTCGACGCGCCCGCCGCCGGGCTCGTTCAGACTGGTTGGGTCGAGCCCGGCGGCTACCCCCTCAACTCCCCACGGCGCCCTCGACGTCACAGGTCCCGCGGGTCGATCGGGGTGAGGATGCCCAGGCGTTGCTCGATCTGCTCGGCGACGGCCAAGCAGCGCAGGTCGGAGAACTTCGGACCCATCACCTGGACGCCCACGGGAAGTCCCTCACTGAGGCCACCGGGGACCACCGCCGACGGGGTGCCGAGCAGGTTGGCGGGCAGGACCGGGCGCATCAGACTCAGGGTCTGCACGGCGCCGTCGTAGGAGGCCACGTCGAAGTCCGCGTCGAAGGCGACCTCGGTCCACACCGGGGACAGCAGCACGGGATGCTCCGCGAACCACAGGCTCCACCGGCGGGCCAGGCCGAAGCGCTGCGTGTGCGCCGCGGCCAAGCCCGGCTGGTCGATCACCGGCAGGTGGGTGAGCGCATGGTCCAGGAAGGTCCGCCCGCCCTCGCCCATGACCTGGTCGAGCATCGACTTGAGGATGCGCAGGTCTGCGGTGAGGATGCTCGCCCACAGCTCCAACGCCTTCTCGTAGTCCGGGGGGACGGCCTCGACGACGTCGTGGCCGGCGTCGGCGAGCGCGTCGGCCGCCGAGCGCACCGCGGCAGCGACGCCGGGCTGGGTCGACCCCCCGGGAGGCTCGGCCAGCACGGCGACCCGCAACCGTTGCCCGGGGGCCAGGTCGGTGAAGGTCGCTGGAACGCTGAGCGGATCCCTCGGATGCTGACCGGCGATGGCCAAGAACCCCGCGCGGACGTCGGCGACGCACCGAGCCATGACGCCCTCGACGTTCATCAGCTGGAAGGCGATGGTCAGGTCCTCAGGTGGGATCACCGTGGCCGCCGCGACGGCCCCCAGCGATGGCTTGAGTGAGGCGACCCCGCAGCAATGGGCCGGGTTACGCAAGGAACCGCCCAGATCGTTGCCCAGACCCAGCGGGCTCATGCCGGTCGCCAGCGCGGCCGCCTCGCCGCCACTGGACCCGCCCGCGGTACGCGACGGGTCCCACGGATTCCGGGTGCGACCGTGTAGCTGCGAGTCGGTGTTCACCCGAAGCGCCATGTCAGGAAGGTTGGTTCGGCCGATCGGGATGGCGCCGGCACCCCGGATCCGCTCGACCTGGGGTGAGTCGATCGGTGCCACCGCCTGGGCCAGCGCCGCGAGCCCCCAGGTGGTCGCCGTCCCGGCCAGGTCGATGTTCTCCTTCACCGTGCACGGCACACCATGCAAGGCACCCAGGTCACCGCCGCCCTGCACGGCACGGTCGGCCGCCTCGGCAGCGGCCAAGGCCTCATCGGCCAGCACCTGCACGACGGCATTCACCCGGTCGTTCACGGCGGCGATCCGGTCCAGGTGAGCCTGCACCACCTCGCGGCTGCTCACCTCCCGGCGACGGATGGCTCCCGCCAGCTCCACGGCGCCTCGACTCCACAGCTCCTCGGACACGGCCCCTCCTCGATGGGTGACTCATCCTCAAGTGCCACTAGACACGACTGTCGGTCGGTGCGTCCTGGTTTCGCTGAGTCAGGCCGTGGCCAGGCTCTGGTCCTCCCAGCCTGCGTTGAGCCGCTGGAACATCAGGCAGTCCTGCCAACGGCCGGCCAGTCGAAGGTACTGCGGTGCCATCCCGAACTGCACGAACCCGTTGCGTTCGAGCACCCGTCGCGACGCGAGGTTGTGCGGCAACGCCTCGGCCTGCACCCGGTGAAGCCCCAGGTCGTCAAAGGCGATCCGCACGAGCGCCGCGAGGGCTGTGGTCGCCAGCCCTCGCCCGTTGGCATGCCTGCTCACCCAGTAGCCGACGCTGCAGGACTGCAAGGCGCCCCGGGTGATGCCGTTGAGCGTGACACGCCCGACGACGTGCTTCGAGTCGTCGAGGATGACGTAGGGCAGGCCCGTCCCTCGCGCGTGCTCTGCGAGAGCCTTCGCCACGGCTTCACACTGGCCGTCCGCGGTGAACCAGTGCTCGCCTCTCAGCGGCTCCCAGGGGGCCAGGAAGTCTCGGTTCTCGCGCGCCAGCCGCGCCAGCGCAGGAGCATCGTCGAGCGTGATGAGCCGGACGATGCTCACGGCAGGCCCTCCCACCATGTTCTTGCCTGGGTCCTTGCCTGGCCCACACGGCGACCCGGTGCCGTGCAGAGCGTACGTCGACAGAGTGTCGCGACCACCGGCCCGACCCTAGCGGGCGCGGTGCCGAGGCCGAGCCGGCGCCGGGGCCGAGCCGATGCCGGTGCCGAGCCGATGCCGGTGCCGAGCCGGTGCCGAGCCGGTGACCAGTCTCGTCGAAGGGGTCGAGAACGCGGCGTGCCTCCTCGACTCCCGGCGGTCATCTGCGCCAGGGTGAGCGCGTGGCGTCGCTGCAGGTCCACGACGTGATGGGCGACGGGGAGATGACCGTCCTGGTCGTGCGTTGTCTGCGCGGCACTGCCGAGGTCGGCCACCGTCTCGTGTCGTTGCGTCGCGAGGACGGCAGCCAGGTGCCGCTGGATGTCGAGATCGTGGGGATCTCCACCATCGCCGGTGACAGCCAGGTCCTGGGCTCGGGTGAGGCGGGCCGGGTCCGTGTCCAGGCCGGGCAACTGGTGGCGGGGCTTCGTAGGGCCACCATCGAGACCACTCCACCGGGGCGGGCGCGGCCCAGCACCGCCGAGGCCGCGCGGACGGCGCGGCTCCAGCCGTCCGGAGAGTCGACATGGAGTGCCTCGGCCGCAGCCGACACCACGCACCCCTCGGCCGCAACCGACCCGTGGCAGGCCCCTGCACCGGCCGAGACGGGCCCGAGGCCACCGGGGGGAACCTGGCAGCCGCTCGTCCAGACCCGCGGTGGCGTCGTAGGGCTCAGCGTGGGACCGGCGCTGCCGATGGGCCGGTGGGGCATCGGGTTT
Source organism: Actinomycetes bacterium (assembly GCA_021848885.1). Taxonomy (GTDB): domain Bacteria; phylum Actinomycetota; class Actinomycetes; order JAJZTN01; family JAJZTN01; genus JAJZTN01. The sequence goes on from JAJZTN010000056.1 coordinate 5,565, forward strand.
CGGCTGCCGCTGGTCGTGCCGATGGCTGCCGTGAGTCTCCTGCTCGGCTTCCTGGTGGGGGTCGTCCAGGTGATCGGCTGGTTCGCCGCACTGCTCACGGGGAAGCTGCCCCAGGGCGTGGCCCGCTTCCTCGCCGGATGCCTCGCCTTCACCGCCCGGATCACCGCCTACCAGTGGCTGCTCACCGGGCGCTATCCCCCCTTCGCCTTCGACGTGCCCGACCATCCGGTGCAGGTGCAGGTGGCCGCAGGGCAGCTGAGCCGCGTGAAGGTGTTCTTCCGTGGCCTGCTCGCCCTGCCGGTGTCCGTGCTCGTCATCGTCCTCACCTACGGCTGGGTCCTGATGTCGGTGCCACTGTGGGCCTACGCCCTGATCCGCGGTCGGCTGCCAGACGCGGCGCAGGAGGCCGGCACGGCCGCGCTGCGTTTCCTGGTCCGCACCAACGCCTACCTGCTGCTGCTGACCGACACCTACCCGGGGGGTCTGTGGGGCGACCGCCCGCCCCCGGGTGCGATGCTCGGGGTGGACCTACGAGGCACGCATCCGCTGTCGCCCACGCAGGCCGCCGGGCAGCTCGTACTCTCGCGCACCGCCCGACGGGTCGTCACTGGGCTGCTGCCCCTGGGGCTGGTGGGGCTCGTGGCTGTCGTGGCGGCCGACTACGCCACCCTGGGCTCGCACCTGACCGCCAACCCCGCACCCTCGATCGAGCTCGCCCATGCCCGCCTGACCCAGCAGATCCAGGTGTTCCAGGGCGGGCTCAGCGGCTGCCAGCGGGCCACCGATCCGCTGGTCTGCCTGCAGGGTGCGGCCACCACACTGGCCGAGCAGTTCGACAGCTTCGACGCCACGCTGAGCTCCTTGCGGCTGCCGCAGAGCGCGGCACCGGCGGGGCGGGCGGTGCAGGCCGACGCTGAGCAGATGTCGGCCCAGCTTCATGGAGCGGCGAGGGTCGGCACCGTCTCGGCGTACGTCGAAACGCTGCGCAGCCCGGCGGTGGCTCAAGCGGGGCAGGCCTTCGACAGCGACTACGCCGCGCTGCTTCGCAGCCTCGGCACCGGCGGGTAGGCCGGCGCCGGTGCACCACGGGATCAGCCAGCGTGAGGCTGGCGATCCCGTTTGACGTCGTGGGCGTAGCGATCGACATAGGTCTGTCCCCCGAGCTCGAGCAGCGCCTCGCGCACCGCCACGGTGAGCTCCTCGGCGGTCAGCTTCGCCGGGTCCAGCGCCAACGGCGCGGAGACCCGGACCTGCACCCGGGTACGCCGCCAGCCTCGCCGCGCGTAGGACGTCGTGAGGGCGTGAACCGGCACATCGGGGTTGGCCTGCAGCAGCGGCACGAGGATGCGCTTGTGCAGCTTGTGCAACCGGCCCGGGTCCGGGGAGCGGGTGCCCTCCGGGTACAGCCCGATCTTGCCGCCACGTCGCAGCGCCTGGGTCGCCATGACCAACGCCCAGTCGGTCGCCGCCTCGTCACCGCGCCGCAGCGGGATCTGACCCATGATGCGGAAGAAGAGACCGCCCCGGCTCTGGAACGCCTCGACCTTGGTGAACGCGGTCACCCGCCACCAGGTGCTCATCACGACGGCGACGGGGTCCACCGCGCTGACGTGGTTGGCGATGATGATCCCCGCCCCGGCTGCGACGCGCTCCCTGCCGAGGATCTGGACCGCCCAGCGGACACGCAGCGCGCGCATGAGGGCCACCATCGGCCAGTAGCTGCGGGCCTGCCCCGGGCGCCCGATGCGCACCCGCGGGTAGAGCGAGCGCCCTTCGGCCAGCACGCTCGGGTAACTGCCGCCTCGCGGCTGAAGGATCGTCACCGGTTCAGGTGCCACGGACCAGCCTCCACATCCCAGACCGGTCGCGCGCGGACCCGCCCTCGCATCGTCTTCACTGTGCTCCCCCCAGACTCCCTCCTGTCGGGCCGGTAGCCAAGGGGTCGGGGGTCCCGAGTGTCGGCAGCGGGGCTCACTCCGCCGGCAGCGGGAAGGCGTCCGGGTGCGCGCCACCGACCGGGTCCAGCTCGTCGAGCAGGCGCACGAGGTCGGCCACCACCGCACCGAGCAGCAGCCAGCGAGCCGTGTGCGTCGTCGATGCGTCCTCGCTGTCCACCGCAGCGGCCCGGGCGAGCTCACCGGCGCCATCGGCGAAACCACGGGCAGCCTTCAGCGCCGCGACGAGCTGGTCAACCGCCGCCTCGAAGGCCTCCGCGTCGCCTTGCTGCACGGCTTGGGCGGCGCGGCCGTAGGAGTCCAGCCCGTCGGCGACCATGCGCATGGCGCGGGCGAAGGGCACCGGGAGCAGCGCCGGCACCATCCTGTCGCCGTGCTCGTCGGGGGCGACCACGGCCGAGGCGTCGGCCAGGGACCGGCACATCCCGCGCACCTGGATGACCGCGTGCTCGATCGCCTCGGCGGCGACCTGCTGGCGGCGGGCCCGCTCACGCAACGCGGCGCGCCCCGGGGGCATCCCCACCGTCGTGTAGGCGACCGACTCGCGGGCCTTGTCCACCTGCACCCGTGCGGCAGCGGTGGCCACGGTGAGCTCGCGCGACTGGAAGAGCCACTCCTCCACCGTGCGCACCCGCACCGGCTCGGTCACCACACCGGCGATGGAGCGCAGCAGGGTCGCGAGCCGCCCGGCCAGCTCGGCCAGTGCGTCCCCGGCCGGGCGGACGTGCACCGGTGCGGCCACGACTGCGTTGATGCCCAGCCCGACCCCGGCCCCCAACCCGACCGAGACCACCCGGAGCGCCGCCACATGCCCGAACCCGGAGGCCACCGTGACCGCCACCAGCGACGCGGAGGCGGCCTGCCCGGAACCCGAGGCGTCCAGCCCGAGCAGCCGCGCCACCAGCAGGGACGTGAGCATGACCAACCCGACGGCCACCGGCCCGGGGTGCAGCACCTCCAACCAGCCGGCCCCCACCAGCAGGCCGGTGCTCACCCCCAGCACGCTCATCCGCCACTGGGTGACCGAGCGGGCCACCGTCGACTCCACCACGAAGAACGCCGACAGCGCCGCGAACACCGGCGTCGTCGACCCGAGCAGCTGCTGGGACAGCGCCCAGGCCAGCGCCGCGGCCGCGGCCGCCTTGACCTGCTGGATGAGCTCGACCCGCGGGCCGGTGACCCGGGCCCGGACCCAGCGGCGCACCCGGTGCCCGCTCGGGCGCGGGAAGGAGCGCCTGACCTCGGGCGGCAGCTGATCGTGGAGCCTCCCGGGGTCATGACCGTCGTGGTGGCCCAGCTCGTCGGTCCCGATGCCGAGCCGCGCGCGCACCCCGCCCAGCCAGGTCAGCACCGCAGCGCGTCGTGACCCGCTCTCCACGCCGCGCTCCCTCCACGCCACCCGCACGCTGCTGGCTCCGCGGCGAACCTAACCCAGCCCACCCCAAAGGACCCATCCCGCTCCGGTCCGATCGAGGATGGCCGTGGCCGATCGGGCATCGGGCTCAGTGCGGCGAACGGTCCTCGATCTCCCAGGCGTGGTCGAGGACGTGCCAGGCAATCCGTCGTACGCCGTAACGCGGCGGCCACGCCCCGGCGGTCGTGCCCTCGCGCAGCGCGGCGACCAGGGCCTGCCGCTGGCTCGGCCACGGCGTGCGTGGCGGCAGGCGCAACCCGAGCCTGCTCGCGTAGCTGCGCTCGGCCTCCCGGACGTGCTCGGCGACGGCGTCGCGGTCCCGCCCGCCACCTCGCGGCCCCTTGCGCAGCTCAGCGGGGGCACCGGCGACGACCCGGTCGAAGGCGGCCCACACGCTGTCAAGGTGCGTGGCCAGCCGAGCCGCCTCGGCCGCCTCCAACGCCCCCTCATCACCCGGGCCGAGGCTCCCCGGCGCCCCGAAGTCGGTGGTCGTCCCTCCGGGGACCCGCCCGACGATCTCGAAGCCACCCTCGGGTGCCGCGGTGCCGAGCAGCCGGGCCAACCTCGGTCGGTAGGAATCGAGGGCGGCCAGCGCCTCAGCCTCGCTCTTGGCGCGCCGGCAGAAGCCCGGCACGTCCAGCGCACAGGCGAAGACCCACCGCTGGGTGGACTCGAAGTAGACCCGAAGCCCCGACATCGCCACAGCATCCCAGCGCCGCCCGGGCTGGACCAGGGCAGTCGCGGGCGGCCACAGCCGCGCCGAGGACCGGCCAGCCGGCGTGCCGCCCCACGGCGTACGCCGACCCGGCACGCGCGCTGACCCGGCTGGCGGGGCCGTCGGCGTCGCTGGCCGAGTCCGGCGTGCCGGTGCTGCCCGGCTGACCCGCGGCTGGCTGCACGGCGGTCGGCTGACGCGCGGCTGGAGCTACACGGCGGTCGGCTCAGCCGCGTCGATGCACGATCCGACCGGCGAGCACGGTGGCCACGCACGCCCCGGGCCCGTGCTCGAGCAGCTCCTCGAACGGGTCGCCCGCGCTGGGACCTGCCACCACCACGTCGAAGACGGCAAGGTCGGCCCGGGACCCCGGCGCGATCCTCCCGGCGTCGGCCAGCCCCAGCGCCCGGGCCCCGCCAAGCGTCGCGGCGATGACGATGCGCTCCGCGAGGTCGGGGGCGTCGTACCCCTGCTCGAGTGCGAGATCCCGAGCGGCGCGTGCCTCGGCGAGCAGGTCGAGGGACGGCGTGGCGGCCAGGGAACCGGTGGCGAGAGCGAGCGGCACCCCGGCCCGCAGGTAGTCGGCCACCGGAGCCCGCCCCACGCGCAGCAGCCGGTTCGAGCGAGGGCTCAGCGCGACACTCACCCCGCGGCGAGCCAGCAGCGCGAGGTCCTCGGAGTCGCAGTGCACCCCCTGGGTCAGGTGGGTGCCCGCTCCCAGCCAGCCGAGCCGGTCCAGGGCCTCGACCGGTGACCAGCCCCGCCCGACCCCGGCGCCCAGCCGCCCCGGCCCGCGGGGCGATGCGTTGCTGGCGGACCGATCGGCCAGCCGACCGGTGCCCAGTGCGACGTACTCGACCTCCTCGACCGTCTCGGCAACCGGCAGCAGCACCCGGGCGGAGGTTCCCCGGACCAGCTCAGCCAGCCTGCCCAGTCCGGCCTCGTCGAGGTCTGACCATCTCGTCCAGGTGACGCCAATGTCGCGTCCGGTCGCCCCAGCGCCCAGCACCACGGCGAGGTCGGCCCCCCAGGGAGTACGGCCGATGTCCTCGACCGGCAGGTACGACGTCCCACGCAACCCGGAGCGGGCGACCGCGCTGAGCGCGGCGGGGTCGGTCACGACGTCGGCCAGGGCCGTCGTACCGCTGCGAAGGGCGAGGAAGGCACCGGTGCGGGCGGCCTCGGCGCGTTGCGGCCCGCTCATCGCGGCGAAGCGCTCGGCAACTCGCGCGGGCAGCTGCCACACCGAGGGCCGGTCGGAGGCGAGGTCGTGCAGGGTGCTCAGCTGCAGACTTGTGCCGGCGTTGACCAGCCCGGGCAGCATGACGCCCGGCCAGTCCCGACGTCGGGCGCCGGCGAAGCGGGCCTGGAGCTCACTGCGCGGCCCCACGGCCAGGACCCGCCCCTGGGCCAGCGCCACCGCGCCGTCCCACACCGGCGCTGCAGTCACGGGCAGGACGAGGGGCACGGTGTGCAGGACCACACCGGCGGGGCTCACCTGCCCATCGTGCCCGGGCCGGCCGAGGCCGGGGAACCCGGCTCGAGTGACCCCGGGGACCCCGGCTCGAGTGACCCCGGGGACCCCGGCTCCACCACGCCGGGGGAACTGGGACGGTCCGGCTGGGGTGTCCCCGGAACACCCGTGCGGCCGGCGCCCAGATAGGCCGGGTCCACCGCGATGACGGGCACCTGGCTCGCCTCAGCGCCTGGTAGGGCCGCGACCAGGAAGAACCAGGCCGGGACCAGCAGCTGCTCCGAAGCCTGCGACCCCGAGGACGAGGCGTACTCGAATGCGAGCAGGAGCCCGAGCCGGGCCCCGATCACCCGGCTGGGCTCGGGCGTCGGGCACCCTGACGGGACCGGGGCCAGCCCCGGGGCGTTCGTCCGGGCCTGAGCCGAGCCCGAAGTGCCGGTTCGAGCCTGGGCCGAGCCCGAGGAGCCGGTCCGGGCCTGGCCCGAGCCCGAGGAGTCGGCCTGCGGGACACCGCTGTCCACCGGCAGGGGGCCGCAGTAGGGCATCAGCATCGGTCGGGGGCCGTTCGCCAGGGCCTCGAAGGCCGCCCGCGCCGTACGAAGCGGGTAGACGGCCGCGGCGAGCGGGGCCAGCAGGTGCCCAGTCGCGCCGCGCACGCCGTGCGAGTCAACCAGCACGGTGGTGGCAATCCCACTGGTCGGCATGCCCGCGATGACGGGGTCGAGGGAGACGGTCGTGGCTGGGGCGCCGACACTGACCACGACCTGGCCCGCGGAGTTGCTCGACCCGGACAGCGCCAGCAGCGGCTCGGCAGCCGCGCGGGCCGTCTCCGCGTCAGGGCCCGACGGCGGGGTCGACCCCGCCGGCTCGGCGATCCCGCAGGCGACTCCGCCGTCCGCGCCGGCCTGGTCGATGTCCAGCCCGAAGGGCGGGCAGTCGCGAAGGTCGGCGCGGGCGTAGGCCCACGCTAGGCCCGCGTCGTCCCGCACCCACAGCGTGCCGCGGCTGCTGGTGAGCTCCCACCCGTGCGCATGCCGTTGCGGTGTGCCGGTGAGGCCGAGTGCGCCGGTCAGTCGGGACAGCTCGGCGACACTGGCCCGCACCTGCGCCCAGCGATAGACCGGCGCACTGGTCGGGGTGGCGGGCAGCGGCCCGTCGAGCACCCAGCCCCCGAAACCGATCGGCCACCCGGAGCGAGCAGCGTCGGCATGCGCACCAGGGGCACCGATCGTGCCCGTCCCGCCGGCGGCTTTCGCGGTGCCGGCAGCGCCGGCCCCGCCGGCCAGGTTCAGGATCGGGGGGGTCAGGCTCGTCGGGCCGGGCGCGGGTCGTGAACCGCTGGCGCATCCGGCGAGAAGAGCCAGCACCAGCAGGCCCACCGCACCGACGCCCAGGTGGCGACCGGTTGGTGGCGGCACCGACCCGTGCCGGGAGCCGGACCAGGTTTGCCGCGGTGTCGTCATGGGACACACCTCCATCCGCGCGTGCCCCTTGGATGCCACGAGTCACCGTTGGGTTCCGCTCCACGTCCAGTTTCGGTTCCCGGTGCCCGGACCAGTCGCGTCGGGGTCTAGAGCCAGTCGCGGCGCTTGAACACCACGTAGAGCCCCACCGAGATGACGACGATGAGGGCCATCGAGGTGAGCAGCCCGCTGAGCCGGGCGAAGCCGGGGTAGGGCACGTTCTGCCCATAGAAGCCGGTGATCGCGGTGGGGACTGCGATGATCGCGGCCCACGAGGTGACCTTCTTCGTGATCACGTTGAGCCGGTTGCCCTGGATGGTCAGGTTGGTCTCCACGATCGTGGTGACCAGGTCCCGCAGCGACTCGGTCCACTCCGTCGCCCTGAGCACGTGGTCGTAGACATCCTGGAAGTAGGGCACCATCTCGGCGTCGATGATGCCGATGTCGCGACGCATGAGGGCGTTGACCACCTCGCGCATCGGCAGGACGACCCGGCGAAGCGTGACCAGGCTCTTGCGCAACGCGAAGCTGCGTCGCTGCACCTCGGGATCGCGCGACCGAGCGTCGAAGAGCAGGTCCTCCAGCTCCTCGATCTCCTCGTCGAGGGACTGCACCGCGGCGAAGTGGGAGTCGACCACATGGTCGATCAGTCCGTGCAGCAGGAAAGCGACACCGTGGCGGGCCAGGTCGGCCGAGCTGTCCCACCGGCTGATCACATCGGCCAGGTCGAACCCGCCGTTGTGTCGCACCGTGACCAGCGCGCGGCCGGTGACGAACGCCGAGACCTGGCCGATGACCAGCCCCCGGTTGGCCTCGTCCAGCCGCACCGCCGACATGCTGAGGAACTCGTGCGAGGCGTAGCGGTCCAGCTTGGGTCGCTCGTGCTGGCTCAGCGCGTCCTCGATCGCCAGGTCGTGCAGCCCGAGCTCCTCGGCAACCACGTCGAGGTCCCCTGGCCCCGGGGCCAGCAGGTCGACCCACACCACCGTGTCGGCTTGCGAGAGGTAGTCCGACACCTGCGCGAGCGGGAAATCGTCGCGCTCGAGGGCCCCGGCGCGATAGACCCGGGTCCGCACCACTGCCCGCGTCGAGCCGTCCGTCGCCACGACCACCTCACCGGTCCCGCCGTACGCCGCCCACCGGCGGCATCGTCTCGGCAGCGTAGTGCGGGCCAGCCGGGCGCCGACGTCACCAGATGTTCACTTGCCGACGCCCACCTCGGTACGGTTACATCATCGCGTGCTGAGATCAGTAGTTGATGATGAGACGATCCGTGCGCTCGCCGACCCACTGCGACGTCACATCGTGGCGCTGCTGGCCAGCGAGCCGCTGTGCACCTGCCATCTCGTCGAGATGACAGGAGCCCGCCAGTCCAACGTCTCCAACCACCTGCGGGTGCTGCGCGAGACCGGTCTGGTCGAGGCGCAGGCCGCAGGTCGGTTCACCTACTACCGGGTCCGCCCAGCGGCGCTGCGAGACCTCATTGCGGAGCTGAGCGCCCTGGCCGAGCAGGCCGAGGCCGTCGCGGGAGTCGTCGAGGCCCCCGCCACCGCCGAGCGGGCAGCGGTGAGCACCGGGCTGCTGCGGCCATGCGAATGAGAAGCACCCCCGACAGCACCCCCGACCGCACCTACGGCCTTGCCCCCGGCAGCACCGCCGCGGGGGCGCCTGACTCCAGCACCGTGCGACCCCACGCCACCCCCCATGTCCGACCCCGGCTGTCCACCCTCGACCGGCTGCTGCCGGTCTGGATCGCCGCGGCGATGGCTTCGGGCTTGCTGCTGGGTCGGGTGATCACCGGCCTCGGCTCCGCACTGGACTCCGTCCAGATAGGCGGCACCAGCCTGCCGATCGCACTCGGGCTGCTGGTGATGATGTACCCGGTGCTGGCCAAGGTCCGCTACGGGGAGCTCGACCGGGTCGGCACCGACCGGCGGCTGCTGGTGCCGAGCCTGCTGCTCAACTGGGTCCTCGGCCCGGCGGTGATGTTCGCGCTGGCCTGGCTCCTGCTGCCGGACCTTCCGGCGTACCGAACTGGGCTGATCATCGTCGGACTGGCCCGATGCATCGCCATGGTGCTGATCTGGAACGACCTGGCCTGCGGGGACCGGGAGGCCGCCGCGGTGCTCGTCGCCATCAACTCGATCTTCCAGATCGTCGCCTTCGCCGGGCTGGGCTACTTCTACCTGCAGGTGCTGCCCGGCTGGCTCGGCCTGCCGACCGACGGGATCCGGGTCTCGGCAGCCCAGATCGCCGCCAACGTCGCGGTCTTCCTTGGCATCCCGCTGGCGGCCGGCTACCTGACCCGCCAGGTCGGGGAACGCACCCGCGGCCGGACGTGGTACGAGACACGGATGCTGCCCCGGCTGGCCCCGCTGGCCCTCTACGGGTTGCTGTTCACCGTGGTGGTCCTCTTCGCGCTGCAGGGCGACGCCATCACCCGCCACCCGCTCGACGTGGCCCGCATCGCCGTGCCGCTGCTGGTCTACTTCGCCCTCATGTGGGGCGGGTCGCTCATGCTGGGCCGGCGCCTCGGGTTGGGCTACCCGCGCACCGCGACGCTGGCCTTCACCGCCGCGGGCAACAACTTCGAGCTGGCCATCGCCGTGGCGATCGGGGTCTACGGCGCCACCTCGGGGCAGGCCCTCGCCGGGGTTGTCGGCCCGCTCATCGAGGTCCCGGCGCTGCTCGGGCTCGTCTACGTCTCGCTGTGGGCGGCCCGACGGCTCTTCGCCCAGCCGGGCGAGCAGGTCGGCGTCGGGTCGGCCGGATGAGCTCCCCCGCAACCGGAAGGAACCCCCGATGAAGCAGCGGCCCGAGGTGCTCTTCGTCTGCGTGCACAACGCCGGCCGGTCACAGATGGCCGCCGCGCTGCTGGACCACCATGCCGCCGGGCGGGTGCTGGTGCGCTCGGCCGGTTCGGCCCCGGCGGAGCACATCAACCCGGCCGTGCTCTCGGTGATGGCCGAGCTGGGCCTAGACCTGTCCAAGGAGTTCCCCAAGCCGCTGACCGACGAGGCGGTGCGGGCCAGCGACGTCGTCGTGACGATGGGCTGCGGGGACGCCTGCCCGTTCTACCCCGGCACGCGCTACCTGGACTGGGTGCTGCCCGACCCGGCCGGCAAGGACGTGGACACGGTGCGCGGCATACGCGACCAGATCGATGCCCTGGTCCGCGGGTTGCTCGCCGAGCTGCTCGGGCAACCTGCAGGCTGACCCGGCGTACGCCGTGACGTGGCCCGGCATCACGGGCGTGCGCGGTCTAGCGTGACCGGCGTGACGGACGTGCGCGGTCTAGCGTGACCGGCGTGTCGTGCGGCGGGACCGGGGTGGCGGGCGGCGGGACCGGCGGCGGGACCGGGGTGACCCGGCGAGCCGGCGGGGGCGGCGGGACCGGCGGCGGGACCGGGGTGACCGACGGCGGGACCGGGGGCGGGACCGGGGTGACCCGGCGAGCCGGCGGGGCCCTGGCCTGCCTCGCCGTGCTGGGCTCCCTCGCCGTGCTGGCCTCCGGCTGCTCGGCCCCGGGTGCTCCGAGCACCACCGTCGCCACGCACCGACCAGACACCTCTGCGGCCGGCTCCCCGGCCTGGGTCTCTGGCCGCGCCGCGACCCGAGGCACGTCCCCCGACGCGTCGTCGGCCCCCTCCTCCGCCGCCTCGTCGGCCCCCTCCCCCGCCGCGGCCCCGGCCTCCTCCGCCGCCTCGTCGGCCCCCTCCCCCACCCCGACGGGCACGTCCCCCCACTCATCGCCGGCCACCCCCACCCCGGCGGGGCCGGCCCTGGCCGTCGGCTCCTCTGCCTGGGCGAGCGTGTCGGTAGCGACGCTCTGGCGCTCGCCCAGCTCACCGCGACCGGTCGACGCTGCCGCGCTCGCCGCCCCGGCCCGCATCCGTGACTGGCTGGCCGCCATGACCCTGAGCCAGCGGCGGGACCTGTCCGGGCGCGCCGACAGCCAGCTGCTGCTGGGCGAGCGGGTGATCGTCACAGGACTGCGCGGGTCGTGGGCGCATGTCGTCGTACCCGATCAGCCCACACCGCTGGACGCCCGCGGCTACCCCGGGTGGGTCCCCGCCGTACAGCTGAGCGCACGGCCCCCGACGCCCGCCGGTGCGCAGGCCACGGTCATCATTCC
>JAJZTN010000057.1 GCA_021848885.1 Actinomycetes bacterium
CACCTCGTCGCCCACCCTGCTGGACGCCTCGTCGCCCACCTCGCCTGCCACCTCGCCTGCCACCTCGCCTGCCGCCTCGCCTGCCACCTCGCCTGCCACCTCGGGATCGTCGCCAGCCACGGGTCAACCCTGTCGGGCGTCGAAGGTAAAACTTTGCGCGACACGCGGGCGGCTGCCGCCAAGCGCTTGCCCGTGGCCTGCCGAGGTCCTACGGTCTCCACTACATCTAGTAGTTACACTGGTGTAAGTCGTCCACAGGTTGTGTCACAACCGTGGATGAGTTGCCCACAGAACGAGCCGGGTTACCCACACCTGCGGCGCTGGTCATCCCCAGAGTGCGCCCACTGGCGCGGTGCCCGCGGTGACCGCGCTGCGCGCACCGCGCGCACCGCGGGCGAGCCGCTCGGATCCGAGAGGAGGACGCCGTGCACTGCCCCTACTGCCGCCACGAGGACAGCCGGGTCGTGGACAGCCGGGCCTCCGACGACGGCACCGCGATCCGGCGGCGTCGACAGTGCCCCGCCTGCTCGCGGCGCTTCACCACCCTGGAGACGGCCAGCCTCACGGTGGTCAAGCGATCGGGGGTGACCGAGCCGTTCAGCCGGGCCAAGGTGCTCGCCGGGGTTCGCAAGGCCTGCCAGGGTCGACCGGTCTCGGAAGACGACCTGGCGCTGCTGACCCAGCGGGTGGAGGAGCAGATCCGAGCCACCGGGTGCGCCGAGATCGACGCGCACGAGGTCGGTCTGGCCATCCTCTCGCCCTTGCGCGAGCTCGACGAGGTGGCCTACCTGCGCTTCGCCTCGGTCTACCGCTCCTTCGAGTCGCTGGCCGACTTCGAGGCGGAGATCACGCTGCTGCGCGCCGAGCACGACCCGACGGGGGTCGAGCCCAGATGAGCTTGGCCGGGCATCCCGGCACCAGGTACGACGTTGGAACTAGGGACCACACGGTCCGCGGAGGGGATACGAGATGACCGAGACGACTCACGGGGCAGCCGGCGGCGAGGTCGCCAAGGGCTCCTCCGCGCCCCGGTCGGGCAAGGGCCTGACCATCGAGCGCATCTACACCACTGCGGGGGTGCACCCCTACGACGAGGTGACCTGGGAGCGCCGCGACGTCGTCCAGAGCAACTGGAGGACCGGCGAGACGATCTTCGATCAGTCCGGGGTCGAGTTCCCAGACTTCTGGTCGGTGAATGCCTCCACCATCGTCACCACCAAGTACTTCCGAGGCGCCGTCGGCAGCCCGACGCGGGAGTGGAGCCTGCGCCAGCTCATCGACCGCGTCGTGCTCACCTATGTCAAGGCGGGCAAGGAGCACGGCTACTTCGCCACCGACGCTGACGCCGAGATCTTCGAGCACGAGCTGACCTGGGCCCTGCTGCACCAGGTGTTCTCGTTCAACTCACCCGTCTGGTTCAACGTGGGCACACCCGCCCCGCAGCAGGTCTCGGCCTGCTTCATCCTCTCCGTCGACGACACCATGGACTCGATCCTGAACTGGTACCGGGAGGAGGGGCTGATCTTCAAAGGCGGCTCCGGAGCCGGGCTTAACCTGTCCCGGATCCGCTCGTCGAAGGAGCTGCTCTCCTCCGGCGGCACGGCCTCGGGCCCGGTGTCGTTCATGCGCGGCGCCGACGCCTCGGCCGGCACGATCAAGTCCGGCGGCGCCACCCGGCGGGCGGCGAAGATGGTCGTGCTCGATGTCGACCACCCCGACATCGTGGAGTTCGTCGAGACGAAGGCGCGCGAGGAGGACAAGATCCGCGCGCTGCGCGATGCCGGCTTCGACATGGACCTGGGTGGCAAGGACATCACCAGCGTCCAGTACCAGAACGCCAACAACTCGGTGCGAGTCTCCGACGAGTTCATGCGTGCGGTCGAGGAGGGCAAGCCGTTCGGGCTGCGAGCCCGCGTGACCGGTGAGGTCATCGAGGAGATCGACGCCCGCGAGCTGTGGGGCAAGATCGCCAAGGCGGCCTGGGAGTGCGCTGACCCGGGCATCCAGTACGACGACACGATCAACGACTGGCACACCAACCCCGAGACCGGGCGGATCACCGCGTCCAACCCCTGCTCGGAGTACATGAGCCTGGACAACTCCTCGTGCAACCTCGCCTCGCTGAACCTGCTGAAGTTCCTCCGCGAGGACGACTCCTTCGACTCGGCGACGTTCGCCAAGGTCGTCGAGCTGGTCATCACCGCGATGGACATCTCGATCTGCTTCGCCGACTTCCCGACCGAGTCGATCGGTGAGACGACCCGCGCCTACCGCCAGCTGGGCATCGGCTACGCCAACCTCGGCGCCCTGCTGATGGCCTCGGGCCTGGCGTATGACTCCGATGGCGGGCGGGCGCTGGCCGCAGCGATCACCTCGCTGATGACCGGTACGGCGTACAAGCGCTCCGCCGAGCTGGCCGGCATCGTGGGTCCCTACGAGGGCTTCGCCCGCAACGCCGAGGCGCACGCCCGGGTGATGCGCAAGCACGCCGCGGCCAACGACGCGATCCGCACGATGCACACCTTGGACAAGGACGTGCACCGAGCGGCCACAAAGGCGTGGCGGGAGTGCCTGCGGATCGGGGAGCGCAACGGCTGGCGCAATGCGCAGGCCTCGGTGCTGGCCCCGACCGGCACGATCGGGCTGATGATGGACTGCGACACCACCGGGGTTGAGCCCGACCTGGCGCTGGTGAAGTTCAAGAAGCTCGTCGGTGGCGGGTCGATGCAGATCGTCAACCAGACGATCCCGCGGGCGCTGCGCAAGCTGGGCTACCAGGAGGAGCAGGTCGAGGCGATCGTCGCCTACATCGCCGAGCACGGCCATGTCATCGACGCCCCAGGGCTGCGTCCTGAGCACTACGAGGTCTTCGACGCCGCGATGGGCGTGCGCTCCATCGAGCCGATGGGCCACGTCCGGATGATGGCTGCCGTGCAGCCGTTCCTGTCCGGAGCGATCTCCAAGACGGTCAACCTGCCGGAGTCCGCGACCGTGGAGGACATCGCCGAGGTCTACCTGTCCGGCTGGAAGCTGGGGTTGAAGGCGCTGGCGGTCTACCGCGACAACTGCAAGGTGGGTCAGCCGCTGTCCGACGGCAAGGCCAAGCGGGCCGTGGTGGCCCCGGCCTCCCCCGTCGCGCCGCTGGACACTCGCCCGGTCCGCCGGCGTCTGCCCAAGGCCCGCCCGAGCCTCACCACGTCGTTCAGCGTCGGTGGTGCCGAGGGCTACATGACCGCCGGGTCCTACCCCGACGACGGCCTGGGCGAGATCTTCCTCAAGCTGGGCAAGCAGGGCTCGACGCTTGCCGGTGTCATGGACGCGTTCTCCATCGCGGTCTCCATCGCGTTGCAGCACGGTGTCCCGCTGGAGACCTACGTGAGCAAGTTCGTCAACATGCGCTTCGAGCCGGCCGGACTGACCGACGACCCTGACATCCGCATGGCCCAGTCGGTTATGGACTACATCTTCCGTCGCCTCGCCCTGGACTACCTCGACTTCGACACCCGTGCCGCCTACGGGATCTACTCCGCGGCCGAGCGCGCTCGTCAGCTCGACACCGGCTCGTACGCCGCCCAGGCAGGCGAGGAGGCCGACATCGAGGGCGAGCTCGAGTCCTACGCCCAGTCCGTGCCGGTGCAGACCAAACTCCCGGAGCCCGCACCGCTGGAGTCACCCAAGGTGGGCTCCTCCACGGAGCTGCTCGAGGTGATGCAGGGCCATGCCTCGGACGCGCCGATGTGCATGACCTGCGGGGTCAAGATGCGCCCGGCCGGGTCCTGCTTCGTCTGCGAGGGTTGCGGGAGCACCAGCGGCTGCAGCTGATGTGGGTGAGGAGATACCCACGGTGGCCCGGCCGGTTGTGACCGGGTGGTGGCCAGTGATGGCCGGGTTCCGGTCAGCTGGGCATCGTTGAGGTCGAACTGCGCGCCATAGCCGCGGGGCACGTGGTTCCAGCCGAAGCGCCTCACCCGGGCATCGTCGCGCCCGGAGGTTCCCGCGGGCGCCCAGGCGGAAGCGTCGTGGCAGCCTGCCGCGACCTGGCGACAACCGGAAGGGACCCTGCACCGTCCCACGGGTGAGGGACCCACGGGTGACAGCAGTGCGCTGGCGTCGGCGACGGGGGAGCGGGATGCGGAGGTCCGCGGTGGGTGCTTGGGTCCGCGCGGCCGTGCTGATGGCTGGTGTTGCCCTGGCCACCGGGTGCGCGAACCCGGTCACCTCGGCCGCGCAGCCGGGCGCCCCCGCGCAGACCAGCCCCACCGTGACGCTCGTTGACGTCGAGCATGGGATTGCCGTGGTCGGGGTCTCGGCCGAGTGCTGCGGGAACCAAGAGCAGGGTCGGCCGCACCTGTGGTTGAGCACCGTGAGCACCGGTGGGACACAGTGGCGGGACATCACCCCCGCGGCTGTGACTCACCCTGCGCCCAGTGGGGACTTCCCGATGTTCGAGTCCGCATCGTTCCTGTCCGCGACCATCGGGTGGGTCACCACCTACGACCCCGCCACGGCGCGAGTGACGATCTACCGCACCAGGGACGGGGGGCGCACGTGGACGAGCATCCCCGGCGGGGGGCACACACCGAACGCTGGCGCCATAACACGGGTCCAGCTGCTGACCCCGACGTCGGTGATCCTCGAAACGGTCCAGCCGACCGCGCCGAGCACGACCCTGCGGGTCAGCACCGATGCTGGCGCGACGTGGCACACGGTGTTCACCGGCCCTCCAACCACGTCCACCGCCGCGCCTCTGGGGCAGGTGCTGGAGTTCACCTCCCGGGCCCGTGGCTTCGCCGCCTTCGGCATCCCGCCAGCCGACCCGCTCACCGGCCCGGACTCCGCGGGCCTGATGAGGACCGCCGACGGCGGAGCCACGTGGACCCGGCTGCCCCTGCCGCTGCCGTGGGGGTCCTCGTCGTGCCCCGCAGACGCCACGGACACCTGGTGCTGGACGGGCGTGCCGGTGTTCTTCGACACCCGCACCGGGGTGATCGCCGCTGAGCGGCTCCACGCCTCGACTGCCACGGTTGCCTTTGACACCAGCAGCGACGGGGGCATGACCTGGGCGTCTGCGGCGAGCCTGACCGTCCCGATCCCACCGAGGCAGACCAACCAAGCAGACACCCCGGCCCCGATTCCTCCAACGCCCTCAGGAGCCCTGGTCTGCACCCCGAGCAGCCACGCATGGTGGGTCCTCACCCGGCTCGACGCAGGCGTCACGACCCGCGTCAGCACCGATCGCGGCGCGCGCTGGACCACCGCGGTCAGCACCACCCCGTTGGGCCGACCGACCGGTCTGTACGCCGTAGACGCGAGCCGTGCCCTGCTCACCACTACGGTGGCGACCTCGAGCGGCAACCACGTCAGCGCCGTGTGGGTCACCACCGACTCCGGGCACACCTGGCGCCGTCTCTTCGGATAGCTGACCCGCCACGTCGGATAGCTGACCCGCCACGGCCACGGGCGGGGCTGGGGCAGTGCGGCCCGCAGCGACCGTTCGGGCTGGGCAGCCGGGGGGCAGATGCCCGACACTGGCCGGATGGCGACGCTCACGACTCAGCAGATCCTCGATGCCCACCTGGACGACTGGCGCAAGCTCGCCCAGGCGCTGCACGCCCGCTACCGCACGGGCGACTTCATGGCCGGCCTGGACTTCGTCAGGGCCGTCGCCGAGGCCGCCGAGCAGGCCAACCACCACCCGGACATCACGCTGACCTATGGCCACGTGGACGTGAAGCTGGTCAGCCACGATGCCGGGCAGGTGACCGAGCGTGACCTCTCGCTGGCCCGGCGGATCAGCGAGATCGCCAGAGAGCGCGGCGTCCCCGCTCAGGCGAGCGCCGTCACCGAGATCGAGTTGGCCCTGGACACCGCCGACGTGGCAGGCGTTGGACCGTTCTGGGCGGCGTTGCTGACCGGGAGTCCCGATTCGTTGCACGGCGAGGACATCCTCGACCCCAGCGGGCGGGTGCCCCTGCTCTGGTTCCAGCACACCGATGCCCACGAGACCCCCCGGCAGCGCTTCCATATCGACCTTTGGGTGCCGCACGACCTTGCCGAGGCCCGCATCGCGGCGGCGCTCACCGCGGGGGGTCGCGTGGTCGACGACACGAACGCCCCGTCCTTCGTCGTTCTTGCCGACCCCGAGGGGAACAGGGCCTGCGTGTGCACGAGCCTGGATCGCTAGCACGCCTGGCTTCCCCCCGCTGCGCTTCCCATCGCATGGCTGCACCGAACCGGTGCGACCGCGCGACGAGCCCCTTGGAGGCCCCGTGCCCAGGTCCTCACGCCGGCGGCTGCGGACCGTGTCGGTGCTCGCGATCCTGGTCGGCGCTGCCGCAGCGGCGGTCGCGGGGCCCGCAGGGGCCAGCACCGGACCCGGCTCCCAGCAGCCTGAGATCGTCAAGGGCGGCCTCGTCCAGGCGCGGGGGGCGGCCGCGATCGACCAGCTGGTCGGCAAGTCCAACGGCGGTTCCCCGGCCCGTCCCAGCAAGCGTGGGGGCGGCGGGTCGAGCATCCCGCAGAACGGCATCTACCACCACGGTGGCCCGGTCATCACCGCGACCAAGAACGTCTACCTCATCTGGTACGGCGACTGGACCGGAGGCAAGGCCGCCTCATCCATTCCCGGCGCGCAGAATCTGATCACCAGCTTCGTCGGCAGCGTGGGTGGATCGTCGTACTTCAACATCAACACCACGTACCTCGACGGGTCCAAGCAGCCGGTGACCAACGCGGTGAGCTACGTCGGCTCGTTCACCGACGCCTACAGCCAGGGATCCGCGCTCTCCGACGCCGCTGTGCAGGCCGTCGTGCAGGCCGCCATCAAGGATGGCTCGCTGCCGGCGGATCCCAACGGGGTGTACTTCGTCCTCACCTCCGGCGACGTGTCCGAGACCAGCGGGTTCCTCACCAAGTAGTGCGGCTGGCACACCTATACCAGCGTTACCACCACGACGGGGACCACGACAGTGCAGTACGCGTTCGTGGGTGACCCCGCCGCGAACCTCTCCGCGTGCTCGGTTCAGTATCCCGGCCCGAACGGCACCTCAGTCGGTAACGCCGACGCGATGGTCTCGGTCATCGTGCACGAGCTCGAGGAGGCCGCGACCGACCCGCAGCTGAACGCCTGGTACGACCGGCGCGGCTATGAGAACGCCGACAAGTGCGCCTGGAAGTTCGGTTCGACCTCCACCGACCCAACCACCGACGCGAAGTTCAACCTGACGCTGGGCGGAACGAACTACCTGATCCAGCAGAACTGGGTGAACGCCCTGGGTGGCTACTGCGGGCTGAGCTACTGATCCTGGCCCGAGCCCAGCACGCTGGGGGGAGCGGCTCGCCCGGTGCTCCGAGCCCGCTGCCCCGAGCTCGACCAGGCGGTTCAGCTCAGCCAGCAGGGCGTCGTACGCCGTGCCGGCCGGGTCAGCGTCCTGCGCCGGCTCGGTGCCCGGCGGTGCGTGCGCGAGCCCGCCCGGTGGGGGCCAGCGTGCCCGCCTGGCTGCTCCGGCGGGCCCACAGCACGACGTTGGCGTCACCGGGCGCGCTTGGCCCGGTCTGTCCGGTGCGACGCGACGTGGTGGTCAGCCTCTCGACGTCCAGCCCGGTCGGCAGTGCCCTGGCCAGCCTCTCCGTGGTCAGCAGCCGCTGGGGGTCCGAGGGTCCACGCTGGCCGAGGCTGGAGAGGTGGTGCCCGACGACGAAGAGGTGCCCCTGCGGACGCAGCGCCTCGACCGCTCGGGCCAGCAACGCCTTCAGCTCTGCGGGCTCCAGGTGCAGGTTGGCGATGACGACGAGGTCGGCACTGGCCGGCTCGGGGCTCCACACCCGCACGTCAACGTGCACCGTCGACAGGACCACTCCGTGCTCGGCTGCCCGCGCGCTGGCCTGACGCAGGGCGACCTGCGAGGCGTCCACGGCGGTGACCTGCCAGCCCCGTGATGCCAGCCAGACGCTGTTGCGGCCCGGGCCGCTACCCAGGTCGAGGGCGCGTCCCCGGGGAAGACCTCCGACGAGACTGGTCAGCAGCGGGTCGGGCTCGATCGGCCACTCGTCGGCACTGAACCGCTCGTCCCACAGCCGGCCCGGATCGGTGCTCACCGCGGGCCCCCCTGCTCAAGCGCGGCGATGTTCTGCTGCCCCTGTTCGGTTGCTTGCCCGGTCGCATGCTCGGTTGCCGTCATTCCCGCCTTCCAGGATGGCCGCTGAGGCTTCAGGGCGTCGTCCCATCTGTAGAGAGCTCTACAGTGCGACAACGCCGACCCGGGCCGCGGTGTTCCCCGTGGGGCACCAGGGTGGTCCCGGGGGAGGCGAGGGTACGGTCGTCCTGGTGCACAACGGGCCCCTCGGTCGAAGCCGGGGGTCCATGACCGCGAGGAGGCCTGCTACGTCGCCGTCGGCCGCATCGTCGTGCGTCGCCGGCCCGGGAACCGGCTCCGCCGGGCGGGCCGGGCGGGCCGGCCCCGTCCCGGGAACCGGCTCCGCTCGGCCGCGCGGCAAGGCTGTGGCGCTCGGCGGCGCCCTGGTGGCACTGGGGGCGGCCGTCGGGGTCGGTCTGGTGTCCCGAGCCGGCTGGCGGATCTACCAGAGCATTGGCACGCCGCGGGCCCGGGTGGGTTTCAGGCTGGCCCCCGCGGAGCTGGCCGCGGCGCGCGATCTGCTAGCGCGCAGCCCCGTCATCGACACGCACGCGCATCCCGGTCGAACCTTCGTCGGCGACGCTGGTGAGCTGACCTGGAGGTTGCGGCTCTACGCGCGGCGACGACCGTTCGAGCCGCGCAGCGTGGCCGCCATGCGTACCGGCGGCGTCACGGCGGCGTGCTTCTGCGCGGTGGCGGACTTCCCGACCCTCGACGCCACCGGGCACGGGCTGGCCCAGGTGCGTGACTTCGACCGGGGGGAGGCGCTGGCCTACTACCGCGCCCAGATAGGCAACCTTCACATGGCGTTACGTCGCAGCGGCGCGGTGCTGGTTCGCGACACCGCCGGGTTGGCCGCGGCCCGGACAGCCGGGCAGGTTGCGGGGATCCTCGGGGTCGAGGGCGCGGACTTCCTCGAAGGTGACCTCGCGCGCGTGGGAGCGGCGTACGAGGACGGTGTCCGGGTGCTCACCCTGGTGCACTACCGGGCCGGCGGTGGGATAGGCGACGTCATGACGTCGCCGCCGGTGCACGGTGGGCTCACCCCCTTCGGCCGCGATGTCGTGACCGAGATGGGCCGACTGGGGATGCTCGTCGATCTGGCACACGCCAGCGAGGCGACGGCGTACGACGCCCTCGAGGCTGCGCGCGGTCCGGTGCTGCTCACCCACACCGATGTCGCCGGGGAGGGGGAGCATCCGCGGTTCGTCTCGCTCGGGTTGGCCCGGGCCGTTGCTCTGGGCGGTGGGCTGGTCGGGGCGTGGCCGGCCGGGATCGCGGCGCACTCGCTGGCCGGTTTCATCCGGCGGGTCGAACGGCTCGTGGAGCTGCTCGGAGAAGACCACGTGTGCCTGGGCACCGACATGGATGCCAACTACCGGCCGGTGCTGGAGAGCTACGCCAAGATGCCGCTGCTGGTCGGCGGGCTGCTGCACGGGGGGATGTCGGAGACTGCCGTGGCCAAGGTTGTCGGGGGCAACTTCCTTCGGGTGTGGGGCGAGGTCGAGGCCGCCCGGGGCCGCTGAGCCGACGGCATGTGCCCTCGCCCCCCGGGGTCTACCAGGCCACCAGGATGGCAATCTCGGAGTGTTGGTCAGCCGCGCGGCAGATCGGGACGTAGGCACGGTCCGGCGGGTCGTCGAAGGGACCGACGACAGTGCGCGTGGTCCTCGGAAGTGTCAAGCCGACGAGAAGCGGCCCGGGGTCCGGGCCGCACCAGTTGATCCAGGACACCAGCACGTCACCCTGGCCACCCAGGGGTGCCAGGGTGACGGGGTGCAGAGCCGCCCCCGGTGCCAGGGTGGAGGTGACCGGCAGGCGCGCGCCGTCGGACCGCATGATCGACACTTCCGGGAAACTGTCGAGGCGACACGGGGTGCTCCCGACGTTGGTCACCTCGATCTGGCCGCGCGCGGTTCCGAAGCCGGCACCCTCGCGGGCGCCTCGGACCCGCAGGTCCAGCGAGGTGCACGGGGCCACGCCGGTTGAGGCATCGGCGCCCGCGGGCGTGCTGGCGGCGCCACCGGGCGTGCTCGTGGCGCCCCCCGGTGTGCTCGTGGCGCCACCGGGCGTGCTCGTAGCGCCCCCCGCGCGGCCGTCGGCATGTGCGGTGGATCTGGCCGCACCGGTGCCGGCGAGCAGCAGTCCGACGGTGGCCGCAATCGCCAGCCGTGCCATCGCGCGACGCCGCGCCACACCCACAAGAACACCTCCAGTGATCAGACGCCTCCACACGGTCGCCGGTTGACCCGGAACGCCAGGCATCTTCGTGCTCTCCTACCCCGCGCCGGGTCCGGTCGAACCCCAGGGGTGTCTCTGCCCACGCGCATGGGACCGCTGATGGCGCAGCGGGCCGCCGACGCGCACCTGCCAGCGGCTGCGCCGACCGACGCGCGTGTCGGCAGCGCGGGGTCGACGCGACCACCGCGAAGGTGAGCTGGCCGAAGCGAGGTCTTAGGTCAGGACCGGCGGCGGCTTGGTCCGGTAGGTGGCCCCAGCCGGGCTGGTCCAGGTGATCGCGCCATCCGGGTCGAGGAGCGGGCGCCACCGGTGGTGGGTCTTGAGCCGGTGGTGTCGGCGGCAGAGCATGCGCAGCCCCGCCGCACTGGTACTCCCCCCGTCGTCGTAGGGCACTGTGTGGTCGGCGTCGCAGGCGTACGCCGGGAACGGGCATCCGGGGAAGGTGCAGGTGCGATCTCTGGCGATGATGAAGTCGAGCAGCTCCTGTGGCGGGGTGTAGACCGTGCGGCCGAAGTCGAGCAGGTGGCCGGTCACCGGCTCGGTCACGAGCCGCCGCCATGTGGCATCTGTGGCCAGCCGGCGGGCGACGGGTGCGGGCACCGGGCCAAACCCGGGGATCTCGCCAGGGTTGTTGGCCAGGCCGAGCAAGGTCGGCAGGTCGACGACCACCTGGACCTGGGCGGGGCGCCCGTGTCGGCGAGGGAGGTCAGCACCGGTCAGCGCGCCGGTGGCCAGCCGGGTCAGGGCGTCTGCGCGCTTGGCGTCGATGGGCAGGTCGCGCTCGTCTGCCGCGGCCAGGCCGTCCAGGGCGAGTCGGATAGCTGCCGCGTCGGCGTCGGGCAGATCGGCGCTGAGGACGGTCATCCCGAGCTCGCCGGGCCAGAAGAGCACCCGGCGGGCGTTGGCGGCCTCCTGGTAGGCAGCGGCCATCGACACCGGGGCGACACGAGCCACCGCGCGGCGGGCTGCCGAGCGCAGCTGCCCGGGTGTCGCGCCCACCGCCGTGGCGAGCACCTGCTGCTCGACGAGTTCCGCGGCGGAGTCCGACAGGGTCGCGGTGACCTCGTGCAGGACGGTCGCGTGCTGCAGGCTCACTCGCCCCGCCCGCAGGAGCTGTGCGGTCTCGCGTAGCCGACACCGCAGGGCCCGGGCCGTGTCCAGACGGTTCGCGGCGGTCCCAGGGGAGATGCTCAGTGCGGCGGCGACCTCCTCGCGGCCCTCGTCGTCGTGCGTCGGCTCCTGACCGGCCACGGCGACCATCGCCTCGACCTTGAGCGACTCGAGCCAGCGAATGTGTGCCTCGATGCCGCGCAGGTGCTCCACCTGGGCCAGCTCGTCGAGGTCGAACGGGTTGTGGCGCACGAGGCAGGCCAGCTCCTCGACCGATGGTCGGCGCGTGTCGTCCCAGAGGGGCACCCGGGTGGGCGGGTCGCCTTCAGTCGTCGACTCCTCGAACATGTGTACGAATGTAGTGCGTCCCACCGACACGCGCGGGCACTGTGCACAGGCACATCGCGACACCCGCGCGTCAGCGACCGGGCAGCAGCGGCGGCCCTGACCCGGGCGTCGGCGCGGCTGCGGCAGGGGCGCAGCCGGGCAGCGGCAGGGGTGCAGCCGGGCAGCGGCAGGGGTGCAGCCGGGCAGCGGCAGGGCTGCCCTCAGCCCGCCCCGATGTCCAGCAGCACCTTGCCCACGATGGCCTCCTCGACCGCGGAATGCGCGGCTGTGGCCTCCGCCAGCGGGAAGTGGTGCAGGGGTAGACCTGCCTCCACGCCGACCCGCAGCGCCCCGGCGGCCATCGCGGCGTTCACTGCGGCGATGGCGTTCTCCTTGGCCCGCGCCGGCACGGTGTAGACCAGCACGAACTGGTAGCGGATGTTGCCGACCATGTGCGCCCGAACCGGCAGGCTCACCTCGTCCCCGCCGTTGTTGGCATAGACCGCCACCACCCCGTCGGGGGCGAGCACCGTGGCGTCAAGTGCGGCGTTGGTGGCCGGGGAGACCTCGACCACGAGATCCACGCCGGCCGGTGCCAGCCGGGCGAGAGCACCGGCGGCGTCGTCGCGTCGGTAGTTGACGACATGGTGCGCACCGGCGCGCCGCGCGAGATCGGCCTTCTCGGGGCTGCTTACCGTCGTGATGACGCGAGCCCCGGCCCAGACCGCGAGCTGGATGGCGGCGTTGCCCACCGCGCCGGCGCCACCGGCCACCAGGACGGTGCGCTCGCGCAGGCTGCCCGGGCCGAGCCGCTCGGGCCCGCTCTCGTGCACGGTCAGGCAGCGGTGGGCGGTCAACGCCGGGATCCCCACGCTGGCCCCGAGCTCGAAACCGACACCATCTGGCAGCGGGACGACATGAGCCTCGGGGAGTACGACGTACTCAGCCGCGGTCCCGCTCGCCCGACCCCAGCCGGCCTCCCACACCCAGACCCGGCTGCCCGGCTCCCGACCACTCACCCCGGCCCCGGTCGCGTCGACGAGCCCCGCCCCGTCCTGCCCCGGCACGACCTCGGGGAAGGGGGTGGGCTCGCCCGGTGCGGTCCCGCGGCGGGTCTTGTAGTCGGTCGGGTTGACCGCGGCGAAGACCAGCTTGACCCGGACCTCGCCGGGCCCTGGCTCCGGCAGCGGGCGCTGCACGAGGCTGAGGACGTCGGGCCCGCCGGTCTGGGTGTAGACGATCGCTCTCACACCGCTGTCAAGCGGAGACGCCCCCGGGATGTTCCCGTGCGGCGGGCTTCGCCACGGGGTGGTGGCCCCGCGCTCGGCCCACCAGCCTCACGCGCCGGCGAGCGTGACGACGGCGTCGGTGGCGAAGCCGGCCACCAGCCCGATGAGCAGGCCGTAGGCGAGCAGGTCGGTGCGCCGCGCCCTGCTGGCCACAGCGAGAAGCTGCAGGACGACGTAGAGGATGGAGCCACCGGCCAGGGTGAGGAAGAGGACCGAGACCGGCTCGGAGACCACACTGTGACCCACGACCGTGCCCAGGAAGGTCGGGCCCCCACCGATCGTGCCCAGGGCGAGCAGGAACCGCCAGGAGGGCACGCGCCGATGCCCCTCGGGCGTGGTGTCCCCGGCCAACGGAGCCACGATCCCGAAGCCCTCGGTGGCGTTGTGCAGCCCGAAGCCGATGACCAGCAGGGTGGCCAGGGCGATCTCCCCTGAGGCGGCCGACTGGCCGATGGCCAGGCCCTCGGCGAAGTTGTGCATCCCGATGCCGACGGCGATGAGCAGGGCCAGCTGCCGGGCGGGAGACCAGCCCGCCAGGCCGTTGGGGGTCACCGCCAGCTCGGCAGCGTGCATCGCGCCGGGACCCAGAGGCCGGTCCTGGCCCGCAGCCGCCGCAGTGGCGCGTTGCATGCGCCGGGCGATCCAGTGCTCGTAACCGATCAGGGCGAGCAGCCCGGCGGTCAACCCGCCCGCGAAGAGCCCTCCATAGCCGAGTACGCCGGCCAGCCCGCCGGTGCCGTCGTGCGCCGACACCAGTGCCTGCTCGATGGGTGACCAGGCCGCGCTGAGCACGTCCCAGGTCAGGAACAGCAGCACACCCACCGCGATGGCGTTGAGCAGGAGCCGGACCGCCGGCGCGGGGTTGCGCAGCCGACCTACGGGAAGGCCGATGAGGATGGTCCCCCCGGCGACCAGACCAAGAAGCACCGTCATGCCGAGCCCCACAGCATCCTCCACGGCTAGTTAGGTTTGCCTAAGCAAAGCAAACCCGCCTGGGTGTGGGGCTGTCAATCCGGGGACCCGTTCGGTGTGTCACATGTGCTCGGTCCCGCTGCCAGGCTCGCTCAGGTGCTCGTCGTGTGCCCTGGCCCGCGCGGGGGCACGACGAGCACCGGGACCTCGGCGAACTCCAGGATGCGCTGCGCCTGGCTGCCGACGTACGGCGTGCCGGCCCCACCTCCTGCCGACCGTGCGATCACGATGAGATCGGCGTGCACCTGCTCGGCCTGTGCGAGCACTTCCTCGGCGACCCGACCGACCCGCTCGGCGCTGTGCACCGCGATGCCGCGCGCTCCGGCCCGGGCGCAGACATGGCGCAGCACGGCCGCCGACGCCTCGAGCCGGCGCTCCTGCGGGGAGCCGTCGGGTTGCACTGGCAGGAGGTCAGCAATCCGCCCGTCGACCGTCACGGTGACCACCTCCAGGCACGCGCCCAGCCCGGCTGCCAGCGTGGCTGCGACATCCGCGGCGTAGAAGGACGCCTCGCTGTCGTCCACCGCGGCCAGGACCACCGAGATCATCGCCGGTCACCTCCTGCGTCTGCGACCCAGCGCAGCCGGGTGTTCTCCTCGCGGTCTGCCTCGTCCAGCCGCACCATGAGGTCGGCGAGCGCGGCCTGCAGGTGGGGGATCCAACGGTTCTGGACGGCCAGCTGTCGCGCCCGGGTCGCCTCCAGCTCCGCTCGCAGCGCGGCCACCGCACGACCCGCAGCAGCATGGCGCACCCCGGCCTGGATCGCGGCGGCATGCGCCCTGGCGGTCGGGGTCAGCACCGCCCCGCCGACCCCGGGGTGGGCCTGGGGTGGCTCGTAGTCGGCACGCTCGGGGTAGATCACGCCCATGACCGCGGCCAGGTGGACGCTGACGCGGGCTGGTTCCCTCGGCGCGGCGGCCCGGATCGTGCCGATGGTCTCCAGCGCCCCGGCCCGGCGCAGCCAGATGGTTGCCTGCTCGGCGGCCTCGGTCCAGCGTGCGGACGTGTGCGCGGCGAGCAGTTCGCGGCGCTCAAGTTCGCTGGCCAGGATGCGCTGCTTGTGCTCGAGCAGCTCCGCGGCGCGCACCGCGATGTCTAGCCGGCGCTGCAGCCACAGCCGGCCGGCACGTCCGGTGACCGCGATCGGTCTCATCGGAGGGCCTGCGCATCGCCACCAGGCTCGCTGGAGCCCTGGGGGAGGGCGTAGCGCTGGTAGAGGGTGTCCGAGAGCATCGTGAGCTCGCGGCGCGGCAGCACGGACAGGGTGGACCAGGCCAGGGCGAGGGTCTGCTCGAGGCTGCGGGGTTGCCCATGGGGCTGGTCGAACAGGTGCCGCTCCACCGCGTCAGCGAAGCGCAGGTAGCTGCGGTCGGTCTCGCTCAACGCCGATGTGCCGATCAGCTCGGCCAGCTCGCGCGCCTGCCGGGCCCTGGCCAGCGCGGCGAGCAGCTGCGCGGCGACGTCGAGGTGGTCCTCCCTCGTCCGGCCGGGACCTGCACCGGTGCGCATCAGCCGGGACAGCGAGGCGAGTGCGTCGAACGGCGGGAATACGCCGGCGGCGTGCAGCTGGGCGGACAGCACGATCTGGCCCTCGGTTATGTAGCCGGTCAGGTCCGGCACCGGATGGGTCATGTCACCGGCTGGCATGGTCAGCACCGGCACCAGCGTCAACGACCCTGGCTGGCCGCGCACCCGGCCACATCGCTCGTAGAGCCCTGCCAGGTCGCTGTAGAGGTAACCCGGGTAGGCCCGTCGGGCGGGGATCTCGCGGCGTGCGGCGGCGATCTCGCGGACCGCCTCGGCGTAGCTGGTCATGTCCGACATCACGACAAGCACGTCGCGCCCCTCGGTGAAGGCGAAGTGCTCGGCCACGGTGAGGGCGATGCGAGGGGTCAGGATCCGCTCGATGGCCGGGTCGTCGGCGGTGTTGAGCAGCAGCACCAGCTCGCCCGCTGCGCAGCGCTCCTCCAGGGCGTCGCGGACATATCCGATGTCGGCGTGGGTCAGGCCCATCGCGGCGAAGACCACGCGGAAACCACCGGTGCCGGTGCTGGCGTGGGCGGCGATCAGTGTTGCCAGTCTCAGGTGCGGCAGGCCGGGCACCGAGAAGATCGGCAGCTTCTGGCCGCGCACCAGGGTTGTCAGGGCGTCAATGGCCGACACTCCGGTCAGGACCGGCTCGTGCGGGGGTTCGCGATGCACCGGGTTGAGGGGCCAGCCGTTGACGGGCATCGCGACCGGTCCGACCAGGGGTGGGCCGCCGTCCAAGGGCTCACCCCGGCCGTTGCACACCCTGCCCAGCCAGCCCGGGCCGACGGCGACATGCAGCGGGCGCCCCCGGAAGCGCACCCCGACCCCGCCGGGAGCCATCCCCTCGGTGCCTTCCAGCACCTGAAGGACGGCCAGGTCACGGTCAACCTCCAGGACGAGCCCGTGCCGGGTCGGCTGGGCGTCGACGTCGATCTCGGCGAACTCGTCCCAGCCGACGCCGCTGGCCTCGCCGACGACGAGCAGCGGCCCGCGCACGCTGGTGACCGCGCGGTG
>JAJZTN010000222.1 GCA_021848885.1 Actinomycetes bacterium
CGGCCCCCCGCCCCGGCGGCCCCCGGCCCCGCGGGCCTCCCCCCGCCGGCCCCGCCCCGCAGGCCCCGATAGCCTCCGGCCCATGACCGAGCGGCACGGCGACCCGGCGTACGGCTTCGAGACCCTCGCGATCCACGCCGGGCAGCCACCGGACCCGAGCACCGGGGCGGTCGTCCCGCCGATCTACCAGGTCTCCACGTACAAGCAGGACGGCGTCGGGGGGCTGCGCGGCGGCTACGAGTACTCCCGCAGCGCCAACCCCACCCGAGACGCGCTCCAGGAGTGCCTGGCCGCGCTGGAGAACGGCGCCCGGGGGCTGGCCTTCGCCTCCGGGCTGGCCGCTGAGGACACCCTGCTGCGCGCGCTGTGCGCCCCCGGCGAGCACGTTGTCATCCCCGACGACGCCTACGGGGGCACCTACCGGCTCGTCGACAAGGTGGCTCGGCGCTGGGGGCTGGAGTGGAACGTCGCGCCGGTGGCCGACCCCGAGGCGGTGCGCGCGGCGATCCGGCCCGGCCAGACCCGGCTGGTGTGGGTGGAGAGCCCGACCAACCCGCTGCTGGGCATCGCCGACATCGCGGCGCTGGCCACGGTGGCGCACCAGGCCGGGGCGCTGCTGGTGGTCGACAACACGTTCGCCTCGCCCTATCTGCAGCAGCCGCTGGCCCTTGGCGCTGACCTCGTCGTGCACTCCACCACCAAGTACGTCGGCGGGCACTCCGACGTGGTCGGGGGGGCGCTGGTGGCCGCCGACCCAGAGGTCGGCGAGCTGCTGGCCTTCCACCAGAACGCCATGGGCGCGGTCGCCGGGCCGTTCGACGCCTGGCTGGCGCTGCGCGGGCTCAAGACGCTGGCGGTGCGGATGGAGCGGCACTGCGACAACGCCGAGGCGGTCGTGGACCTGCTCGCCGCACACCCGCGGGTCACCGCGGTGCGCTACCCGGGGCTGCCCGAGCATCCCGGGCACGCGGTGGCGGCCCGGCAGATGCGCCGCTTCGGCGGGATGGTCTCCTTCCACGTCGAAGGCGGCGAGCAGGCCGCGCTGCAGGTGTGCGAGCGGACCCGGTTGTTCACCCTCGGGGAGTCCCTGGGTGGCGTCGAGTCGCTCATCGAGCACCCGGGGCGGATGACGCACGCCTCGGCCGCGGGTTCGCCGCTGCAGGTGCCCGACGACCTGGTCCGGCTCTCGGTCGGGATCGAGTCCAGCCGGGACCTGCTCGCCGACCTGTCCCAGGCACTGGGCTGAGCGTGCCGGCCGCCCGTGCCGGGCAGCCCATCGCGCCCGACCCGCCGCGCCTGGTCTGCGTCGACGTCGGGTCGACCTGGACCAAGGGGTCGCTCGTCGAGACCACCGAGGGGCGGCTGCTGGCCACCGCCAGCCATCCGACGACGCTGGGCACCGACGTGCTCGACGGGCTGGACGCCGTGCTGGCGGCACTCGGCCCGGCCGCCGCCGACGCCGCGGTGCTGGCGTGCTCCTCGGCCGGTGGCGGCCTGCGCCTCGGTGTGGTCGGCTACGAGCGGGCCGTCACGGCCGAGGCCGGCATGCGGGTCGGGCTCTCGGCCGGCTCGCGGGTGTGCCACGTCAGTGCCGGGCCGCTGGACGAGGCGGGGCTGCAGGCCCTGTGGGCGGCGCGACCCGACGTGATCCTTCTCGTGGGTGGCACCGACGGGGGCAACCAGGAGGTGCTGCTGCACAACGCCGGCCGGCTGGCGCGCTCCCGGCTGCGGGTGCCGGTGGTGGCTGCCGGCAACGCCGAGGCCGCCGAGGCGGTGCGCACGCTGCTGGTGCGGGCCGGCAAGCCCATCGTGCTGGCCCCCAACGTGCTCCCCGAGATCGGCGCCATCGAGCCGCACGGGGCGCGCGAGGCGATCCGGGAGGTCTTCCTCAGCCATGTCATCGGCGGCAAGCGGCTCTCCCGCGGACCGCGCTTCGCCGCGCTGGTGCGCGCCGCGACGCCTGACGCCGTACTGGCCGGGGTCGAGCTGCTCGCCGACGGCGCGGAAGGAGTGCCCGGCGCCGGTGACGTGCTCGTCGTCGACGTCGGGGGAGCCACCACCGACGTCTACTCCGTCATCACACCCGAGGGTGAGGACGCGGTGATCCACCGCGAGGTCGTCGGCACGCTGTGGCGGGCCCGCACCGTCGAGGGTGACCTCGGGGTGCGCTGGAGCGCGCCGGGGGTGGTGGCCGCGGCCGAGGCCGAGCGGCTGCTGGAGCCCGCCGAGGCCGAGTGGCTCGGCGTCGCGGCGGCCCATCGGGCCGCCGCCCCGGAGCTGCTGCCGGTCAACGACGACGAGCTCGCCGCGGACACCCGGCTGGCCGAGCTGGCCGTCACCGTCGCGCTGCGCCGCCACGCCCGCCCCCCCGGGCCCGGTGGGCGCGGGCGGGACCTGCGTCGTACGGCGGTCGTGGTCGGCTCCGGAGGTGTGCTCCGGCACGCCACACCGGCCGCACGTGCCCGGGTGCTGCGCGCTGCGACCGGCGACGTCGCCGGCGGCTGGCGGCTGCCCGAGTCGGCGCGGGTCAGCGTGGACGCCCGCTACGTGCTCGCCGCGGCGGGGCTGATGGCCGCGAGCTACCCGCTGGCGGCGGCTCGGCTGCTGCGGGCCGAGCTGCTGGCACGGTGAGCCCGAGCAGCCCGGCGAGCCCCAGCACCGCTGCGCTGAACACCAGCGCCACGGCGTAGGAGGCATGGGACACGAGCAGCCCGGCAACCAGCGGACCAAGGATCGCGCCCAGGTCGCTGCTCATCTGGAAGACCGCCACGGCCGTGCCGCCGCGCCCGTGCACGACGTCGCCGACCAACGCCCCCGGCACCACCCCGAGCAGCGCTGAGCCCACCCCCAGCGCGCCCATCGCGACGAGAAGCGACACCGGCCCGCGGGCCAACGCCAGCCCCGCCAGCGCCGCGGCGCCGGCCAGCCCACCGGCCAGCAGGGTGGGGCGGCGGCCCAGGCCGTCCACCGCACGACCGGCGGGCAGCATCAGCAGCGCTTGC
>JAJZTN010000223.1 GCA_021848885.1 Actinomycetes bacterium
GTGCACCCGGTCACACCCGTCATGCGTCTCGACGACCTGGCCAGCGACCAGTAGCCCGCCCGGGCCTCAGCCCCGCTCAGCCCCGCTCGACCTTCACCCGATCGTGCGTGCCGGACGGCGCCCACGGCAGCGTAACCGCCCAGCAGGCCGACAGCAGCACCACGCGGGCGACCAGGTTGAGCCACACCAGCAGCCCGACGACCACCGCGAACGCGCCGTAGACGGCGTTTCTCGTGGTGTGGGCGAGGACCCAGGCACCCGTGAGCTTGAGGATCTGCAGCAGCACCGCCCCGAGCAGCGCACCGGGGGCGATGGTGCGCCAGCGCACCGTGCGCCCGGGCAGCCGGTCGAACATCACCAGCAGCACGACCAGGTCCGTGCCGACGGCCACCAGCAGCAGCACGACGCGCAGCAGCCAGCCCGACAGGCTCGAATGGGTCAGCCCGAGGGCCCCTAGCAGCAGGCCGGTGACCGAGGTGGCCAGGCCAGACACCACCGCCGAGGCCAGCACGGCCAGCCCCAGGGCAACCAGCACGAGGACGTCGACGAGCTTGCGGGTCACGACGTTGCCCGCCGATGTCACCGTGCCCCACACGCGGCACAGCGCCGCGCGAGCGGCCGAGACCCAGCCCAGCCCGGCGTAGAGCAGCCCGAGCAGACCGAACACGGTGGCACCGTCGGCCGCCCGGGCGACACCGGCGAGGTTGATCTGCCCCGGGCCGTCCCCGACCAGGCCTGGCAGGTAGCCAGACACGAGGGTGAGTACGCCGGAGGCCGTTCCCGGACGAAGCCGGCCGAGGTATCCCAGCGCGGCGAAGCCCAAGGCGACCAGCGGGAAGAAGGACAGGAACGAGAAGTAGGTGATCGCCCCGGCGGCCTGGCCGCTGCCGGTGTGCGAGTAGTGCTCCAGCGCCCGGACCAGGTGGTCCAGCCACCCCAAGCGCCGCCGAGCCCGGCGTAGGCCAGCCTTGGCTGCCGAGCCGAGCTCACGGGCAGACCGCACGGGCTTACCGGGGGGAGCCGAAGCAGAACCGTCGCTGCGGTCGCCACACCCCGTCGCGACCATGCTCGTAGAGCCAGAAGCCGTCCACCTCGAAGCGGGCCTCGAAATCGGCCAGCGCCGTGAACGCCGCGTCCAGCTGCTCGTCGGGCAGGTAGTGGGCGATGGTCACGTGCGGGTGATAGTTGAAACTGGTGTCAACCGCCAACGGCCCGGAGCGCACATCGGCCTCCAACCGCTCGCAGTTCGAGATGCCCTCGACCAGGTTGACGAAAACCACCGGGGACACCGGGCGGAACGTGCCGGTGCCCCGCAGGTGGACGCTGAAGGGTGGGTGCCGGGCCGCGACTGTACGTAGGTGCTTGTGGACCAGGTCAAGGTCGGAGTCGGACACCGCGACGGGGGCCAGCAGGGTGATGTGCGCCGGGATGGACTCCGCTTGCGGGTCGCCGAAGACCGCGCGGTGACGCTGCAGGCAGGGGCCGTGCGGATCCGGAACCGCGACGGCCACCCCGATGGTTCGCACCCCGAGCAATCCCACACTCCTCTCCCACCGACGCGAGTGGGCGCCGACTGGCGCTGGCTGGCGGCTGCGGCCGCCGACCGCCCCGGGCGCACCCGGGTTCAGCGACGGGACGGGACGAACCCGATCCGGTCGTAGACGAGCTCCAGGGTCTGGGCCGCCACCTGCCGAGCCCGACTGGCCCCCGCAGCGAGAACCTCGTCGAGGGTCCCACGATCGGCGAGCAGGTCAAAGGTGCGGGCCCGCAAGGGTGTGACGAACTCGACGACGAGCTCGGCAAGCTCCTTCTTCAGATCCCCGTAGCCGCGCCCCACGAAGTCGCCCTCCAGTTCACTGACCGGGCGACCGCTGAGCGCGGCGAAGATGGTCAGCAGGTTGGACACCCCGGGCTTTCGCTGCGGGTCGTAGCGCACCTCCCGCTCCGTGTCGGTGACCGCCGAACGGATCTTCTTCGCCGAGGCCGCCGGGTCATCGAGCAGCTCGACGATGCCCGCGGCGGTGGAGGCGGACTTGCTCATCTTGGCGGTCGGTTCCTGCAGGTCATAGATCTTGGCCGTCTCCTCGACGATGTAGGGGCCCGGCACGGTGAACGTCTCGCCGAAGCGGGTGTTGAACCGAGCGGCGAGGTCGCGAGTGAGCTCGAGGTGCTGCCGCTGGTCCTCGCCCACCGGCACGGCGTCGGCGGCGTAGAGCAGGATGTCGGCCGCCATGAGCACCGGGTAGGTGAACAAGCCGACCGTGGTGCGCTCGGACCCGGCCCGACCGGCCTTGTCCTTGAACTGCGTCATCCGGCTGGCCTCACCGAAGCCGGTGATGCAGCCGAGCACCCAGGCCAGCTGGGCATGCTCTGGCACATGGCTCTGCACGAATAGCGTGCAGCGGTCCGGGTCCAGCCCGGCGGCGAGCAGCTGGGCCGCGGACACCAGCGTCCGCTCGCGCAGCAGCGCCGGGTCGTGCTCGACGGTGATGGCGTGCAGGTCCACCACGCAGTAGAAGGCGTCGTGGTCCTCCTGCAACGCAACCCAGTGCCGGATCGCGCCGAGGTAGTTGCCGAAGTGGAAGGAGTCGGCGGTCGGCTGGATGCCGGACAGCACCCGGGGCCGGGCGCTGGGATGGGAGCGCGGGTCGGCAGGAGTGGCGGGCATGGGGGGATTGTGCCAGTGCCCCGCAGCCGGGGCTCAGACCCGGGCTCAGACCCGGGCTCAGACCGGGGCTCAGACCCGGGCTCAGACCGGGACGCTGACCGGGGCGTCAGGCCTGGCCGGGCGGACCGGCTTGCGGGGTGACCCGAAGTCGCGCGACGCGCCGGCCGTCGAGCTCGACGACGGTGAAGGAGTGCCCGAGTGCCTCCACCCGATCGCCGATCTCCGGCAGCCGGCCGAGGGTGGTCATGACGAAACCGGCCACGGTCTCGTAAGGCCCGTCCGGCAGCACCAGCCCGGTGCGGTCGGCGAAGTCGTCGAGGTTGAGC
>JAJZTN010000058.1 GCA_021848885.1 Actinomycetes bacterium
GCAGCACCCTCTCGACCCCCTGGGCCCAGCGGGCGCTAAGCGGCAGCATCCGGGCGAAGGCGACGTCGGTGAGCACCTCGGTCAGGGTGGCCCGCATGGCGGCCAGCGACAGCGCGTTGCCGGCCAGCGTGCCGCCGATGCCGCCCACGTCGATGTCCTCCAGCTCGACGCGGCGGCGGATCCGCTCGGCCAGCTCCGCGGTCATGCCGAATGCGCCGGAGGGGATGCCGCCACCGATCGTCTTGCCGATCGTCACGACGTCGGGCTCCAGGTCCGCCGCCGCGGTCATCCCGCCGGGCCCGGCGCATATCGTGTGGGTCTCGTCGATGACCAGCAGGGTGTCGTGCTGGCGGGTCAGCGCACGAAGTGCCGAGTGGTAACCGGGGTCGGGCAGGACGATGCCGATGTTGGTCAACGCCGGCTCCATCAGCACGCAGGCGATCTCGCCGGTGGCCAGCTCCCGCTCGAGGGCGTCGAGATCGTTGAACTCCACCACCGCCGTGGTCTGCGACGGCGGCACCGGCGCCCCGATGTTGCCGCGCCGGGGCAGCACCCCACCGCCGGGGCCCAGGCTCGCCAGGGTCTCGTCGACGCTGCCGTGGTAGCAGTAGTTGGCCACCAGCACCTTGGGCCGGCCGGTCACGTGCCGGGCGTAGCGCACGACGTGCCGGTTGGCGTCGGTGGCCGACAGGGTGAACTGCCACTGCGGTAGGCCGAACCGCCGGGTCATCTCCTCGCCGACGACCGCGGCGTCCTCGGTCGGCAGCATGAGCGTCATGCCGCGCCCGACCTGGTCACGCACCGCAGCCACGGTGGGCCCGGGGGAGTGCCCGCTCATCGCCCCGGTGTCCCCAAGGCACAGGTCGACGTAGCTGTGCCCGTCGGCACACGTGAAGTGCGAACCGGCGGCGTCAGCGACGTAGACCGGGAACGGCCCGGCCCACTTGGCCATCCAGCTCATCGGGACACCGCCTGGCATGCTGGCCTGGGCCCGCCGGTGCAGCTCCGCTGAGCGCGGGTGCGCCTCGGCGAAGCGCCGCCCCTCGCGGGCGCTGAGCTCGGCCAGCCTGCTCCGGTCGACGCCGGTGGCTTCAGTCGTGTCCACGGTTCACCCGACCTGGGTTGCGAAGGCGTCGTCGATGACGTCGAGAGCGTCGAGCAGGAGCTCCTCGGGGATGACCAACGGCGGCAGGAAGCGCATCACGTTGCCGAAGGTGCCACAGGTCAGTGTGACGACACCATTGCGGTGGCAGTGCGCGTTCAGTGCCGCGGCCAGCGCGGCGTCCGGTTCGGTCCCCCCTGGCCGGACCAGCTCGACCGCCAGCATCGCGCCACGCCCGCGTACGTCGCCGACCTGTGGGTAGCGCTCGGCGAGCGCTCGCAGGCGAGGCATCATGATCTGCTCGATCCGGCGGGCCCGCCCACGCAGGTCTTCGGACTCGATGGTGGCGATCGCGGCCAGCGCCCCGGCACAGGCCACCGGGTTGCCGCCGTAGGTGCCACCCAACCCACCGGGGTGCACGGCGTCCATGATCTCGGCCCGCCCGGTCACCGCCGCAAGCGGCATCCCACCGGCGATCCCCTTGGCGGTGGTGATCAGGTCGGGTACGACGCCCTCGTGCTCGCAGGCGAACATGTCCCCGGTGCGGGCGAAACCGGTCTGGATCTCGTCGGCGACGAACACCACCCCCCGCTCGGCGCACCAGGCGGCCAGCGCGGGAAGGAAGCCCGGGGCCGGGACGACGAAGCCGCCCTCGCCCTGGATCGGCTCGATCACCACGGCAGCGACGTTGTCCGCCCCGACCTGCTTGTCGATCATGGTGATCGCCCGCTCGGCGGCCTGCTCACCGCTGGTCGGAGCCGGCTCGCGGAACGGGTAGGACATCGGCACCCGGTGGACCTCACCGGCGAAGGGGCCGAAGCGGTGCTTGTAGGGCATGTTCTTGGCGGTCATCGCCATCGTGAGGTTGGTCCGGCCGTGGTAGGCGTGGTCGAAGACGATCACGGCGTCGCGTCCGGTGTGGTGGCGGGCGATCTTCACGGCGTTCTCCACCGCCTCGGCCCCGGAGTTGAACAGTGCGCTGCGCTTGTCGTGCTCGCCCGGGGTGAGCCGGTTGAGCGCCTCGCTGACCGCGACGTAGCCCTCGTAGGGGGTCACCATGAAGCAGGTGTGGGTGAACCGGGAGGCCTGCTCGGCCACCGCCGCGGACACGGCCGGGGCGGCGTTGCCGACGCTGACCACCGCGATGCCCGAGCCCATGTCGATGAGCGAGTTCCCGTCCACGTCGACGAGCACACCGCCCCCACCGGCGGCGATGTAGACGGGCAGGCCCGGGGAGACTCCGGCAGCCACCGCGGCCGTCTTTCGCGCGTGCAGCTCCGCCGAGCGCGGACCGGGGATCTCGGTGAGGAGCCGTCGGTGCTGGGCGAGCCCGGGCCCGCCGGTGATGGTGTCGCTCATTCTCCTGGTGTCCCTACGCCTCGATGTTGCTCATGACGTGCTTGATCCGCGTGTAGTCCTCCAGCCCGTACATGGACAGGTCCTTGCCGTAGCCGGAGTGCTTGAAGCCGCCGTGGGGCATCTCGGCCACCAGCGGGATATGGGTGTTGATCCACACGCAG
Source organism: Actinomycetes bacterium (assembly GCA_021848885.1). Classification (GTDB taxonomy): domain Bacteria; phylum Actinomycetota; class Actinomycetes; order JAJZTN01; family JAJZTN01; genus JAJZTN01. The sequence continues at coordinate 2,623 of JAJZTN010000058.1, forward strand.
CCGAAGTCCAGTCGCTTGGCCATCCGCATGGCCCGACCGTGGTCGCGGGTCCACACCGATGAGGCCAGGCCGTACTCCACGCCGTTGGCCCAGGCCAGTGCCTGCGCCTCGTCGGTGAAGCGCTGGATCGTGATGACCGGGCCGAAGACCTCGTTCTGGATGATCTCGTCATCCTGACGCAGGTCGGCGACGACGGTCGGGGCGTAGTGGTAGCCGCGCTCACCCAGCCGGTGCCCACCCGTGGTGACCCGCGCATGGTCGGGCAGGCGGTCGATGAACGCGCTGACCCGGGCCAGCTGGTTGGCGTTGTTCACCGGGGGCAGCAGGGCGTCGGCGTCGGCCGGGCCCCTCTCGTACGTCGTGACGACCCCGTTGGCCTGCTCGGTGAGGGCGGCGACGAAGTCCTCGTAGACCGCCTCGGCCACGATGACCCGCGTCGCGGCGGTGCAGTCCTGCCCGGCGTTGAAGTAGCCGGCGATCGATATGGCCTCGGCCGCGGCAGCTAGGTCGGCGTCGGCGAAGACGACCACCGGGGCCTTGCCGCCCAGCTCGAGGTGCACCCGCTTGACGTCGGCGGCGGCGGCACCGGCGACCTGCATGCCGGCCCGCACCGAGCCGGTGATGGAGACCATCGCGGGGGTGGGGTGCTCGACCAGCGCCCGGCCGGTGTCGCGGTCGCCGCAGATCACGTTGAGCACGCCCGGGGGCAGGAACTCCGCGGCGATCTCGGCCATCAGGACGGTGGTCGCCGGTGTGGTGTCGCTGGGCTTGAGCACGACGGTGTTGCCAGCGGCGATGGCTGGGGCGAACTTCCAGACCGCCATCATCATCGGGTAGTTCCACGGGGTGACCTGGCCGATGACCCCGACCGGTTCGCGGCGCACGAACGAGGTGTGCCCGGCCATGTACTCCCCGGCGGACTTGCCCTCCAGCACCCGGGCCGCCCCGGCGAAGAACCGGATCTGGTCGACCATCGGTGGGATCTCCTCCGAGGTGGTCAAAGCGATCGGCTTGCCGGTGTTGCGGCTCTCCAGGGCGACGAGCTCCTCGGCGCGGGCCTCGATGGCGTCGGCGATGCGTAGCAGTGCCAGCTGCCGCTGGCTGGGCGTGGTGTCCCGCCAGGTCTCGAACGCCTCGGAGGCGGCACGCAGCGCCGCGTCGACGTCAGCGGGGCCGGAGCGCGGGGCGGAACCGAAGACCTCGCCGGTGGCCGGGTCGACCAGGTCGATGGTCTGGCGGTCCAGGGCGGGCTCGGACCGGCCGTTGACGAAGTTCGTGAAGGCTGTCTTCTCGCTCATGGGTGCCTCTCGGTTTCGCATGCGACCTGCTCAGGTGCAGGTCGATGAGGTGGACGGTCGGCGGCCTGCCTTCGGGCCCGACCGCTGGGAGGGCGGGTGGTGCAGGGGGTGCAGGTGGCGCGCTCTCTCACAGCCGCCCCCCACCGCTGTCTCCGCCGACTCGTTGGGCCAGCCAGACGGGCAGAACTGACAGCACGATAAGCGCCGCCGCGACGACGTTGACCACTGGCGCCTGGTTGGGACGGAAGAGGTTCCCGAAGATCCAGATCGGCAGGGTCTGCACCCCGGCCCCCGCGGTGAAGGTCGTGACGATGATCTCATCGAAGGACAGCGCGAAGGCGAGCAGGCCGCCGGCGAGCAGGGCCGAGCGGATCGAGGGCAGGGTGACCCGCCAGAAGGTCGCACCGATCCCGGCGCCGAGGTCCATCGATGCCTCTTCGAGTGAGCCTGCGATCCTGCGCAACCTGGCGAGGACGTTGTTGAAGACCACCACGACGCAGAACGTGGCGTGGCCCACGATCACCGTGAACAGCCCCAGCCCGATCCCGAGCGGGGACAGCACGGTCCGGAAGGCGTTGTTCAGCGCGATCCCGGTGACGATGCCCGGCAGCGCGATGGGGAGAAGAACGAGGAAGGAGACGGCCTGGCGGCCGAAGAAGCGATAGCGCGACACGGCGAACGCGGCCATCGTGCCCAGCACCATCGCAATGCCCGTGGCACCCAGGCCCGCCTGCACGCTGGTCCAGAGCGCGGTGGTCAGCCCCTGTGCCTGCCAGGCCCGGACCCACCAGTCGAGGGTGAACCCCGCGGGCGGCCAACCGAACGTGCGGGAGGTGTTGAAGCTGTTGACCAGCACGACGGCCAGCGGAACGTAGACGAGGGCGAGTCCTGCGCCCATGGCGAGGGTGAGGGCGAGGCGCGCGCCTCGCGAAAGCGTCACGGCCCCGGCTCCTCTCTCACAGGTTCTCCAAGGCACCCGTACGCCGAACGACCGCGAGGTAGGCGATCATCACAGAGACCGGGAAGAGTCCGGCCGCCGCCGCGAAGGGCAGGTCGTTGGCGGTGAGCAGGTTGTCGTAGATGACGTTCGCGAACAGCTGCGTGGCCCCTCCGACAATCTTGACGGTGATGTAGTCGCCCAGCGACAACGAGAACGTGAAGATCGACCCCGCGACGATGGCGGGGAGCAGCAGCGGTGCCACCACGGCCCGGAAGGTGTGCCCCGCACCGGCGCCGAGGTCGCTGGAGGCCTCCAGCATCGACTGCGGGATGCGCTCCAGCCCGGCAAAGATCGGCAGCACCATGTAGGGCAGCCACAGGTAGGCCAGAGTGATCACGGTGGCTGGCAGACCGTAGCCGGGGCCGCGCAGCCCCAGCGGTCCCAGTGCCCAGTCGATGACTCCGTCGGAGGAGAGCATGACCCGCCAGGCGTAGGCCTTGACCAGGTAGCTGGCCCACAGCGGGGTCAGGATCGCCACCACGAGCCACTTCTGTGCTCGGGGTGAGGCGACCTTGGCCATGTAGAACGCCATCGGCAGCGCGACCGCCGCGTCGAGCAGTGTGACCAGGCTGGCCACGCCCAGCGAGCGCGCCGCGACGGTCCGGTACACCGAGCGCCCCAGTAGTGTCGTGAAGTTGTCGAGGTTCCACAGGTGCACGACCGAGCCGGTGAAGTCGTTGACCGTCCAGAATGCGGTGAGGAACAGCGCCAGCAGCGCACCTAGGTAGGCGACCACCAGCCAGAGCATCGGCGCGGCCAGCAGCCCGACGAGGCGCAGCCGCGGGTGCGCGTGCAGCACCCGCGACGCCGCACGGGCGAGCCCTCCCGGCCCGGCGAGGCCGGGCCGGGAGGGGTTTGCTGACCCCGCCGTCACTGTGACGTCATCCCTTGATGGCGGTCCAGGCCTGCACCCAACGGGCATAGTCCACGCACTGGTTGCCTCGACCGTCCAGGCAGCTGGTGGTCGGCGTCGTCCAGTACCAGATCTGGTTCGCGTACGACTCGTCGGCGGCGTGGTAGGTCGTGCAGTGCTCGGCCATGGTCGGCAGGTCACAGGACTTCGACTGGGCGGGCGCCTCGCCGAACCACTGGGCAACATCGGCGTTGACCTGCGGGGAGACGATCCAGTCCATCCACCGGTATGCACAGTTGGGGTGACGCGACTTGCTGGAGATCATCCAGGTGTCCGACCAGCCGGTGGCACCCTCGGTCGGGACGATGGCCTTGACGCTGACCTTCTTGTCGGCCTGGATGAGGTTGGCGATGACCTGCCAGGTGGTGCCGATCACGCTGTCACCGGACTCGAAGGCCTGGACCTCCTTGGTGTAGTCGGCCCAGTACTCGCCCACGGTCTTGCGCTGCTGCTTGAGCAGGCCAACTGCGGCGTCGAACTGGGTCTGGTCCAGGGCGTAGGGGTTCTTGATGCCCAGGTCCGGCTTGGTCTTCATCAGGTACAGGGCCGCGTCGGCGATGTAGATCGGAGAGTCGTAGGCCGTGATCTTGCCGCTGTAGGCAGAGCCGGGGTCGAAGACGGCGCCCCAGGACGTCGGCGGCGTCTTCACGACGTCGGTGTTCCACATGAGCAGGTTGGCACCCCAGCCGTGCGGGACGCCGTACATCGTGCCGTTGACCGAGTTCCACGCTCGGTTCTTCAGGAAGCCGTAGATCGTCGCGTAGTTGGGCACGAGCGCGGTGTTCACCGGAGCGACGTCACCGCCGTAGACGAGCCGCAAGGTCGCGTCCCCGGAGGCCGAGACTACGTCGTACTGGCCGGTCTTCATCAGCGCCACCATCTCGTCGGAGGTGTTGCCGATCTTCACGTTGACCTTGCAGCCAGTCTGCTTTTCGAACGGGTGGACCCAGTCGACCTTGGGGTCGTTGGAACCGTCCTCGGCGTAGCCGGCCCACGCGATGACGTTCAGCTGCCCCTCACTCGCTCCGAGGGTCTGCTGCATGGGCACATTCGGGGGGGCTGCTGCGCCGCCTCCTGTGGCCCCGCCGGCGGCGGCGGAGGCCCCCGTTGTGCCCGAGCCGCCCGACGAGCACGCTGCCGTGACGAGCATGAGCACCGAGGTCACGGCAAGCGCAGCCGTCACATGTCGTCGTTGCATGGTGTGTGTCTCCTGTCGTGGTGACGGGCGCCGGCCGCTCAGCCGACGCGCAGGGCATGTTCGGGGCGCCAGACCACCCGCACCCGCCGGCCGCGCTCTGCCGAGGTGTCGGCGGGCGCGAGCGTGGCGTTCTGGGTGGTCACAATGAGGTTGGGACCCAGGTCCAGCGCCACGACGTAGCGACTGACCGGGCCGGCGTACACGATGTCGGAGATGACGCCGTCCGCGTGGTGCTCGCGCGGGTCGACGGTGGTTGCGGGGTCCGTCATCCGCAGGTGCTCGGGTCGGATGCTCCACGTGCCGTCGGTGCCGAGCACCGTGCGGGCCGAGCTGCCACGCAGCAGGTTCGCCGTGCCGACGAAGGTGGCGACGAACTCGCTGGCCGGGTGCTGGTAGACCTCGGCGGCCGGAGCGACCTGCTCGATGCGGCCCTCGTGGAAGACGGCGATGCGGTCGCTCATGGTCAGGGCTTCCTCCTGGTCGTGAGTGACGAAGACGAAGGTGATCCCGACCTCGCGTTGCAGGTTCTTCAGCTCGACCTGCATCTGCTGGCGAAGCTTGAGATCCAGGGCACCCAGCGGCTCGTCGAGCAGGAGGACCCGCGGGCGGTTGACAAGCGCTCGAGCCAGGGCGACCCGCTGGCGCTGGCCGCCAGACAGCTGCGAGGGGCGGCGTGACCCGAACCCCTCGAGCCGGACTGCGGCCAGGGCCTCTCGGGTGCGAGCGGTGCGCTCGTGGCTGGGCACCTTCTTCACCGCCAGCCCGTAGGCCACGTTCTGCTCGACGCTCATGTGCGGGAACAGGGCGTAGTCCTGGAAGACGGTGTTGACGTCCCGGTCGAACGGGGCCACCCGGGTCACGTCTCGCCCGCCGAGCTCGATCGTGCCCGAGGTCGGCGCCTCGAAGCCGGCGATGAGCCGGAGCACGGTCGTCTTGCCAGATCCGGAGGGCCCCAGCATCGAGAAGAACTCACCGTCGCCCACCTCGAGGTCGACCCCGCGAACCGCCTCGATATGCCCGAAGCTCTTGTGCAGGTTGCGCAGTCGGATGGCGATCCCGGCACCCGGGTCGGCCCCGGGCGAACCAGAGCCGCCCCGTCTGGCCTCGCCCTGCGTGGGTGAAGGGTGGGCGGCATAGCCACTCGTGTGATCACGCACTGAGCATCACGAACCGCAGCTCGGTCATCTCCTGCACGGCGTACGAGGGCCCTTCACGGGTGTTGCCAGAGCCTCGGGCCCCGCCGTAGGGCTGCTGGCCCACCTGCCAGGTCGGGGCCTCATTGACGAGTACGCCGCCGAAGTCGAGCTCCCGCACGGCACGCAGCGTGGTGGCGACACTCGAGGTGAAGACCCCGACCTGAAGGCCGAAGTCGCGGTCGTTGGCCAGCCTCACCGCCTCGGTGAAGTCGGCGTAGGGGGTCACCGTGACGACCGGGCCCAAGATCTCCTTACGGTAGAGATCACTGTGCAGTGGCGGCTGGTCGATGACCGTGGGGTGCAGCAGCCGGCCGACGACCTTCCCTCCGGTGACCACGATGGCGCCCTCATCGGCAGCGGCGCCGATCCAGGCAGCCACCCGCGACGTCTCGCGCGGGCTGATGAGCGGGCCGACATGGGTGGCCTCTTCCAGCGGGTCGCCCGTGACGAGGGTTGCGACCGCATCGCGTAGCGCCCTGACCAGATCGGCGTGCCTGGACTCGTGCACGAGCACCCTCTGGGGGCAGACGCAGCTCTGCCCGGCGTTGGAGAACCCTGCCGTGCGGATCGCTTCGGCGACGCGCGTCAGGTCCGCATCCGGCTCCACGATGACCGGGGCGTTGGACACCAGCTCGAGATCCACCCGCTTGCCGACGGCCGCCCGCTCGATCGCACGCCCGACTCCGATGCTGCCAGTGAAGGAGACGAGTCGCGGAACCGGATGGGCCACCAGGGCAGCGCCGACGTCCTCCCCGGTGCCTGTCACGACGGAGACCCAGTCGTGGGGCAGACCGGCCTCCACGAGCAGGTCTACCAACCGGATGGCGCTTATGGGAGTCCGCTCCGACGGCTTGAGCACGACCGGGCAACCATCGGCGATGGCCGGGCCGAGCTTGTGGGTGACCAGCTCGAGCGGGAAGTTGAACGGGGTGATGGCTGCCACCACCCCGATCGGCACCCGCAGGGCGAAACCGAGCCGACCCTGGCCCCGGGCCGAGGCCGGTAACGCGACCATGTCGCCGGCCAGTGTTCGCGCTGCGGCGGCGGAGGAGCGCAGCGTGTCCACGGACCTGTGCACCTCAACGCGAGCGTCCCGGACCGGCTTGCCCGACTCCAGCACGACCGTGCGCGCGAACTCCTCGCCACGCTCGGCCAGCAGCACCGCGGCGGCGTCGAGCACCTGGGCCCGGCGGTGCTGGGGGAAGTCACCGCGGCTGAGGGCCACGACGGCCGCCCGGCAGGCGGCGTCGACATGGGTAGGGTCACAGGCGGGAACGCGGCCGACCTCGCTGCCGTCGTAGGGGTTGAGCACCTCAAGCCAACGGTCCGCGGCGAGGTGACGCCCCGCTACCCGCGCTCGGATCTGCTGCACGCCGCTCCCTTTGGCCGAGTACTGGCCGTCACGGTAGAGATCAACGGTGATGCTCGCCACGTGCAGGTGCACAGCGCTTCGACGACCTGTTGTGCGCTTGTACAGTTCCGAGGTGCCCGTCACCGTCGCTGACGTGATCGCCGAGCCGAGCCTGGGGCTGCGACCCGTGGTCACTCCGCCCGGTGGGCTCGAGGCCGTGGTCCGTTGGGTCGCCGTGACCGAGCTCGCGGACCCGCGGCCCTTTCTTGCCGGCGGTGAGCTGGTGCTGACCACCGGGCTTCGGCAGGGCACCGCCGCCGACCAGCGGGGCTTCGTCGAGCGCATCGTCGACAGCGCCGCGGTAGGGCTGGGCTTCGCTGTCGGGCTGAGCCATGACAGCGTGCCGCAGGCCGTTGTGGACGCCGCGCAGCGGCTGGGCCTGCCGCTGCTCGAGGTGCCCTACCGCACGCCTTTCATCGCCATCAACCGGTGGGTCGCCGATCGGGTTCTCGAGGAGCACTACGGGCGGTTCCGCGACCTGCTCGACATGCACGACGCGCTCTCCCGGGCGCTTCTGGGCGGCGACGGGCTGGCCACCCTCGTCGATGTGCTGCGCGGTTTCGTCGGTGGCGACGTGGGTGTCATCGACGGCCTGGGCAGCCCGCTGGCCAGCGCCCCGGCGTCAACGACGTGGCCGGCCGAGCTGATCCCGCAGGTGCGCACCGACCCCGGCGCAGTGGCCGTGGGGATGGCGCTGGCCGCGCTGCCGGTCCAGGTCGACGGCTCTGTGCCCGCCCACCTGTGCCTGCGCCGCCCCGCCGGGGCGCTGGACGTGCTGCCCTACGCGGTGAGCCTGGTCGGTCTCGAGTTGGCACGCCGCCAGGCCGTGCTCACCGGGCGGCGCCAGCTGCTGGGGCAGGTGGTTGAGGACCTGGTTCGCGGGATCCTGGCCCCCTCGGAGGCCGCGCGCAGACTGGCGGTGTCCGCGGTGAACCCCGAGGCGCACCATCGCGTCGTGCTTGGTGAGGCCGCCGGGGACGAACAGGTGCAGGCGCGACTGCGCTCGTTGCCGTGGCTGGTGCGACCGCGGGTGGCGACCGCGATCGTCGGGCAGCACCTGGTCGTGATCGCCGAGGACGACGAGCCCGTGCACGAGCTCGCCCACCTGCTGCACGGGCAGCTGGCCAGCATCTCCTCGAGCGTGCGGGTTGGCATCGGCGGCGGCTACCCGGGGGTGTCGGGGCTGCGCTGGAGCTTCTTCGAGGCCCGTGAGGCGCTGCTGCGGGGGCCGGGTGTCAACGACCGCGAGCCGTTGAGCCTGTCGGGTCTGATCCTTGGCAGCCAAGACCTGCCCTTGCGCGAGATCGGGGAGGAGGTGCTGCGCCCGCTGATCGACTTCGATGCGGCCCACAACGGCGGTCTGCTCGCCACTCTGGATGCCTACCTTCGCGCCGACGGCTCGGTCGGGGTGGTGGCCGCCCGGCTGTTCGTGCATCGCAACACGGTGCGCTACCGACTGGGCCAGATCGAGCGGCTGACCGATCGGTCGCTGGCCTCGACACAGGACCGGGTGCAGCTGTGGCTGGCATTGCAGGCGGTGACGATGCTCGGCCAGCCCGAGCCGCTACGGCCACCGGTGCGCGGTGGCGCGTCGAGGCCGGAAGGCGCCGCGACGCAGCGGGAGGCGGCGGTGTCCCGGCGATGCCCGACAATGGCACCGTGACCCGCCCACCCCTGCCCCGACGTGACGTCATCGTGCTCGGCTCCACCGGGTCGATCGGACGGCAGGCACTGCGGGTCATCGAGGCCAACCCGGACCGTTTCCGGGTGGTTGGGCTGGCCGCCGCGGGCGGGGACGTCGAGCTGCTGGCTCGGCAGGTGCTGCGGCACCGGCCACGAGCGGTCGCGGTGGCCCGAGGCAGCGTGCTGGAGGACCTGCAGCTGGCTGTCTACGCGAAGGCGAGCAAGGCCGGTTTCGCCCGCGGTGACTACGCCATGCCCAGGCTGCTCGCTGGCCCCCAGGCCGCCACCGAGCTGGCCGCCAGTCCGGCCGACGTCGTACTCAACGGGATCACCGGCTCGGTCGGGCTCGGCCCGACACTGGCCGCGCTGCGGGCCGGGACGACCCTGGCGCTGGCCAACAAGGAGTCGCTCATCGTCGGGGGGGTGCTGGTGGCCGAGCTGGCCGCACCAGGCCAGATCGTGCCGGTGGACTCCGAGCACTCGGCGCTCGCGCAGTGCCTGCGCGGCGGACGGGCCGAGGAGGTGCGCCGGCTCGTGCTGACCGCGAGCGGCGGGCCCTTCCGCGGCCGGGGCCGTGAGGAGCTGGCCGGGGTGACCCCCGAGCAGGCGCTGGCGCACCCCAACTTCGCGATGGGTCCGGTCATCTCGGTCAACTCCGCCACGATGCTGAACAAGGGCCTCGAGGTGATCGAGGCACATCTGCTCTTCGGTGTGCCGATCGAGCGGATCGATGTCGTGGTGCACCCGCAGCAGATGATCCATTCGATGGTGGAGTTCACCGACGGGTCGACGCTGGCCCAGGCGGGCCCGCCGAGCATGCTCGTCCCGATCGCTCTTGGGCTGGGCTGGCCGGACCGGGTGCCCGACGCCGGGCCGGCCTGCGACTGGAGCACCGCCTCGAGCTGGGACTTCCTGCCGCTTGACGAGCATGCCTTCCCGGCAGTGTCGCTGGCCCGGGAGGCCGGCCGTGCGGGTGGGACCGCCCCGGCCGTGCTCAACGCGGCCAACGAGGAGTGCGTGGCGGCGTTCCTGTCCGGGAACTTGCCGTTCCTGGGCATCGTGGACACGGTGGCAGCGGTGCTGGCCGAGCACGACGGGCACGACGGGCACGCCTCGGGGAACTGTCTGAGGCTTGAGGATGTTCTGGCTGCGCAGGACTGGGCCCGGGAACGGGCCCGTCAGCTGAGCGGATCAGACCGGCAGGGGGCCACCAGGTGAACGCGACCGTCGGAGTCGTGGTGTTCGTCGTCGCACTCGTCGTCTCGGTGACGCTGCACGAGTTCGGTCACCTGGTCTCGGCCAAGGCCTTCGGCATGAAGGCGCGGCGCTTCTTCTTCGGCTTCGGACCGACGCTGTGGTCCTTCCACCGCGGTGAGACGGAGTACGGCATAAAGGCCGTGCCCGCCGGCGGGTTCGTCGACATCGCGGGGATGACCGCCCAGGAAACCCTCAGCCCGACGGAGGCGCCTCGAGCCTTCTATCGCCGGCCTGCCTGGCAGCGCCTGACGGTCATGGTCGCCGGGGTGGCGATCAACCTGGTCACCGGCTGGCTCGTGCTGGTCGTCGCGCTGCTGAGCATCGGCACAGCCGCGCCGTCCACGTCGGTGGCGGCGGTCTCCCCGTGCCTTGCGGTCGCGACCGCGACCACCGCGACCGCACCGACCTGTCAGGCCGGTGCGGCGCCCTCCCCGGCCGGGGCCGCCGGGGTGCGGGTGGGCGATCGCATCGTGGACGTCGCCGGTGTGCCCACCCCGACGTGGCAGCAGGTCGTCACCGCCATCCAGCAGGCCGGCCCGGGGCCGGTGAGCCTGACCGTGCAGCGTGGCTCGGCACGGCTCACCCTGCACCCGTCCCTGGCCGCGGGGACGCTGGACGGCAAGGTCGTCGGGCGGCTCGGCGTGTCACCGGGCGTGGTCTACTCCTCCGCCGGGGTCCTCGGGTCACTGCGCACGGCCAGCTCGTACTCGTGGCTGGTCACCACGGCCACTGCCAAGGCGATCGTGGGCATCCCCGCGGCGATCCCCAACCTGGTGCGCAGCGCCATGGGTGAGGCGCCGCGGTCGCAGAACGGGCTGATAAGCGTCGTGGGCGCGGCTCGGGTCAGCGGTGACCTGGCGGCCCTTCCCAACGTTCCGGTCCAGGGCCGTTTGTTCGACCTGCTCACCCTGGTCGCCGGCCTCAACCTGACCGTGGGCCTGCTCAACCTCGTCCCGCTTCCACCCTTCGACGGCGGTCACATGGCCGCGATCCTCGTCGAAGTCGTGCGCAACCGGGTGCTGCGGCTGTTGGGCCGGCGACCGATGGGTCACGTCGACCCGGCCAGCTACCAGGTGCTGACCGTGCTCGGCGTCGTGGTGATCCTGCTGTTCGGGGTGCTCGTGCTGACCAACGACCTCGTCAACCCGATCGTGCTGCCGCAGTGATCGGAGCCGGCCTGCCCGGCCCGTCTCGACTCCTCGGGAGCGCCGAGACGCGGCGTGACACCCTGGCTGGTGGCAGCCGCGGTGCCGACCCGCGGGCGCACGGTGGGGAGTGGGCGGGGTGGTCGAGCGAGGACGAACGAGGGTGGCGATGAGCGCGAGGGGTGGCGGCCCGGTGTCGCTGGGCATGCCGGAGGTGCCGGCGAGACTGGCCACCCGCCGAACCAGCCGGGCGATCCGCGTCGGGCGGGTCATGGTCGGCGGTGACGCCCCGGTGTCGGTGCAGTCGATGACAACCACCCCGACCACCGATGTCAACGCGACCCTGCAGCAGATTGCCGAGCTCACCGCAGCCGGGTGCGACATCGTCCGTGTCGCCTGCCCGAGCCAGGACGATGCCGACGCACTGGCGAGCATCGCCGCGAAGTCCCAGATCCCGGTGATCGCCGACATCCACTTCCAGCCCCGGTACGTCTTCGCCGCGATCGAGGCCGGCTGTGCCGGCGTACGGGTCAACCCGGGCAACATCCGGGCCTTCGACGACCAGGTCGCCCAGATCGCCCGGGCCGCGGCCGAGGCCGGGGTCTCGATCCGGATCGGGGTCAATGCCGGGTCCCTGGACCCACGACTGCTGCGCAAGTACGGCAAGGCGACTCCCGAGGCGCTCGTGGAGTCGGCGCTGTGGGAAGCCGCGCTCTTCGAAGAGCACGGCTTCCGGGACTTCAAGATCTCGGTCAAGCACCACGACCCAGTCGTGATGATCAACGCCTACCGCCAGCTCGCCGAGCGGTGCGACTACCCCCTGCACCTCGGGGTGACCGAGGCCGGGCCGGCCTTCCAGGGCACGATCAAGTCGGCGGTGGCCTTCGGGGCCCTGCTGGCCGAAGGGATCGGCGACACTATCCGGGTGTCCCTGTCTGCCCCGCCGGTCGAGGAGGTCAAGGTCGGGATCAAGATCCTCGAGTCGCTCGGGCTGCGCCAGCGTGGCCTGGAGATCGTCTCCTGCCCGTCCTGCGGGCGGGCCCAGGTCGACGTGTACAAGCTGGCCGAGGAGGTCACCGCCGGGCTTGAGGGGCTGGACGTCGCCCTGCGGGTGGCGGTCATGGGCTGTGTCGTCAACGGCCCGGGCGAGGCCCGGGAGGCCGACCTGGGGGTCGCGTCCGGCAACGGCAAGGGGCAGATCTTCGTGCGTGGCGAGGTCGTCGCCACAGTGGCGGAGTCCGCCATCGTGGAGACCCTCATCGAGCACGCCCTGGCGCTGGCCGAGGCGGAGGGCCTGGCCCCGGGGCAACCGCAGGTCACGCTCGGCTGAGCGCGGGCGGGGCGGCGTACGACGACTGGGTCCAGCGCGGGGCGGGTCGACCCATGGCCCGCGCGCGTGCCCGGCCGGCGGCGCGAGGGCGGCTGGTTTCGGTAGCGTCATGTCGGCGGCCTCGCACCGGGTGAAGGAGGGTGGGTGCTTCGCGCTCCGGTGGTCCGCACACTCGACCCGAGCAACCGGGCCGAGCTGCTCGCCCTGCTCGATCAGGACCCGGTCACCGACGCCTTTGTGGCCTCGCGGGTGCAGGCCGCGGGGCTGCAGCCGTGGCGGCTGGGCGCCGAGGTGTGGGGCTTCTTCGAGCACGGCCGGCTCGTCTCGGCCTGCTACGCCGGGGCGAACCTCGTGCCGGTGCAGGCCGGGGCGGTGGCGCTGCGGGCCTTCGCCGAGCGGGCGCTGCGCCAGGGTCGACACTGCTCGTCCATCGTGGGGCCGGCCGATGCCGTGCTTGACCTGTGGGCTCAGCTGGAGCCGGCCTGGCGCCCGGCCCGCGAGGTGCGGGTGAGCCAGCCGCTGATGGTCCTCGACGGCCCGCCGCTGGTCGCCCCGGACCCGCTGGTGCGACCGGTGCGCCCCGGTGAGGTCGACGTGCTGCTACCGGCCGCGGTGGCGATGTTCACCGAGGAGGTGGGCATATCCCCGCTGGCCTCCGACGGCGGGGCCCTCTACCGGGCGCGGGTTGCTGAGCTTGTCGCGGCAGGGCGGGCGCTGGCCCGTATCGTCGAGGGCGCGGTGCAGTTCAAGGCGGAGTTTGGTTCGGTCACCCAGCGGGCCTGCCAGGTCCAGGGTGTCTGGGTCCAGCCCGAGCTGCGCGGGCGCGGGCTCGCCGTCGCCGGGATGGCGGCGGCTGTGTCTTACGCCCGGGCCCACCTGGCCCCGGTCGTCAGCCTCTACGTGAACGAGTACAACGCCCCCGCGCTGGCCGCCTACCGCCGGGTCGGCTTCCGCCAGGTCGGTACCTTCGCCACCGTCCTGTTCTGACCCGGCGGGTGCGGCGGCCGGGTGCGGCGGGCCCCGGCGGCGGCCTGCGGCGGCCTGCGGCGGGCGGCGGCCTGCGGCGGCCT
>JAJZTN010000224.1 GCA_021848885.1 Actinomycetes bacterium
GCGGGTCCAGCACCCCGAGCGGCGGGTGAGCGAGCGGGTCCGCCACGCCGAGCGGCGGGTCAGCGAGCGGATCCAGCTGTCGGTGTGGTCGGCCGGGTGGACGCTGGTGCGCCGGGCGCCCGAGCCGGTCGTACGGGCCGCCTTCACCGGCCTGGCCGACCTGGCCTGGGCCCGGCGCGGTCCCGGGGTGGCGCAGCTGGAACGCAACCTGGCCCGGGTGCTGGGCCCGGGCGCAGCACCCGGTCGGGCGCGCGAGCTCAGCCGGGCTGGGATGCGCTCCTACCTGCGGTACTGGTCGGAGGTGTTCCGGCTGCCCGACTACTCCGAGCAGCGGATCCGGGCCGACTTCCGCATCGTCAACGAGGCCACGCTGTGGGACCACCTGGATCGCGGGCGCGGGGTGGTCGTCGGGCTGCCGCACATGGGCAACTGGGACCTGGCAGGTGCCTGGGCCGCGGTGTCCGGGATGCCGGTCACCAGCGTCGCCGAGCGGCTGCGCCCGGAGGGGCTCTACCAGCGCTTCCTCGCCTACCGGACGGCGCTGGGCATGGAGATCCTTCCGCTGACCGGCGCCGAACGTGACGTCTTCGCCATGCTGGTCGAAAGGTTGCGCTCCGGGCGCCTGGTGCCGTTGCTGGCCGACCGGGACCTGCGGGCCAGCGGGGTGGCGGTCACCCTTCTCGGCGAGCCGACCCGGATGCCACCGGGCCCGGCGCTGCTGTCGCTGAGCACCGGCGCCCCGCTGGTCCCGGCGACACTGTGGTACGACGAGGACACCGGTGGGGTGAGCATGAGGCTGCACGAGGTGATCCCGGTGCCGGTGTCGGGAGACACCCGGGCCAAGGTTGGCGTCATGACCCAGGCGCTGGCCGACACCTTCGCCGAAGGCATCCGCGCGCACCCGGGCGACTGGCACATGCTGCAACCGCTGTGGCTGGCCGACCTGTCCGCCGGTCGAGGCGAGCGGGCCGGGTGAGCGTGACCGGTCGAGCGCTGCGGGTGGGGCTGGTCTGCCCGTACTCCTGGGAGGTCCCGGGTGGGGTCCAGTTCCACGTCCGTGACCTGGCCGAGCACCTCATCGGGCTGGGCCACTCGGTCAGCGTGCTGGCCCCCGCCGACGAGGACGCTGACGTGCAGCCCTATGTCGTGCCGGCGGGCCGGGCGGTCCCGGTGCCCTACAACGGCTCGGTGGCCCGGCTCTCCTTCGGCGTGATCTCGGCCACCCGGGTGCGTCGCTGGCTGCGCGAGGGCGGCTTCGACGTGCTGCACATCCACGAACCGGCCTCCCCGAGCCTGTCGATCCTGGCCTGTTGGGCGGCCAGCGGGCCCATCGTGGCGACCTTCCACACCGCGATGGTGCGCTCCCGCGTCATGGCGGCCGCCTCCACCGTCCTGCAGCCGGCGCTGGACAAGATCAGCGCCCGGATCGCCGTGTCCGAGGAAGCCCGTCGTACGCTCGTCGACCATCTCGGCGGGGACGCCGTGGTCATCCCCAACGGCCTGTGCGTCGACCGCTTCGCGGCGGCGCAGCCTCGCCCGCAGTGGCGCGGGAGCAACGGAACGATCGGGTTCATCGGCCGCATCGACGAGCCCCGCAAGGGTCTGGCCACCCTGCTGGAGGGCTTCACGCTGCTGCTGCGCCAGCGTCCCGGGGTGCGGCTGCTGGTGGCCGGTCGGGGCGACGTGGAGGAGGTCAGCGGGCAGGTGCCGACCGAGGTGCTCGAATCGGTGAGCTTCCTCGGCCAGGTCAGCGAAGCCGACAAGGCGGCCCTGCTGGCCACGGTGGACGTCTACGTCGCCCCGAACCTGGGTGGGGAGAGCTTCGGGATCATCCTGGTCGAGGCGATGGCCGCCGGTGCCCCGGTGGTGGCCAGCGACCTGGAGGCCTTCCGGGCCGTGCTCGACCACGGGGCCCTGGGTCGCACCTTCCCGGTCGGGGATGCCCCGGCTCTGGCCGCCACGCTGGCCGAGCTGCTCGCCGACCCGGCCGAGCGCGCCCGGCTGGCGGCGGCGGCGCGCATCCAGGTACGCCGCTACGACTGGTCGGTGGTGGCCGATGACCTGCTCGCCGTCTACGAGACCGTCACGCTCGGTCGGCCCCCGGTGGTGGAGGCCCCCCGCACCCGGCGGCGCCGCTGGGCCGGCCCGGTGCCCGGGTAGCGGGGGCCGGCGATGGGACCTCAGGCAGCCCTGGCGATCGTCGCGGTGGTGCTGGCCGCGCTGGCCTGGTACCTGTCCTTCTCGGCGACCCGGCTGGACCGGCTGCACGCCCGGGTGGAGGGGACCGTCGAGGCGCTGGACGCCCAGCTGGTACGCCGAGCCTCAGTGGTCATCGAGCTGGCCACCTCGGGGTTGCTCGACCCGGCCGCAGCCCTGCTGCTGGCCGAGGCGGCCCGCCGGGCCCGTGACGCTGACCCGGTGGCCCGCCCGAGCGCCGAGAGCGAGCTGTCGCAGGCTCTGTGCGCCGCCCTGGCGCCGGACACCCTGGATGCGGACGTGCTGGAGGACCCGGTCGGGCGGCAGCTGCTCGCTGAGCTCGGCGCCGCCTGCCGCCGAGTGCAGCTGGCTCGCCGGTTTCACAACGACGCCGTGCGCGCCACCTGCGCGGTGCGCTCCAACCCGCTCATCCGGCTGTTCCGGTTGGCCGGTCATGCCCGGATGCCGGTGTCCTTCGAGATGGACGACGCTGCCCCGGAGGGTCTGCCGCGCTGACCGCGACGCTGCCCCGGAGGGTCTGCCGCGCTGACGACGACGCTGCCCCGGAGGGTCTGCCGCGCTGACGGCGACGCTGCCCCGGAGGATTTGCCGCGCTGACGGCGACGCTGCCCCTACGGTGTCCGGGTGCACCCACGACCCGGCCGCCGCCGCCGCCCCGCCCGTGGTCCGCGCCCCTGCCCGGTGCCCGGCGGC
>JAJZTN010000225.1 GCA_021848885.1 Actinomycetes bacterium
ACGGCGCGGCCCGTGCGGCGGGGGGCGTGTGCCGTGCGACGGCGCGGCCCGTGCGGCGGGGGGCGTGTGCGGCGGTGCGGCGTTCGGTGAATGCCGCGGTGTGACACCGCGCCAATAGGTATGCCGCAGCGTGACGCCGTGGCATTCGAGGGACGCGGCGGGCCTATCCGACCAGCTCGGCCGCGGCGGCTTCGGCTGACCAGGCGCGCACGATGTCGCGCATCGCGAGGATGCCGGAGACCTCCCCGCCATCGAGCACGACGAGATGGCGGAATCCACCGGCCACCATCGCGGCCGCAGCCTGGCGCAGGGTCCAGGTTGGAGCGGCGAAGACCAACTCGCTGGTCAGGTGATCGGCGACCAGCTCGGCATCGGGGTCCTTGCCTTCGGCCAGAGCCTCCAGCACGTCACGCTCGGTGATGATGCCGATGCCCTGGCTGTCCGGGTCGAGCACAACGGCCGCACCGACCCGGCGCCCGGCCATCGCGGTGCTGGCCTCGCGCAGGGTGTGACCGGGGCCGATGGTCAGGACGATCTGGCTCATGGCGTCGCGCACGTGCATCGGGCCACCTCCAGCTCGGCGTCGGTTCATGCCATGGTCCCGCGACTGGAGCCAGCCCACAAGGACATGGCACCCTTCAGTCGATCATGACGGTGGGGGCATCGGCTCTGGCCCGTCCCCGAGCCGTAGGTCCCGGTGCCCTCGCGACCGTACGTGGGACGATCGGCCGGTGCCAGCCTCAGCCGTCGCGCCCCGCCTGAGCGCACCGCGGGTGGGCCGGGCACTGGGCGTCACCGTGGTGGTGCTGGCATGGATTCCCGCAGTGCTGCTTCTCGACCGCGGGGCGAGCCTGTGGCAGCAGGACCTGCTGGGCCTGGGCACCTGGGTGCTGCTGCTCGGCCTGCTGGCCCGGGAAACCCCTCTGGTGCGCAGCCAGGTCGCGGTGGTGGTGGCCTTCGCCACGGCGGTGGAGTACACCTTCTCCCCTTTGCTGCACGTCTACGTCTACCGGCTGCACAACGTGCCGGCGTTCGTCCCGCCGGGGCACGGCCTGGTCTACCTCGCCGCTCTGGCCTTCGGCCGCAGCCGGCTGGTCGAGCGCTGGCGCGGCCCGCTGGTGGCCGCAGTGGTCGGCACCGGGGCGGCGTACGCCGCATGGGGTCTGTGGTGGTCTGGCCGGCCGGACGAGCTGGGCGCCTTCTGGTTCCTCTGCATGCTCGGCTTCCTCGCCTGGGGACCGTCGCGCTCGTTGTACGTCGGTGCCTTCATCGTGGTCACCTACCTGGAGATCCTCGGCACCCACCTGGGCACCTGGACCTGGTCGACGCTCGGGCCGACCGGCACCGTCCTGATCGGCAACCCGCCCAGCGGGGCGGCTGGCGGCTACGGCTGGTTCGACCTCGCGGCGCTGCTGGCCGGGCCGGCGGTTTCGCGCGCCGCCGGTGGTGCGTCGGATCGGGTCCGGGACTGGCACGTGGCTCAGCGGGTGCGCGCGTTGTGGTCGAGCGCGCGGCCAGCCGTTGGGGCCGGGCGCGCCCGGCTCACCGCGGGGGAGGCCGGACCCGTGGATTCGGTGTGCTCTGCGGATCGTGACCCCACGTTGCACCCGGCGCACCCGGCTCACCCGCCCAACCTGGCTCGCCCGGCGCACCCGGCTCACCCGCCCCACCTGGCGCACCCGGCCCACCCGGCGCACTCGCCCCGCCCGGCTCGCACACCTTCGCCGAGCGCCACGGCGGCTCAGGCGGAGCCGGGTTGAGCTGAGCCAGGGTGCGTCGGAGCAGGGCTCGCGAGGCTGGCAGCAGCGGCTGGTCGGGATCGACCCAGCGCGGCGGCCGGAAGACGGGAAGCCCGTCGCCTGCTATGTGGACGGTCCAGCCCTCGTGGTGCACCACGGTGTGGTGGCGGCCACAGAGAAGGACGAGGTTGTCCAGCGCGGTGCGCCCGCCCTGGGACCAGAACACCACATGGTGCGCGTCGCACCAGGAGGGTGGCCGATCGCAGCTGGGGAAGGCGCATCCGCCGTCACGCACCACGAGGGCGCGAAAGAGGGCTGCGGGAACCGTGCGCCGGGTGCGCCCGACGTCAAGCGGGCATCCCGCGCCGTCCAGGACCGTCGGCAGCACCCCGGCGTCACAGGCCAGTCGCCGGGCGGCTGCTGCCGACAGCGGCTCGCCGTGGTCGGACATGCCTGGCAGGCAGCCAGCAGCGCCGAGCAGGGTGCCCAGGTCCATCGTCACGTTGACGCGAAACGGCCCCCCGCGAGGCGAGGAGAGGTCGGAGGTGCGAGCGGCGACATCGAGCAGCTCGGCGAATGCGTCACCGAGGCGCTGACCTGGACCGCGACGGTCGGGTCCCTCGACGGAAGGGCGGGGCGCGGCGAGCGGGTCGAGCATGTCGCGCAGAAGCAGCCCGGTCTGCGCGTCGAGCCGGCCATGCAGGTGCACCATGCCGTCGCGCCCCTGCCCGAGCACCAGCTCGCGGTGGTTGCGCTGGCGCCGCTCGGACTCCTCCAACGGTTCGCTGCCTTCGCTGTCGAGCACGCTGGCGATCATCCGCCCCTGTCGGGCGACTGTGCGGGGCTCGTGGTGGCGAGCGGCCTCGACGAGGAACTCCTCGGCCCGCTCGAGGTCGTCAACGGTGGCTTCCTCGGGAAGCTGGCGCAACGCGGTGGAGATCGTGCGCACGTGGGATAGCGAGATCTCCCCGTTGGACAGCGCCGGTGCGCAGTTGCGTGAGGTGGACAGCTCACCGGCGAGGCGGACCAGCGCGTGAGCCTCGCCACGCTCGATCCGGGCCCGCCACCTCAGCCAGGCCGCGGTGCAGGTGGCTCCGGCCTCGATCGCTAGGCCCCGGGTGTCGACCTCTCGGATGGCACACATCC
>JAJZTN010000226.1 GCA_021848885.1 Actinomycetes bacterium
GAGCGGGTCGCGCACGCCTCGGAGATGATCGCCCGACAGCTCGGCATGCGCGAGGACCGGGTGACCTCGCTGCGCTACGCCGGGATCCTGCACGACGTCGGCAAGCTCGGCGTGCCGACCCGGGTGCTGCAGAAGTCCGGCCGGCTCACCGACGAGGAGTACGCCGCGATCAAGCTGCACCCGGTGCGTGGGCTGGAGGTGGTGCGCGACATCACCTTCCTCGGCGAGGCCTATGTCGGGATCATGCACCACCACGAGCGCATCGACGGGCTGGGCTACCCGATGGGGCTGCGCGGGGAGGAGATCCCGGAGTTCGCCCGGGTCATCGGGGTCGCCGACGCCTTCGACTCGATGACCACCACCCGCTCCTACCGCGGTGCCCGCTCGGTGTCCGACGCCGTCGAGGAGCTGCGCCGTTGCGCCGGCACCCAGTTCGACTCCGCGCTGGTCGAGGCCTTCGTCGTCGCGCTGGAGCGGCAGGGCTGGGAGCCGGAGACCACGGCGCTCTTCGACGTCGAGCCGGCCGATGTCAGCGCCGGTGACACCTTCGACCACGACGACCCGCGGGCGGCGATGCTGGGCCGGTCCGAGGAGGCCTCCGAATGAGTCTCCTGCGTCCGGCATCGGCCACCGGCGAACGGGTCTCGGGGTCGGCGATCGTCCTCACCCTGACCGGCCTGCTGGTCAGCCTGTCCACCGTGGTGGCCGCCCGCCAGGGCATCCACATGCCGTGGACTCTCACGGCGTTCGGCGCCTTCGTCTGCCTCGGTGAGATCATGCGGGTCACCTTGCCCGGAGGTCGCGACGTCGCCCCGATCTCCACCTCGGGAGGGCTGGGCCTTGCGCTGCTGGCGAACTTCGCCGGCCAGCCGGCCCGCTTCGGCGCCGCAGCGGTGATCATGGTGGTGGCCTTCGCCATGGTGGTCGGCGCGCTGCCGCACGTGGCGGCCGGGCGCGCCCCGGCACTGGATGCCATGGCCCGGCGGCTGCTCAGCATCGCCGCGGCGGCCGCGCTGTTCCGGATGACCCCGCTGCTGGCCCTCAGCGAGCAGCTGCGTCGCTGGCAGCTGGCCATCGTGCTGGTGCTCATCGCCGTCGTGGCCCTGGTGATCGATGCCGTGCTGGCGGCTGTGCTGCGCGCCGGCCGGGACTTCGCCCCGTTCTGGGCGGTGCTGCGCGACGAGCTGGTGGCCATCGGGATGATCGGCACGGCGGTCGGTGCCACCGGGGTGCTCATCGCGCTGGCCTCGGTCTTCCTCGGCTACTGGGCGCTGCCGATCTTCCTGGTCCCGCTGCTGCTCACCCAGTTCGCCTTCCGCCGTTTCGCCTCGATCCGGGCGACGTACCTGCAGACCATCCGCTCGCTGGCCCGGGTGACCGAGGTAGGCGGCTACACCGAGACCGGCCACGCGCGCCGGGTCAGCGAGCTGGCGGTGGCCGTCGGCAAGGACCTCGGCCTCAGCGAGGCCGCGCTGCTCGAGCTGGAGTACGCCGCCCTCATGCACGACATCGGTCAGCTGTCCCTGGCCGAGCCCATCCCGGGCGGTGCCACCGTCATGGCCACGCTGGACGATCAGCGCCGGATCGCTGGCTACGGCGGTGCGGTGATCCGCCAGACCGGGGTGCTCGACGGGGTCGCCGCCATCGTCGAGCGCCAGGCCGACCCCTACCGGCGCCCGATCGGTGACACCGGCCCGCAGGTCCCGCTGGCAGCCCGGATCATCCGGGCGGTCAACGGCTACGACGACCTGGTGGGGGAGTCCACCGAGGCCTCCCGGCGGATCGAGGCGATCGAACGGCTGCGGCTGGGCATGGCCTACGAGTACGACCCGCGGGTCGTGGACTCCCTGGCCCGCGTCATCGAGCGGGTCAACCGGCTATCCCTCTGAGTCCCCCCGGCCTGAGTCCCCGCCACCGGCGCCGTTCGGCTCGCCTACCCGGCGTACGCCGAGGCGCTCGCGCAGGTCGATGACCGGCTCGGGCTGGCCTGCTCCCGGCTGGGGCCGGCGGGCAGGAGCCGGAGGAGCGGCCTGGCGCATCCCGGTGACGATGATCAGGCCCAGCCCGGCGGCCACCAGCAGGTCGCCGACACTGACCGCCTCACGATGCAGCGGGTCGGCCACCGGGATGACGTCGGCCAGCCAACCCAGCCGGGTGCCCGGTCCCACCAGCACATGCCGGGCGTCGCCGATGGCGGTGAGCCAGTCCGCCCCCGCGGCGCGCAGCGCCTCGAGGGAGACCGGCATGGCGCCGTTGGCCGCGACGACAGCACTGTTGAGCAGCAGCCCGAGCCCCATGAGCGGCACGCCCGGGACGGTGAGGTTGGCGCCGACGAAGGCAGCGGCGAGCACCGTCGTGACCAGCAGCGCCAGCAGGTAGGCCAGCCGTGAGTCGGGGGCCAGCACGGCGTGGGCGAGCTGCGCGGCGGCCGCGACCGGCAGGAGCACGGCCCAGCGCAGCCCGAGCCCGATGAGGCCGCTGAGCCGCCCGCCGAGCAGCAGCCCAGCCAGCACCGCCAGCAGCGCGATCCCCAAAGCGAGTGCCACCCCTGAAGTGTGGAGGAACCCGGGCCCGGGGTCGGCCCCGACGCGCCCAGCGGTAGCGTTCCGGCAGGTGTCGGCGGTGCGAGGAGGGTGTCCGGTGGCCGAGGAGATTCGCGCCGAGATGGTGGCCAACGTGCTGTCCGTGCCGGTCACCGCGGGCGAGCGCGTCGAGCCCGGCACCACCCTGGTGCTGCTGGAGTCGATGAAGATGGAGATCCCGGTGCTGTGCGAGGGTGGCGGGACGGTGCGCGAGGTGCATGTCGAGCCGGGGGAGGTCGTGCAGGAGGGCGACCTGCTCGTCGTCATCGGCTGACCCCCGCCAGCGCTCAAGGTCGGG
>JAJZTN010000059.1 GCA_021848885.1 Actinomycetes bacterium
GGGACTTGAGCAGGGCATGGACGTCTTCGGTCTGCTGGGTGGGGGTGTGGTCGACGCGACCGTCGCTGCGGGTGCTGCGCCCCAGCCCGCGGGGGTCGTAGGTGATCACGGTGCGGTCAGGGAAGTGGGAGGCAAGGGTCGCGAAACCCTTGGCATCCATCGGCTGGTCGATCATGAACAGCAGGGGCCGCGCGTCGGCGCTCGGCAGCGGGCCACGGACGTCGTAGACAGTGTCGGTGCCCGCGACGCCCAGTGTGTGCGTGCTCGTCACGGCGTGGCTCCTCCCGCACTTGGCGTTCCGGGCACCGGAAACCCCCATGCCACCCCGAGCGAATCGGAGCGACACGCCTCACTGCTGCTAGCGGCCGCTCGTGACGACGCACCTTCTGGAGACCCTGTCGACCGACAGGACGCTGCGGTTGGGCAGCCGCTGCCAATCGTCGCGTGCGACCCCGTCGGATCCCACGATGACCGCACTGGCCTCGGCTCGATAGCGCAACGTGAAGTAGTCCTCAAGGCGTCCCGGAGGCTGAGTTCCGGGGCGGTAGGCGCACACCATGTGCAGCGCGTCGGCGGTCAGCAGTGAGGCATTCGCACTCGAGGTCTCCGCAAGGTCGAGCAGATCGAGTGCCGTGGAGAGCAACGCTAGGTGTGCCGGTTCGCCATCCCGCATGCGGGTCAGCACGGAGAGGAAGTACTTCTCGCTGTCGGTGCTGCCCGCCGCGACGAGGTCGGGGGCGTGGAACTTGTCCAGATCCCCGATCGGGCCGACGAATCCGTTGTGTCCGAAGGCGCACCCGTCCCGCAGAAACGGATGACTGTTCTCCTCGGCGACCGCCAGGCCGGGGGAGGCCAGACGCAGGTGCAGCAGCGCAGCACTGGTTGTCACCGTGCTGACCACGTCGGCGTAGCGCGTGCTGGTGTGGGCCGCTTGAGGCTCCCGCACGGTGTGCAGACCATCGGTGTCGTGCCAGGCCATGCCCCAGCCGTCCTTGTGCTCGCAGGACAGTGCGGTGAAGGCGGGCAGCACATCCGCTGCTACCCGGGCGGCCACGGCAGGGGCGCACACGAAGGACAAGAGGCGACACATGAGCTGAGCTCGCTTTCCATCGGGGTTGTCAGTGCGTGTGAAGGGTGGCCTCGTCAGTGGCCATGAAATCTTCCGTGAAGCCGGCCACCGGGCCGCGGCCGTAGCGGCGCACCTGCCGGCGTTCGACCACGCGTGCCATCTTCGCCAAGGACGCGTTGATGGCCACGAAGACCACTAGGACGACGATGTAGCTCTGGATCAGTGGCCCGTTGATGTGCTCGAAGATGTTGTGGTACTCGCCAATGGTCTGTGCCTGGTGCAGCAGCTCGGTATAGGAGACGACATAGCCGAGCGTGGTGCCCTTGAGCAGGTAGATGGCCTGGCTGATGAGCGCGGGAGCCAGGCGGCGCAGGACCTGCGGCACGATGAGCAGACGCATGGCCTGCGTCTCGGTCAGGCCGATCGCGAGCGACGCCTCGAACTGCCCGCGGTCCATCGACAGGACACCGGCCCGGAAGATCTCAGCCAGGGCTGCGCTGTTGGACAGTGCCAGCGGAAGCACCAGCATCCAGAAGGCCCCGACGTTGACGCCGTACCGCGGGAGGAGCAAGAGAAAGACGTAGAGCAGCAGCAGCACGGGCACGGCTCGAAGGAACTCGACATACCCTGCCGAGGGCAACCGGGTCCACCTGCGCCGTGACAGGCGGCCGAAAGCCGCGAGCAACGCAAGGGGAACGGCGATCACTGCCGCCACCGCCGCTGCCTCCAGCGTCGAGGTCAGACCTTTGGCGAGGAACCGGATGATGGACGGGCGGGTGAACAGCGCCCACTGGTCCCCGGCCAGTTGCCCCTGCCGCCCGAATTCCACCAAGGCTGCCCCGAGGATGGCCAGGAGACAGAATGCTGCCACCACCGACGCCATGCGGATGCGGCGAATGGCGCGTGGGCCGGGGGTGTCGAACAGGGCCCGCTCGACGCTGCCGACGGTGCTGCTCATCGCACGATCACCAGACGTCGCTCCAGGACCCCTGTGAGCTGCCCGATGACCAAGCTCAGGGCAAGGTAGGTGAGCCCGGCCCCGACATAGATGGGGATCGGCTCGACGACGTCTGCGAAGACGTGGTTCGCCGTCCCGGTGATGTCGGTGTTGCCTATCGCCGCGGCCAGTGACGAGTTGAGCACGGCGGCTATCGCCAGATTCCCCAGAGGCTGCACGACCGCACGAAGGGCCTGAGGAAGGACCACCTCGAGGAGCACCTGCCAGTGGCGCAGGCCTATGGCGCGGGCAGCCTCAACCTGACCCGGGGGGACGGTGTTGATGCCGGAACGCACCGCCTCGCAGACGAAGGCCGCCTCATAGAACCCGAGCCCGAGGATTGCACTGGAGAGCAGGCCGAAGGTCACCCCCACCTCGGGTAGTCCGAAGAACATCAGCAGGAGCAGCACCAGCAGCGGGGTGTTGCGGAACACCTCCACATAAGCCGTCCCGAAACCGCGCAGCGGCAGCAACGGCGACACCCGGAAGATCGCCAGGAGCGTCCCCGCGATCAGCGCCAGCAGGAAGCCGACCGAACTGATCTCCAGCGTGACGAGGATTCCGTGGAGGAAGTCTCCGGTGTGAGCGGCCAGCGACGACCCCGCGGCCCTAGCAAGCACGGATCAGGAACCAGAGACTGACCCGATCGTCGGTGGAGTTGGCGGGGTTCCGCCGATCGCGGCCCCGATGGTGGCCTTCCACAGGGCGGTCCACTCGCCGTCTGCATAGATCTTGCGCAGCCAGTTGTCGACGAACGCCTTGAAGGCAGGCTCGTCCTTCGGCACTCCGATGCCGTACGGCTCGACGGTGAACGTCGACCCGACGACCTTGACCTTGCCCGGGTTCTGCAGTGCATCTCCGCCGACGATCGACTGGTCGAGCACGTATGCGTCGGCCCGCCTCTGCTCGAGGGCCTGGAGGCATTCGTCGTTGGTGTCGAGCAACAGGACCTTCGCTGTAGGCGCGAACTTCTTGATGTCGGCCGCGGCCGTCGAGTCGGTCTCCGTGACGACCGTCTTGCCGTCGAGGTCCTGCGGCTTGTCTATCCCGGTCTGGTTCTTGCGCACCAATATGGCCTGTCCGTCGTCGAAGTAGGGTCCGGCGAAGGAGACGAGCTTCGCTCGCTTCGGCGTGATGGTGTAGGTCGCGATCACGACGTCTACGGTGTGGTTCTCCAGGAGCGTCTCGCGAGTCGCCACGGTGACCTGGGTGTGCTGCACGGCGGGTTTGCCGGTGATGTACTTGGCCAGCATCTCGCCGAGAAGCGCGTCAAAACCGCTGTAGGTGCCTGTCGTGGGGTCCTTGAATGAGAACAGCGGTGAGGTGTCCGTCCCGCCCACGTCGAGCGTGCCCCGTGCCTTGATCTGCGCGGCGACCGAGCCGGCCGGCATGTCAGCGGCACTGGCCACCGGCGCGTTGTCCAGGACCTTCTGCACCGGTGAGACTCCCCCGGAACCGGCGGGTTGGGGACTGCCGCCGCTGCTGCCTCCGCTGCTGCACGCGGTGGCGCCGCCGGTGAGGAGTGCTCCAGCGATTCCGATTGCGGCAAAGCGTCGGTAGCGCGTGGCCGTCGAGGTCACGGTCATGGACACACCATCCTGTAGAGGTTCAGTGACGGGATCGTCACGTGGTCAGTGGGAAAGGACCTTCGAGAGAAACTCACGGGCGCGATCGTTGCTGGGTGCGGCGAAGAACTCCGACGGTGGCGCGATCTGCAGGATCCGCCCGCCATCCATGAACGCGACGCGGTCGGCGGCGCGGCGGGCGAACCCCATCTCGTGGGTCACCACGAGCATGGTCATGCCGTCATTGGCCAGACTCACCATGACGTCGAGCACCTCGCTGATCATCTCGGGGTCGAGTGCCGAGGTCGGTTCGTCGAACAGCATGAGCGCCGGGTCCATGGCGAGCGCGCGTGCGATCGCCGCCCGTTGCTGCTGCCCACCGGAAAGTTCGGCGGGATAGCGGTCGGCCTTGTCGAGGATGCCGACACGCTCGAGCAGCGCGCGGGCCTTGTCCACGGCGTCGGTCCGGGTCATCTTCCGTACCTTGACGGGACCGAGGGTGACGTTCTCCAGGATGGTCTTGTGGCCGAAGAGGTTGAACGCTTGGAAGACCATGCCGATCTCGGCGCGCAGGGATGCCAGCGCCCTACCCTCCTGCGGCAGGGGTGACCCCTCGAAGGTGATCTCGCCGGAATCGATGGTCTCGAGCCGGTTGAGACAGCGGCACAGCGTCGACTTGCCGGACCCCGACGGTCCGATGACCACGACAACTTCCCCGCGTTCGATGGTGAGATCGACGTCTCGCAGCACGTGCAAGGCGCCGAAGGACTTGTTGACCGCGCGAATGCTCACCAGCGGCCCAGCACGGCCGGACACCGCGGCGCTCGGGGCCGCAGCCCTCGCCCCGACGTCTAGCGGTCCGGCCATGCGTGGATGCTCTCGCTGACGAGCATGCGGCACAAGACGCAATCCCTTGGCAGACCTATAGGCACTGCTTATAGTTGTGCGGTGCTGGATCCCCGGTTGCTGCGCGTCCTTCACGAGGTCGCCCAGACGGGATCCTTCTCGGCAGCCGGGCGGGTGCTCGGATGCAGCCAGCCTGCGGTGACACAGCAGATCCGGGCTCTGGAGAAGGCGGTGGGTGCTCCGGTCGCGGTCCGGATCGGGCGCTCGATGCGACTCACGGACGTCGGTCAGCTACTCGCCCGACACAGCGACGACCTTGTGCGCAGCCTGCGCACCGCCGAGGAGGAGGCTCGAGCCTTCGTCGACCACCGGGCGGGCACGGTGCGCCTGGCAGGTTTTCCGAGCGCCTGCGCCGCGTTGATCCCGCGCGCCATGGGTGTGCTGGCCGAACGCACGCCGTTGCTGCACGTTCAGCTGACCACGGCCGAGCCACCCGCGTCGATCACGGCGCTGCGTGCCGGGGAACGCCACGTGGCGGTTTGCTACGACTACGCCGCCCAACCCGGAGACGACTCGGGGCTGCAACGCCATCCACTGCTGTCGGACCGCCTGCTCCTCTTAGTTCCCGCAGAGCATCACGCGGGTCGCAGCAGCCCTGCGCAGCTAGCCGAGTTCGCGACGGACAACTGGATCGCCGGGAGCCCACAGGCGGCTGACCGGCTCACCCTGTGGACCCAGCGGGCCGGATATGAGCCGCGACTGTCCATCTTCGTCGACGACTACGTCGCGGTCCAAGCGCTAGTGGCGGCCGGGCGGGGGGTCGGGGTGGTGCCCGGCCTGGCGTTGCAGGCACACCGCCACCCGGCCGTGCGGGTCCTGCGGCTCGAGGAGCTGCCGCTCCGGCGGGTGTACGCGCTGTGCTTTCCCCAGATGCGGGCCATCCCCTCCGTCTCTGCCACCCTCGAAGCCCTCGGTCATGAGGCGGGCAGGCTCGCCGCAGAGTCCGACTTCATCGACATCGCGTAGCTGTCCTTCTGCCCGTGGTGGTCCACATTCACCCGAGACCGCTCGGCTGGGTGTGATGGTGACCATGGGTCGTCGATGAAGCTCGCGGTTCCGAGCCTGTGACGGCCGGAAGTGTTCGCATAACGGCGGTGTCATCTGTTGGGGGACAGGAGCCGAGCCGTACTACCGGGGTGAGCCGAACCAGAACCCGACCTTCCTGCGCACCGAGGTGAGCGGACCCCAGCGAAGATCGCCTTGTGGCCAGCCACCGAGGTGACGGCTTTCGCCTTCCGGTTCCGGCTGAACCAGGAGACGCTGCCCGCCAACGACTCGGGCGGAATCTGCAACCTGGGCAAGCAGATCCACCGGTTCCTCGTGGTCCCGGTCAAGGCCGGGACCACATCGCCAGGCTGGCGCCTACGCCATGGTGTGCTTCCAACCCGACAGCCGCACCGGCGAGCCTCAGGTCCTCGCGGTCACGTACGGGGTCGTCGTCTTGCGATGACTCCAGCCAGTGGCCCCGAGCCCACCCGGTTGGACCAGCAGGCCCGAACCTCGAGCGGGCGGTCAAGGGCCCCGGGTGGGCTCGCGTCGGTCTGGGTTCCCGGTCGAACGGGACATCGACCTCATGACGGCGGGACACCGCGTGTCCCAGTGTCGGTCACAACATCACCTATCGGTCCCGGAGGGAGTTCCACATGTCAACGAGCATGCAAGCAGCGAGTCAGCCGACGCGTTGGTCGACCAGAGGCCGGCTGGCTGGGACAGGGGTGGTCGCTGTGGCCGCTGCCGCCAGCATGGCCGTCTATGCCGCGTACGGCGACCCGCACCCCAAGGCCAGCCAGGAGCAGGGGGTGCCGTTCCTGATCGCCATCTCGGTCATGGTGGGCGCCGTGGTCTTCGGTTTGCTGGTCCCCCGCGCCCTGCAGGCCGTCCGCGTCGCCAGTCCTGGCGCGCCGCGGTGGGCGCTGGGCCACGGGATCGTCGCGGTCGTGCTGGTGGCGGCGTTCTGGAGCGGTCTGCCCCTGGTCGTCGGCCCAGCTGCGGTGATCCTCGGCGTCGAGGGGCGGCGCTGGGCGGAGCAGCAGTCGCAGCCACGGGGGAGGTACTCGGCAACCCTGGCGTTGGGCCTGGTTGCGCTGGCCGTCAGCATCGCCCTGACCGTGGTCGGCAACACGGTCGGCGTTCACTGAGATGCGGCCATGACCGGTTTGCGCCGCTGGACCCGGTCGGGCCGATCTCGGCCCTCGGGGCAGCCGGGGCGCGATACTACCTGGGTGGTCGAGCAGGTCGCACCGGCTGTCGCGGCCGGCAGGGCATGGCAGCGGGCCCTTGCGGTCGCAGCCCTGGTCCTCGCTGCAGGACTGTGGGTTCTCGGCCTCATCCTCGCGGGACTGAACGGGAACATCCAGTCGGCCGTGCCCGGCATCGGTCCGGTCGCCCTGGCTGTCGTCGGCGCGCTGATCCTCTGGCAACGGCCCGAGAACCGGCTCGGATGGGTGTTCGTCTCGGCCGCCGTGGCAGGGACCGTTCTTGGGGCGGGAGGCCAGTACGCCAGCCGGGCGCTGGTGCACGCGCCTGGCTCGCTCCCGGGCGGTGGGTTCGTGGCATGGCTGGCCGACTTCATGGCGCATCCGGTGATCGGCCTGCTGGCCGGGATGCTGCCCCAGCTGTTTCCCACCGGCCGACCCCTCTCGTCTCGCTGGCGCTGGCCGGTGTGGGCGGCGGTCGGGTTCATGGTGCTCGGCTCGGTGGGCAACGGATTCGCCCCGCAGCAGTTGGAGAGCGTCCCGAGCCAGGCGAACCCCTACGCCATCGGCTCGGCTCGGGGCCTGTTCGCCGCCCTGATCGTCGCGAGTGCCATCTGCGGGCTGATCGCGCTGGCCGGGTCGGCGGCCAGCCTGGTCGTGCGCTGGCGGCGCGCCCGGGGTGAGGAGCGGCAGCAGCTCAAGTGGTTCCTGGCCGGGGTGGTGCTGCTGCCGATCCCGATCGCCCTGCATGGCGTTTCGAGAACAGCCAGCGACGCCGGCGTGGCCGTCCTGTTCGCGGTGATCCCCGCCACCATGGGGGTGGCGATCCTGCGCTACCGGCTCTACGAGCTCGACCTGGTTGTGCGCCGGGCCATCGCCTATCTGCTCGCCAGCACGCTGGTTGCCGGCGGATACCTCGCTATCGTGGCGACGGCCGAGATCGCCGTGTCCGGCACGGTGGGGCTGGGTGTTCATGTGCTGGCCGCCGTGGGCGCCGCGGCCGGGTTCCAGCCGTTGCGCAGCCGGGTGCAGCGCGGTGTCGACCGGCTCTTCTACGGCGACCGGTCGCGTCCCTACGACGTGCTGGCCCGCCTCGGTCGGCACCTGGAAGCGGTGCTGCTTCCCGAGGCGGTTCTGCCCGGGGTGGTCGAGGCGGTGGCCGATGCTCTTCGCCTGAGCTATGTGGCCATCGAGTTTGCCGATAGCGCGGGCTGGATACCCGCAGCCGAGCACGGTCGGGCCCACGATGACCCTGACAGTTTCCCGATGACCTATCAGGGTGAGCTGGTCGGGCGCATGTTGGTCTGCTCGCGCGGGCGGGGCGAGACCCTCAGCGACGCCGACCGTCGCCTGCTCGCCGACCTGGCCCGCCAAGCCGGCGTCGCTGCCCACGCGGTGCGCAGCGCGGCAGCCCTCGCGCGCTCCCGGGCCGAACTGGTCACTGCCCGGGAGGAAGAACGCCGCCGCCTGCGCCGCGACCTGCACGACGGGCTCGGGCCCACCCTCGCCGGTGTCACCTTGGGCCTGCATGCGGCAGCCACCCGGGTCGGTACGGACCCCGGCGAGGTCATCCGGTTGCTCGCTGGTCTGGAGACTCAAGTAGAGCAAGCCGTCGCGGAAATCCGCCGCCTGGTCTACGGTCTGCGTCCACCAGCGCTCGACGAGTTCGGCCTGATCCGGGCGGTCAAGCTGCACGCCGCCCAGTTCGACGGAGGTGGTGACCTCACCGTCAGCGTTGACAGCCCTGCCGAGGGTTTAGGCCAGCTGCCCGCGGCGGTGGAGGTGGCCGCCTACCGTATCGCCACCGAAGCACTCACGAACGTGGCCCGCCACTCCTGCGCGACGTCAGCAAGGGTCCGGCTCTGCCGCAACCAGGCCCTGGAGGTCGAAGTCGTCGACGACGGACGCGGCCTCCCCGAAGGTCATCGTGCCGGAGTGGGCCTCACCGCGATGCGAGAACGTGCTGCCGAGCTCGGTGGCACCCTTCGAATCCACTCCGGACCGGAAGGCACCCGGATCCTTGCCTGCCTGCCTGTGGTCGAAGCCTCATGAGCGAACCGGTCGAGGTCCTCATCGCCGATGACCATCCCGTCTTTCGCGACGGGCTGCGGGCGCTCCTGTCCACCGACCCCGGCATCGTCGTCGTAGGCGAGGCCAGCTCGGGCAGCGAAGTGATCCCGCTGGCGACAGAGCTGCAGCCCGACGTGGTGGTCATGGACCTGCACATGCCCGGACTCGATGGGGTTGTCGCCACCCGAGAGATCCTTCACGCCAGCCCACACATCGCCGTCCTGGTACTCACCATGTTCGACGACGACGACTCCGTCTTCGCCGCGATGCGTGCTGGCGCCCGGGGCTACTTGCTCAAGGGCACGAACCAGGCCGACGTCATCCGCGCCGTCCACCTGATGGCCGCCGGTGGGGCCATGTTCGGTCCGGCCGTCGCCCAGCGCGTCATCGAGTTCTTCTCCCGCCCCCGGCCAGCCACGGTTCCCCTCACGTTCCCGCAGCTGACCGACCGGGAACATGAGGTCCTCGACCTGCTCGCCCAAGGGCACCCCAACGCCACAATCGCCTCCCGGCTGCGGATCAGCGACAAGACCGTGCGCAACCACGTGTCCAACATCTTCACCAAACTCGCCGTTGCCGATCGTGCCCAGGCCGTCGTGCGGGCCAGAGAAGCCGGGCTCGGCAAGACACCGGGATAGGGCACCGACCCACGCCACGAAACCAACGGGACCCACCCGGCAACGGGCCATCGGGTCTCATGCGGCCACGGAAGTCCGTGAGGCGCACACGGTGAACGTCGAGGACAGGTTTCGGCTCGTTGGCAGGGTCTTGATGTCCTTGGCCGTGAGAAGTCAGTCACCTTCTCGGCGAGAAACCCCACCGAAGACCGGGGCCGGGGCTGTCGGCCCCGGGTCCGTCAGCGAGATGCGGCGCTGTCAGCGCCGACTGTCGTGGCCGCGAGGTGGGCGGGGTGCGGTCTACGCCTGCTAATCGCGACTCCGGTGAGGCAGAGGGCCCCACCGAGAAGTCCGGGAGCCGTGGGCACCTCACCGAGGGCCACCCACGACAGCAGCACCGCCAGGGCCGGCACGCTCAATGTTGTGGCCGCCATGCGTCCCGCGTCGGTTCGGGCGAGGGCGTAGGCCCAGGTGGTGAAAGCGACCGCGGTGGGCCCCAGACCCAGGAACACCACCCCGGCGATCGCGCCAGCAGAGGCGTCGGGCAGCTGGCTCAGCGCCTGCGGGGCGAACGGCAGCGTCGCGATCAACCCAGCGGTGCAGCCCACCCAGGTGGCGGTGA
Source organism: Actinomycetes bacterium (assembly GCA_021848885.1). GTDB lineage: Bacteria > Actinomycetota > Actinomycetes > JAJZTN01 > JAJZTN01 > JAJZTN01. The sequence continues at coordinate 10,042 of JAJZTN010000059.1, forward strand.
GGGCGTCGACCGAGCGCAGGGCCGCCTTCTGCATGAGTACGCCGGCGGCGTACAGGACCGCGGTGATCAAGCCCAGGACGACACCGAGGGAGTCCACCACCCCGCGCCCGTCGCTGCCGATGGTGATGATGACGACCCCGGTGAAGGCGACGAGCAGGCCGGCGACCACCGGCCGGGGAAAGCCGTCGTGAAACACCACTCCAGCGGCGAGGGCGACCAGGATCGGCGCGACGTTCACCAGCAGCGCAGCGGTCCCGGCGTCGAGGTGTTGCTCGGCCCAGTTGAGCAGCACGGTGTAGCCGGCGAACCACACCACCCCGTAGCCGATCACCAGGGCCAGGGCACGGCCACGGGGGAGCGGGGCCCGGTACCGCAGCGCGAGGGTCCCTAGCGCCAGGGAGCCGACGAGTAGCCGGACGAATGCCAAAGGCCCGGGGGCCAGCACCTGACCGACCGCGCGGATGACCACGAAGGCGCTGGCCCACAAGATCACGGTCACCACGGCGGCGGCAGTGGCCCGGTGCTGCGCTGTCACGTCACCGAACACTGCCGCCCTGCACGCGTAAGCGCAAGCAACAATAACTGTCAAACCATTCAGTACGACTGTATTGTCTCCACCGTGGACGTGCATCGGCTCCGCGTGCTGCGTGCGGTCGTCGCGGACGGATCCATCCAGGGCGCCGCGGCCCGCCTGGGCTACACACCCTCGGCCATAAGCCAGCACCTGAGCGCGCTGCAGAAAGAGACCGGACTGAGACTCCTCCAGCGGGCCGGGCGGGGGATAGAGCCGACTGCGGCCGGGCGAGCGCTCGCGCAGGAGGCGGCCCGGGTCTTCGAGCGACTGGCCGACCTGGACTCGCTGGTCGCCGATCTGCGCGCCGGACGCGTCGGTGCCTTGTCGGTGAGCTACTTCGCTTCCGCTGGAGCCGCCTGGATCCCACCCGTTGTCGCAACAATCGCCCGGGAGTTCCCCCGGCTCCGACTGGACCTACGGCTCATCGAGCTGCTCGGCGCCGATTCCAGCGCCCCGGACGTCGAGATCGCCGTGGAGGGCACCCGACCCAACGACCCTGCGGCGTACCAGGTGTACCCGCTGCTCACCGAGCCGTTTCTCGCTGTCGTCCCCACGACCTCTCCCCTGGCCACACGCACACATGTAGACCTGGTCGAGCTGCGCGACCAGCCCTGGGTCGACAACGACGTGGCCCGCGGACCCTGCCGACAGATCATGCTCGACTCCTGCTCGACCGTGGGGTTCAGTCCGGCCTTCCACATCGAGACCCAGGACTACGCCACGGCCATCAGGTTCGTCGCCGAAGGCGTGGGGATCACCGTCATCCCGCGCCTGGGACTGGGCACGCTGCCCGCCTCGACGGTCGCCGTACCGATAGTGAATCCGACACCTCGACGCAGCATCTGTGTGCGCGTCCGACGCGGCGCGGCCGAGCATCCCGCCGCCATCCGGATGCTCGAGCTCCTCCGCGAGCGCGCTGCCGAGACAGCAAGGCCAGCGGGACCCACTCGGAAGGGTGCTCGGAGGGACTCGACAACCTTCTGACGCTGGTCTTTCAGCCGGATGCTGCTGACCATGCTCCGACGTAGGAAGAGCCCGACATTGCCATGGACCAGGTGCACAGGTTCCACGCAGAACTCGACGTGTGGAGCCGTCTTGCACGAGACGCGGAAAGTACCGCTGATGTGCCGCTTCGCGACGGTGTTGCACGCCCTACCTGACGCGGAGTAGCGGCACCTCGGTATCGAGCGCTCACCGCGCGAGACCGGTGACTCGATGCATGGCGGCACCTACGAGTCGACCAGGGCCGCCCCCGGGGGCCGGGCGAGTTGGAGTTGCTTCTCCTGATCCCGGAAGCCCAACGAGCGGTATAGGTCGATCGCGTGATAACCAGGGTCGGCGACGATCACGAGAGTCGTGGCTGCGAGCTCGGTAGTCGCGTACACGCTCGCCTCGTGGACCAGTCGCCGGGCGAGGCCACGGCGCCGGTGCGCTGGGTGCGTCTCGACGCTCTGGTACCGAGCCACCCCGGAACCGTCGGAGAAGATGCCGAGCCCACAGACCATCTGATCAGCCTCAAAGGTGCCGAACCAGGCGCCGTGCCCCTGTTCCGTCAGCGAGCGAGCTTCCTCCAGCTTGTGCTGGCGGAACAGGCGCTGCCCATCAGAATCCGGTTGGTCGTCGCACGCCTGTCTCAGCCGGAGCGCTTCGGCCCAGTCTCGGTCGCAGCACAGACGGCGCGTCGCCGTTGATGATGCTGATGATGGCGGCGGCCGCAATGCGGATGCGGTTAGGACGACGCTCACGTCGGGCACGACGCCGAGGGTGGCTACTTCGGCGGTGTCTCCTACCTCGCCGCCGGTGCCGTCGATGCCGTAGGCGCGGTGCTTCGCGCCTGGGAACTGCGCGACGAACCGACGCTCCCAGTCGATGGCGTCGCCTGGACGCAGGGCGTGAGCGAACAACAGAAAGTTTCCCCACCAGAAGGTCGGAATGGCGGGCGTGCGGACGACGAGCCACTCACCGTGGTCCTCAACGATCGACCCAGCAAGACGCCGGATCATGAGATCCGTCCGATACCCCAACGACGCCACGAGCACGATCAGACGCTAGCGCCGGCTCGACGGCCTCCGACGTACTTGGCTTGACCGTTGTGCCATGCGCGCTCGCGGCCGCAGAGCGTGCGAGTAGCGCACTCGCCCGACTGCCAGCCTCATGCCCGGGCGATGGTGATCGGCCGGTCGGTCCCGACGGCAAGGCGGGCCAGGTCGGCGGGATCGCTGGTCAGCACCACTGGATCGGTTCGGGTTGTGGCGTAGGCGACGACGACGGCGTCGGTGGCACTGATCGTGCCGGCTCGGCTGGTGGCCGTTCTCGACCGCGCCGCTTCCCGGGCTAGTGGTTCAGTCACCTCGCGTACCTGTGACAACTTGACCAGGATGTTCGTGTGATAGTCCTGGCGGGCGTCTCCGGTGAGAGACTCGACGAGAACCACGACTGGGATCTGCGCCGGCCATAGCCCGCGTCCGCGCAGCGCGTCGAGGCGGGCTCGCTGCCCGGCGAGCGCGCTGACCCCACCGGCGTCGAGGATCAGCTCGCTCACGTGGACCGCGATCGCCGCCGGGACCGAGCGGGTGCCGGCTGGCCAGCGAGCACCGAGTCCACCCAACGCTCGGCCGCGGCCGCCTCCTCGACGCCGATCGGACCGAGCGCGGCCTGCATCTCGGCCAAGTAGGCGTCGAGCGCGGTTACCTTCCGCTGCCGGTCGAGTTCTTCGGCCAGTGCTGCGGTGGCCAGCCGGGACACGTTCAGCCCTGCTGCCCGCGCGGCTTGCAAGATCCCGTCCGGGACCGTGATGTTGACTCGTGCCATGCGCATAGAAGACACATCGAGATAGGTTCGGCGAAGCCGGCATTCACAATGGCGACCCACGCTGGGAACGCCGTCGACGTTCGGACAGCCCACCGCGCCATATGCACCCACGTCCGGCACCCGCACCCTGCGTTGAGTACCGTTACCGCTACAACGGTACGAAAGTGAGGGTGGCGTGGAGGAGGCCGGCCGGCACCAGCCGGCGGTGTGGAACGGACGCCGGATCCAGGCGTTCGTCCCCACGCTGCTCAGCGAGCGCGACCTGACGCTGTCCGCGTACGCCGCGAACCGGTGCGGGGCTGCCGAGGCGAGCGTTGCCACCGGCGCCGCGGCACTGCCGGGGGACTACGCACCGCTGGCCCGGCTGCTGCTGCGCGCCGAGGGGATCGCCTCGTCCTACGTCGAGGGCGTCTCCGCCCCGGTCCTCGACGTCGTCCTGGCGGAGCAGGACCGCAGCGGGCCGCACAGCCCGGCCGCGTGGGTGGCCGCGAACCTGCAGGCGATGACTGACGCTGTCACGCACGCGATCGGGACCGACCCGCTGACCGTCGGCGACCTGTGCGCCTGGCACACCGCACTGATGACCGGCAGCCCGACCCCCGCCGAGCACGTCGGGCACGTCCGCACCGAGCAGGGCTGGATCGGGGGGACCAGCCCCATTGATGCCCACCTGGTGACCGCGCCGGTCGCCGAGCTCGACACGCTGCTGGCTGACCTGCTCGACTTCACCAACCGGACCGACGTCGACGCGGTCGCGCAGGCCGCGGTCGCGCACGCGCAGTTTGAGGTCATCCACCCGTTCGCCGACGGCAACGGACGTATCGGCCGGGTCCTGATCCTGTGGCTTCTCACGCGCCGGCTGCAGCTGCGCACGCCGCCTCCGGTGAGCGTGCTGCTCGCCGCCGACGTCGGCGGGTACACCAGCGGCCTGGGCCGTCCTCGAGCTGCTGCCGCGGCACCTGGTGCTGACCGCGGCCGAGGTCGTCGCCGCGCTCGGCACCACCCCGAAGGGCGCGCGGGCGGCGCTGTCAGCCCTCGCCGACGCCGGCGTCCTCACCCGGTTCGGGACGGTGTCACCAAGCGGCCGTGGCCGGCCCGCCGGCCTCTACGTCAGCGTTGAACTCCTCGGCCTGACCGGGGCCACCCCACTACGGCGCTGAGCCAGCAGTTCACCACGGGCCCACACGCACGCTGTGCGGTGCGACGTGGGCTGCGCGCCGCGACGGTGGCCGCGCCTGCACTTGAGGACCACCTGGATGGCGGCGGTGACCGTCAGGCAGTCGTCGATGATCCGGCGGGACACCTCCGGCAGCTCAAGCCCGGCGAGCCAGTCCCGGCCCGGGCTGGTCCAGCACCCTCGGCGAGGTGTGGAGCGACATCGACCAGAGCTGGGAAGCGGTCGCCGTGCCCGCTCGCGAGGACGTGTACGTCGCCGACACTTACTGGGAGTTCGACCACGACCGTCCGATGCCGGATCCGGGTGCTGCGCGCACCCGGGCACCTGGAGGTCCAGGGCGAGCCATTCGCGTTGACCCGTGTCCCACGCGCCGAATGGGACCCCGCCGGGGAGGTTGCCATCACCGCCGTGCACTCCGGACGGTTCGAGCCGGGCCAGGAGAAGTGACCGGCGTACCCGCTCCAAACCGCGAGGCGACCGTTGTCTTGCGCTGCCTACCAGCCTTCCACGGCGAACCCGTCGGAGTGCACACACGCCGCGAGCAGCCCGTCCTGCGTCCCCAGCCGGCCGAGGTTGCGGGCACGCAGTGGCGCGTGCGCGAAGAACGCCAGGTTCGCGGAGCGCTCCGGCGTGGTCCTGGACCGGTAGACGATGCCGTGGCAGCGCTGGCCGTACCAGGACCTGACCAGATCCGCGAGCCGCTGGCAGGCGGCCCACACCCCGGGTGCCCGGCTGGTGGAGATCTGGTCGTCGACGCCGAGTGCGTCGAGGTTGCGGTCGTGGCGCAGGTCGAGCACCCGGACCGCACCGGTCAGCTCGATCAGGTGCAGGGTGAGCGCCGTCTCGGACACGATCCGGCCGTCGGCGTCGAACCGTTCGCGCATCGCCACCCGCTGCGCGTCGCCGGCGTAGCGGACCCGGAATGCCCCGGTCGGCGAGTCGAACCGGTAGCGCGGCTCGGGGAATGCCGACCACCGCCAGCGGCTTGGCGTGGACGGGTCCAGCCGGTACCAGGGGTGGTGGAGCACGGTCAGCCTCAGCCCGGTCGGGCGGTGCTCGGGCAGCCGGGCGGCGTAGTCGGTGGTCGGGTCGGTGCCGGCAGCGGGGCTCGGGCCGGGGCTAGA
>JAJZTN010000060.1 GCA_021848885.1 Actinomycetes bacterium
GTCGCGCTCGGCGGGCCAGGGTCATGCAGCGATCGTGCCGCATCCACGCCGACGGCGGAGCAGACTCCACGGCAACTGGCCGCGACCCTGCTCACCCACGCCCCGCGCCCGCGGGCCGCCCGCACCGAGGCCCGCCCGGCACCCACCGCCCGCACCCGCGGCCCGCCCGCACCGAGGCCCGCCCGGCACCCACCGCCCCACCAGCGCCCCTGTCGACGGAGGGCTCAGTCGGAAGCGACGCCGTTCCGCTCGGCCTGCTCAGCAGCGATCTTGGCGCGCACCTCGTCCATGTCGAGGTTGCGGGTCTGGCTGAGCAGATCTTCCAGGACCTGCTCGGGCAGCGCGCCGGGCTGACCGAACAACGGGACGCCGTCGCGGTAGATGACCAGGGTCGGGATCGACTGGATGCCGTATGCGGCGGCCAGCTCCCGCTCGGCTTCGGTGTCGACCTTGGCGAAGGTGACGTCCAGGTGCCGCTCGGAGACCTTCTCATAGACCGGAGCGAACTGTCGGCACGGACCGCACCACTCGGCCCAGAAGTCGATCAGGACAATCCCGTCGGAGACCGTCTCGTCGTGGTTGGCTGCGGTCATGGTGGTGGTCGGCATCCGGTCGACCCCCCTCTCGATGCGGGAGAGACCACGGTACGACGCAGGGCCCCGACGCTATCGAGCCACCCCTGCCGGGCGTCCCCGCCACCGCGCCGCAGTCGCGCGGCACTCAGCCCGCGCCGCTGTGGGGCGTCGCCACCGCGCCGCAGTCGCGCGGCACTCAGCCCGCGCCGCCCGAGCCGCCACCGCCCGCGCCGCCCGCACCGCCCGAGCCCCCGCCGCCCGCACCGCCCGAGCCCCCGCCGCCGGAGGGCAGCCGGTCGTAGATCTCCTTGCAGGTCGGGCAGACCGGGAATCGCTGCGGGTCGCGGCTGGGGACCCACACCTTGCCGCACAGCGCCCGCACCGGCGTGCCCGTCACCATCGCCTCGACGATCTTGTCCTTCGGGGCGTAGTGCGCGAACCGCTCGTGGTCGCCCGCCTCGGTGGGCGTGAGCCTGACGTCGGCCTGCTCCTCGGTGAGCGTGCCGGTCCCACCGCCCCCGGGGTCAAGACCGGGGTCAAGACCGGGGTCGAGACCGGGCTCGGGCAAGCCGGGGCTGGACGGGCTGGTCATGCTCGAAGTGTATGGGCCCGGGCAAGGCAGACCTGGGGAAGCTCGAACCAGCGCAGGTGCTCGAACTCCTCCGACACCCGAGGGTCGGTGTCATCCTCGTCGCGCGGGCAGGCCGCGTGCCGGGCGAACAACTCGCGGGCGGCGTCCAGGTAGCCGGGCAGCGAGGACTCCGGGGCCCGGTCGTCGTGGTGCGGGTAGGTCATCACCCCGTCGGGGGCGTAGCCGACCTGGGAGAGCCGCAGCGGTGGCTCGACCGGGCCATCCCGATGCCGCCACAGGCCGGAGGCCGGGTCGAAGCGGTAGTCCGGGAGCAGCAACCAGCCGTGCTCGGCGACCAAGGCGACGGCCGCCACGATGTAGTCGAAGACCGCCTCGGAGATGAAGTAGTTGAAGTTCACCCGCACCCAGCCGGGCTTGATCCCCTCGCAGCCGTGCTCGATCTCCCGCTCGAACTCCCGGGAGCGCTCCAGGTCGATGCCCAGCAGCCGGTGCCCGTAGGGACCGGCGCAAGAGCACCCTCCGCGGGACTGGATCCCGAACAGGTCGTTGAGAAGGGCCACGACGAAGTTGTGGTGCAGGTAGCGCCCACCGGGACGGCGTACGACGAAGGAGACGATCGACAGCCGCTCGGCGTCAAGGTTGCCGAGGATCTCGATGCTCGGCTGGGCCTTCCAGGCCGCCACCGCCCGTCGCAGGAAGCTCTCCTCGTGCGCCCGGATCACCTCGATGCCCACAGCGGCCTTCAGCCCGAAGACCAGCCCGGCCCGGATCGACTCCACGATGGCCGGGGTGCCCCCCTCCTCGCGGCGCTCCGGCTCGTCGACGTAGCGGTGCTCGAGCGGGTTGACGTAGGCCACCGTGCCCCCACCGACGATCACCGGCACCCGGTTGCGCAGCAGCTCGCGGCGCACTGCGAGCACCCCGGGGGTCCCCGGCCCGCCGATGAACTTGTGCGGGCTGAGCACGATCGCGTCCTTGTAGGCCAGCCGGTGCTCATCGCAGACCGGGTTCATCTCGATGTCGACGTACGGCGCGGCAGCGGCGAAGTCCCAGAAGGACAACGCGGCGTGCCGGTGCAGCAGGTCGGCGATGGCGCAGGTGTTTGAGGTGATCCCGGTGACGTTGGAGGCCGCCGAGAAGGAGCCGATCTTCAGCGGCCGATCGGCGTAGCGGACCAGCTCGGCTTCCAGCCGGTCCTTGTCGATATGCCCGTCGGCGTCCTCGGGGATGACCACGACGTCGGCGATGGACTCCCGCCAGGGCAGCTCGTTGGAGTGGTGCTCGAACGGACCGATGAAGACCACCGGGCGCTGCTCGGGCGGGATGTGCGCGGACAGCGTGTAGCGCTCGTCCAGGTCGGCGGGCACACGCAGGTTGAGGATGCCCACGAGCTTGTCGATGGCGCCCGTCGAGCCGGAGCCGCAGAAGATCACCGCGGTCTCCTCGCCCCCGCCGACCCCCTCCCGGACAAGTCGGCGGGCGTCCTCGCGCAGCCGCGTGGTCTGCAGGCCGGTGCCGCTGGATTCGGTGTGGGTGTTGGCGTAGCGGGGCAGCACCTCGTCGCGGATGAAGTCCTCGATGAAGCCCAGCGCCCGACCGGATGCGGTGTAGTCGGCGTAGGTCACCCGGCGCGGCCCGTAGGGGCCGAACATCACCTGGTCCTCGCCGATGACCGACTCACGGATCCGGCGCAGCAGCGGGGTGTCCGACGGCGTACTCACCCTCCCAACGGTACGACCTGCACCGCCCCCACCCTCGCTGATCAGCCCCGAAGCCCCGCACGATCAAGCGTCAATCGTTGCTGACCCCCGTCGCCTCGCCGACCGGAACTGAACGCACCCAAGTGGCGAAGTTGGACACGGTGATGGCCCGCTCCCCCGCGCTGCGGACCCGCGGGCGACCTGCACTTGGGTGCGTTTGGTTCCGGGGCGGGACCGCAGATCGGACGTCCGAGGCCCGGGCACAGCTTGATCGCGGCAGGGGCCCCCGGGCACAGCTTGATCGCGGCAGGGGCCCCCGGGCACAGCTTGATCGCGGGGCGCCATCGCTGCGAGTGCGGGTTGCCGATCAGCCCGAGTGGGGGCCGATCCCCTCCATCCCGGCCGGCAGCGGCCTGGCGTGCACGACGTGCAGCCGCTGCGTCGGTCGCGTCATCGCGACATAAAGGTCGTTGGCCCCCCGGGGGGACTCCTCGAGGATCGCGGCGGGCTCGACCAGCACGACGACGTCGAACTCCAGCCCCTTGACCTCCTCGACGGTGAAGACCCCGACGGTGGTGTCCAGCCCGGCCAGCCCCGCCGCGGTCGAGCCGGTCGGCAACCCGGTCAGCAACGCGGCGAGGCGACGGTCGTGACCGGCCCGTGGGCCGATGACCGCCAGGCGGCCCTCCTCGAGGACGGCCAGCTCGTCCCCGACCAGCTCGACGAGCACCTGGTCGACCTGCTCGGGCGGCCCGGCCACCGGGTGGGCCATGGGGGGCCACAGCCCTTCGCGCACCGAGCGAGGTACGGAGGCCTCGACCCCGGCTCCGGCCAGGGTGGAGGCGGCCAGCTGCATCACCTGCGCGGGCGTGCGGTAGTTCACGCTCAGCTCGACCATGCGCCAGCGGCCCTTGGCATAGTGGTCGAGCACCTCGGCCCAAGACCGCGCCCCGGCCGCCGAGCCGGTCTGCGCCAGGTCACCGACCAGCGTCATCGAGCGGCTGGGGCAACGCCTCATCAGCAGACGCCACATCATGGGGGACAGCTCCTGGGCCTCGTCCACCACGATGTGCCCGTACTCCCAGGCCCGGTCGTGCATGGCCCGCTCCACGACGCTGAGCGAGCCGGCCGGGCTGGCGAAACGCTGCGCCAACGTCTCGGCGGACACTGTCGCCGCGGCCTGCCCGCCGACCTGACGCAGCACCTCGCGGGCGTAGGCCACCTCCTCGGCCCGTTCGGCCGCGGCCCGGCGGGCAGCCGCCCGGGCCGCCTCGTCGTCGGTGCCGATCAACTCGGCGATCTCGTCGAGCAACGGGATGTCGGCGACGGTGAACGGCGCGTCGCGATCCCGGTGCAGCAGCTCCCGCTCGGCCGGGCTGAGCACCGCTGCCGCCGCCTCGAGCCGGTCCGGGCGGGCGAACAGGTCGGTGAGCAGCCCGGCTGCGCTCAGCGGCGGCCAGGCCAGGTTGAGCTCTCGGCGCACGTCCCGGCTGGCGCGCAGGTCGGCGATGACATCGCCTCGGTCGGCGACACCGAGCCGGGCTCCCAGCGTCCGGGCGACCTCGTCGGCCAGGTGCTCGAGCATCTCCACCACGAAGGTCACCCGGGCCTGGTTGTGCGGGGCCCCGGTGCGTCTGGCCCGCTCGGCGGCCCGGGCCAGACGCTGCGGGTCGAGAGTGATCTTGGTGCCCTCAACGTCGAGCAACCGCGGCCCGTCAGGCAGGCGCTGCCGGTTGCGCACCGCTGCCGCCATGACATGCACCATCCGCAGGTCGCCCTTGAGGGCCGCCACCTCCGGGGCCTCCGCCGCGGTGGCCAGCACCCCGGGGAACAGCTCACCGGGGGTCGTGGTGACCACGCCGGTCTCCCCCAGGGAGGGCAGCACCCGCTCGATATAGCGCAGGAAGACCGGGCTGGGTCCCACCAGCAGGACCCCGCTTCGGGACAGCCGCTCCCGGTGGGTGTAGAGCAGGTAGGCCGTGCGGTGCAGCGCGACGGCGGTCTTGCCGGTGCCCGGCCCGCCCTGCACCACCAGCGGACCGCGCATGTCCGAGCGGATCACCCGGTCCTGCTCGCCCTGGATCGTGGCCACGATGTCGGCCATCCGCCCGGTGCGCGCAGCGGTGAGGGCGGACAGCAGCACGCCCTCACCGACGAGGGTGTCGCGCTCCTCGACCGGGAACGCGGCCAGGTCGAGCACCTCATCCTCGATGGCGGTGACCGTCCGCCCCTTGGTCAGCAGGTGCCGGCGGCGCACCACCTCCCCGGGTGCGACCGCGGTGGCGCGGTAGAAGTCGGTGGCTGCCGGGGCACGCCAGTCCACCAGGAGCTGGCGCTGGTCATCGTCGAACAGTCCCAGCCGACCGATGTAGCGGTGCTGAGCTCCACGCAGGTCCAGCCGGCCGAAGCACAGCCGCTCCTCCACCGCGTGCAGCTGCGCCAGCCTGGACTCGCGCAGCCCCGCGAAGGCGTCACGCTCGGAGCGGGCCTGTGGCGTCCCGGTGGCCCCGGCGCGCCGGATCCGGGACAGCTCCGCCTCGGTGCGCACCCGAAGCTCGTCCAGACGGCCGTAGAGGCCGTCAACGTAGGCCTGTTCTCGCGCTCGTTCTCCGCTGCTCACCAGGTCCGTCGATCCCGGTCCGGGCCGGTCGCGCCGGACTGGCCGCGGCCGGGAGGCTTGCGCCGGCCCCGCGCCGGCGAGCCTGGCAGCCTATCGCCACGGCCGCGCCCGCCACCCACCGGGGCCGTCGCGATCAGTTCAGCGTCGGGTCCTCCGGGTAGGTGGACACCAGCCGCAGCGGGCCCGGCTGGCGGCGCAGCACCTGGCGCCAGAGCCGCTTGGGGGCCGGGGTGAAGATGTCACCGGGCTCGGCCGGCACGACCCACCATGCCCCCTCGGCGATCTCGTCGGCGAGCTGGCCGGGGGACCAACCGGCGTACCCGGCGAAGACCCGCAGCCCCTCCAGCTGGTCGGCCAGCAGCATCGGTGGGGTGTCCAGGTCCACCAGCCCCAGCCGCCCGCTGACCCGCCGCCAGCCCGGTGGCTCCTCCTCGGCCCCGCTGAGGGCGGCGAGGGCGACCGCGCTGTCCGCAGCCACCGGGCCGCCCTCGAAGATCACCTCGGGCACGCTGGCGTGGCTGTGCCAGACGGGCAGCACCGACCCGAGGGCACGGTCGGTGGACCTGTTGATGATCACCCCGAGGGTGCCGTCGTCGTCGTGGTCGAGGATCACCACGACCGTGCGGTGAAAGTGCGGGTCGACAAGCACCGGCGTGGCGACCAGCAGCCGCCCGGTCAGCCCATCCATGACAGGTACGCCGCTCAGCCCCGGGCGCCCAGCGCGGCCTCGCGCACCGCGGATGCCACGCTCGTCGCCACATCGGGGTTGAAGACGGAGGGTACGACGAAGAAGGCGTTGAGCTCCTCGTCGCTGACCACGCCAGCCAACGCCCGGGCCGCGGCGAGCAGCATCTCCGTGGTGATGGTGCGGCTGACCGCGTCGAGCAGGCCTCGGAAGACCCCGGGAAAGGCCAGCACGTTGTTGATCTGGTTGGAGAAGTCGCTGCGCCCGGTTGCCACCACCGCGGCGTGCTCGGCCGCCGCGACCGGGTCGACCTCAGGCTCGGGGTTGGCCAACGCGAAGACGATCGAGCCCTGGGCCATCGTGGCGATGTCCGCGCCGGTGAGCAGGTTGGGGGCCGAGACCCCGATGAAGACGTCCGCACCGGCCAGCGCGCCGCGCAGCGTGCCGGTGTAGCCGCGGGGGTTGGTGTGCTCGGCGATCCAGCGCAGGTCATCGTCCAGCCCGACCCGGTCCGGGGCCACCACACCATCGACGTCGAGGACGACCAGGTCGCGGGCCCCGGCGGCGGCCAGCAGCCGCACGATGGCGCTGCCGGCCGCGCCGGCACCGCTGACCACCACCCGCACCGCCTCGATCGACTTGCCCACGACCTTCAAGGCGTTGGTGAGGGCGGCCAGCACGACGATGGCGGTGCCGTGCTGGTCGTCGTGGAAGACCGGGATGTCCAGCAGCTCGCGCAGGCGCCGCTCCACCTCGAAACAGCGCGGCGCGGCGATGTCCTCCAGGTTGATCCCGGCGAAGACGGGGGCGATGAGCTGGACGGCCCGCACGATCTCGTCGACGTCCTGGGTGTCCAGGCAGATGGGGAAGGCGTCGATCCCGCCGAACCGCTTGAAGAGGACGGCCTTGCCCTCCATCACCGGCAACGCCGCGGACGGGCCTATGTTGCCCAGCCCCAGCACCGCCGAGCCGTCGGTGACCACGGCGACGGTGTTGCGCTTGATTGTCAGCCGGCGAGCGTCCTCGGGGTTCTCCGCTATCGCCAGGCAGACTCGCGCGACCCCGGGGGTGTAGATCATCGACAGGTCGTCGCGGGTGCGGACCGGGACCTTGGGCTGGATCTCGATCTTGCCGCCCAGGTGCATGAGGAACGTGCGGTCGGAGATCTTGCCGATGCTGACCCCGTCCAGGGCGGCCAGTGCCTGGGTGAGCCGGGAGGCGTGCTCGCTGTCGATCGCCGCGACGGTGACGTCGATGCGCAGCCGCTCGTGACCGCTGGCCGCGACGTCCAGCGCCGTGACTACGCCGCCGGCCCGCTCGACCGCGGTGGTCAGCAGGCTGACCACGTTGGCCCGTGCCGGCACCTCGAGCCGGACGGTGATCGAGTAGGACACGCTCGGCGTCGTCGCCATCAGTGCTCGGCCTCCCGGGCTGCTCGGCTCCCGCTCCCCTGGACGCGGGTCGCTCCCGGATCGTGCCACGACCCGGGTGCGGGCCGCCCATCGCCCCGGGCTGCCCCCGAGGCAGCCGCCAGCGGTCTGACCGTGCGCTGGTGCCCACCTCAGGGGGCAGGCAGGACTTCGGTCCCTATCGGCGCGCTGGCGCCCATGGAGAGCCTGGGGGCATGTTCCAAGTGCGCATCCACGGTCGCGGAGGGCAGGGGGTGGTCACGGCAGCGGAGCTGTTGTCGATCGCCGGGTTCGTCCAGGGCCGCCACGCCCAGGCGTTCCCGAGTTTCGGGTCGGAGCGCACCGGGGCCCCCGTGGTGGCCTTCGCCCGCTTCGACGACCGGCCGATCCGGGTGCGCGAACCGATCATCATCCCGGACGCGGTGATCATCCAGGACCCCACCCTGCTCCATCAGGTGGACGTCTTCTCCGGTCTGCCCGACGAGGGCTACCTGATCATCAACTCGAGCCGTGGTTTCATCGAGCTGGGTCTGGAAGACCTGCTCACCCGCATGCCCCCGCGGCACCTGGTCACCGTGCCGGCCACTGAGCTGGCGCTTGAGCACGTCGGGCGCCCGCTGCCCAACGCGGTGCTGCTCGGCGGCTTCGCCGCGCTCACCGGGGTGGTGTCGCTGGACTCGGTGACCGCCGCGATCGAGCAGAAGTTCAGCGCCCGGCTCGCCGCGGGCAACGCCGCAGCGGCGCGCGCGGCGTTCGAGACGGTCGGCGCGCAGCTCATGCACTCCGGGGAGGTCGAGCATGCTTAGGCAGATCGAAGGGTCGGCGGCGGTCGCCGCGACGGTTGCCTGCTGCCGCCCGGAGGTGATCTGCGCCTACCCGATCTCGCCGCAGACCCACATCGTGGAGGGGCTGAGCCGACTGGTGAAGTCCGGCGAGCTGACCGGCTGCGAGTACATCAACGTCGAGAGCGAGTTCGCCGCGATGTCGGTGGCGATCGGGGCCTCGGCCGCAGGGGCCCGCGCCTACACCGCGACGGCCAGCCAGGGTCTGCTCTTCATGGTCGAGGCGGTCTACAACGCCGCGGGCCTTGGCCTGCCGATCGTCATGACGGTGGCCAACCGGGCGATCGGGGCGCCGATCAACATCTGGAACGACCACAGCGACACGATGAGCCAGCGCGACTCCGGCTGGATCCAGCTCTACGCCGAGACCAACCAGGAGGCCGCCGACCTGCACGTGCAGGCCTTCCGGATCGCCGAGGAGCTGTCCCTGCCGGTCATGGTGTGCATGGACGGGTTCATCCTCACCCACGCCTACGAGCAGGTGGACCTGCCCACCCAGGAGCAGGTCGACACGTTCCTGCCACCCATGGTGCCGCGCCAGGTCCTCGACCCGGACGAGCCGGTCTCGATCGGGGCGATGGTCGGCCCGGAGGCCTTCGCCGAGGTGCGCTACCTGGCCCACGCCAAGCAGATGCAGGCCCTCGAACTGATCCCCAAGGTTGCCCAGGACTTCACCCGGGTCTTCGGACGGGACTCCGGCGGGCTGGTGCACCCCTACCGATGCGAGGACGCGGAGACCATCGTGGTGGCGCTCGGCTCGGTGCTGGGAACCATCAAGGACGTCGTGGACGAGCAGCGTGCCCAGGGCCTGCGGGTCGGGGTCCTGGGGATCACCTCGTTCCGGCCCTTCCCGCTGGAGGCGGTGCGCGCCGCGCTGTCCCGGGCGGCCCGGGTCGTCGTGGTGGAGAAGGCCCTCGCGGTGGGCATCGGCGGGATCGTCGCGGCGAACGTGCGCATGGCGCTGGCGGGCATCCAGATCCATGGCTACACGGTCATCGCCGGGCTGGGCGGACGACCCATCACCAAGGCCTCGCTGCACGAGCTGCTCACCCGCGCCCGCGCCGACGACCTGGACGAGCTGACCTTCCTCGACCTGGACTGGGAGCTGGTGGAGCGTGAGCTGCGCCGGACCCGTGAGCAGCGCCGTTCCGGCCCGGCCGCGGAGAACATCCTTCGCGATGTCGGCATCATCGCCGCGCGAGTGAAGTGAGACGAGGATGACGACCAGCCCGATCAAGTTCTACCAAGTCGGCAGCTTCGCGGTCGGCAACCGGCTGCTGGACCCGCAGCATCGCTCGGTGCAGTCCGACACCGGCCGGTCCAACTCGATCAACTCCGGACACCGGGCCTGCCAGGGCTGCGGTGAGGCGCTGGGCGCCCGCTACGCGCTGGACGCGGCGATGCGGGCCACCGACGGCAAGCTCGTCGCGGTCAACGCGACCGGGTGCCTCGAGGTGTTCTCCACGCCGTACCCGGAGACCTCCTGGCAGATCCCGTGGCTGCACTCGCTGTTCGGCAACGCCCCGGCAGTGGCCACCGGGGTCGCCGCCGCGCTGCGCGCCAAGGGCCGCGAGGACATCCGCGTCGTCGGGCAGGGCGGGGACGGCGGCACGGTCGACATCGGTTTCGGCACCCTGTCGGGGATGTTCGAGCGCAACGACGACGTGCTCTACATCTGCTACGACAACGAGGCCTACATGAACACCGGGATCCAACGCTCGGGGGCCACCCCGCCGGCGGCCCGGACCATGACGACCCAGGCGGTCGGCCCCAACCCCGGCAACACCTTCGGGCAGGGCAAGAACCTTCCGCTGATCGCGATGGCCCACGAGATCCCCTACGTCGCCACCGCCACCGTCGCCGAGCTGCGTGACCTGGAGGCGAAGGTGGAGCACGCCATGAGCCTGCGCGGCGCGCGCTACCTGCACGTGCTGGTGCCCTGCCCGTTGGGCTGGGGCTCGGCCTCCGGGGACACCATCAAGGTGGCCCGGCTGGCCAAGGAGTCGGGCATCTTCCCGGTCTTCGAGGCCCACGACGGCGAGGTCAGCTCCGTGTCGAAGATCCGCCGGCGGGTGCCGGTGGAGGACTACCTGTCCCTGCAGGCCCGCTACGCGCACCTGTTCAACCCGACCCGCCAGGACGAGGTGATCGCCCGGATCCAGGCGGGCGCCGACCGCAACATCGCCCGGTTCGGCCTGCTCGACGAGCAGACGGAGGTGGCCCGCTGATGGACAAGCCCTTCGCCATCACCCTGGACGTCGGCTCCAGCCTGGCCAACAAGACCGGCTCATGGCGGGTCGAACGACCGGTGTACGTCGACCGGCTGCCACCGTGCAACAACGCCTGCCCAGCCGGGGAGAACGTCCAGCAGTGGCTCTACGCAGCCGAGGACGGCTCCTACGAGACGGCCTGGCGCACGCTCATGGCCGACAACCCGCTGCCCGCGGTGATGGGCCGGGTCTGCTACCACCCGTGCCAGACCGCCTGCAACCGCGCCCAGCTGGACGAGGCCGTCGGCATCAACGCCGTCGAGCGTTTCCTCGGTGACGCGGCCATCGCGGCGGGATGGACCGTGCCGGTCACCGCCCCGATGACCGGCAAGCACGTGCTCGTCGTCGGTTCGGGCCCCTCCGGGCTCTCGGCCGCCTACCACCTGAGGCTGCGCGGGCACGAGGTGACCATCTACGAGGCGGGCCCCAAGCCTGGCGGCATGATGCGCTTCGGCATCCCCAGCTACCGGCTGCCCCGCGAGGTGCTCGACGCGGAGATCACCCGCATCCTCGACATGGGCGTCAAGCTCGAGCTGAACCACCGGGTCGCCGACATCCGCGCCCAGATGAGCGATGGTGGCTTCGACGCGGCGTTCCTGGCGGTGGGCGCCCATATCGGCAAGCGGGCCTACATCCCGGCCGGGGAGTCGGCGAAGATCCTCGACGCGGTGTCGCTGCTGGCCAGCATGGAGGGCGAGGAACGCCCGCTGCTGGGCCGGCGCGTGGTCGTCTACGGCGGAGGCAACACCGCGATGGACGCTGCCCGCACCGCCCGAAGGCTCGGCGCCGAGGAGGCCATCGTGGTCTACCGGCGAACCCGCGAGCGCATGCCGGCGCATGACATCGAGGTCGAGGAGGCCCTGCAGGAGGGTGTCCTCATGCGCTGGCTGTCCACGATCCGGGAGGCGGACGGCGGCCGGCTCACCCTCGAGAAGATGGAGCTGGACGAGACGGGCTTCCCGCAGCCCACCGGTGAGCTGGAGGAGCTGGAGGCCGACGCCCTCGTCCTGGCGCTTGGCCAGGACGTGGATCTGAGTCTGCTCGAGGGTGTGCCCGGCCTGCAGGTCGACGACGGGGTCGTCGTGGTGGACAGCCACATGATGACCGGGCACCCGGGCATCTTCGCCGGCGGGGACATGGTGCCAGCTGAGCGGACCGTGACGGTCGGGGTGGGACACGGCAAGAAGGCAGCCCGAAACATCGACGCGTGGCTGCGCGGGTCGTCGTACACGCCTGGGGACAAGCACGAGCTGGCCACCTTCGACAAGCTCAACACCTGGTACTACGCCGACGCCCCGCACGCGGTTCGTCCGCGGCTGGAGACGGCCCGGCGGACCTCGACGTTCGACGAGGTGGTTGGCGGGCTGGACGAGGGCACGGCGGCGTACGAGGCGCGCCGCTGCCTGTCCTGCGGGAACTGTTTCGAGTGCGACAACTGCTACGGCGTCTGCCCGGACAACGCTGTGATCAAGCTCGGCCCGGGCAAGCGCTTCGAGATCGACTACGACTACTGCAAGGGCTGCGGGATCTGCGTGCAGGAGTGCCCGAGCGGGTCGATCACGATGGTGCCCGAGCAGATCTGAACCACGCCGGGGCGCGGTGGCGAGTTCGCGCGCCCGGCGGGGATCCGGTCCGGCGGGACGGCCTGCCCACACCGTCCAGGTGGTGCGAGGCCCCCCGCCGGGTCGCCGGTCAACGGCCGCTGCTGCTCAGCGTGGCGGCCGCGTAGGCTCCCCGGGCCGGTCAGGCGTCCTTGCCGGCCAGCGTGGCGGCCACGTCCGGGACATAGGTCTGCATCTCCCGAGGTGTGCGCTCGTAGCCGCGCGAGGGCGGGCGGGGCGGGATGCTCACCGGGGGGCGGCGTACGTCGGTGAACGGGATCGTGCTGATCAGGTGCGACATCATGTTGATCCGCGCGGCCCGCTTGTCGTCGCTCTCGAGCACGAACCAGGGAGCCTCGGGGATGTCGGTGTGCACGAACATCTCGTCCTTGGCCCGGGAGTAGTCCTCCCAGCGGGTGATCGACTGCAGGTCCATCTCGGAGAGCTTCCACTGCCGCATGGGGTCATCGAGCCGGTCCCGGAACCGGCGCTCCTGCTCCTCGTCGCTGACCGAGAACCAGTACTTGCGCAGCAGCACCCCGTCCTCGATGAGCAGCCGCTCGAAGAGCGGGCACTGGTGCAGGAAGCGCTGGTACTCCTCCTTGGTGCAGAAGCCCATCACCCGTTCGACCCCGGCCCGGTTGTACCAGCTGCGGTCGAACAGCACGATCTCCCCGGCCGCCGGCAGGTGGGCGATATAGCGCTGGAAGTACCACTGGGTTCGCTCCCGCTCGGTCGGCGCCGGCAGCGCGGCGATCCGGGCGACCCGGGGGTTGAGGTACTGGGTGACCCGCTTGATCGTGCTGCCCTTGCCCGCCGCGTCGCGCCCCTCGAAGATCACCACGACCCGCGCGCCGGTGTGCCGCACCCACTCCTGCACCTTGACAAGCTCGGCCTGCAACCGGAACAGCTCGCGCTCGTAGACCTTGCGGTCCATCCGCTGGCGCTTGCCGTCGCCCTCGTCGCGCCGGTCGCCCCGGTCGCCCTTGCGACTGCCGTGCCCGTCGTGCCCGTCGCCCCGGTCGCCCTTGCGACTGCCGTGCTCGTCGTGCCCGTCGTGCCCGTCGTGCGCACCCATCTGACCCCCAGCCTCTCCGCCACCTACGGTCACGCTACCGAGGCCGGAGCCGGCTCGCGGTCCGCTGCCTCTCCCTCGCCGATCAAGCAATCGTCCCTCGCTGATCAAGCCATCGTTGTCCGGCCAGGTGCTACAGCGTGCCGGTCAGCGCCTGCAGCCCCAGGCTGGTCAGCGCGACGGCGACCCACAGCAACGCACCGAGCAGCAGCGGACGGTGCCCGGCCCTCCGGATGGTGGCCGGGGAGATGCCCAGCCCGATGCCGGCCAACGCGACGGTTATGAGGAAGACCCCCAGTGCCCCCAGACCGGCGTGGGCTTCGGCCGGGATCAGCCCGAGCGAGTTGGCCGCGGCGGCCACCAGGAACCCGAGGATGAACATCGGGAACATCCGGCGCAGCGGCAGCCGCAGCCGCCCAGTTCGCCCCGGCTCACGACGGGCCCGCCACACCCCGAGAGCCACCGCGATGGGGACGATCATCAGGCTGCGGGTGAGCTTGACGACCACCCCGTAGGCGCCCGCTGTGGCGCCGTAGGAGTACGCCGCCGCAACCACCGAGGAGGTGTCGTTGATGGCCGTGCCGCTCCACAGCCCGAAGGCGTGCTGGGACAGCCCGAGCAGGTGCCCGAGCAGCGGGAAGAGCAGCACGGCGGCGACGTTGAAGGTGAAGATCGTGCCGATGGCGTAGGCCACGTCAACCTCCCCGGCGGCGATGACCGCGGTGGTGGCCGCGATCGCCGAGGCTCCACAGATGCCCGTGCCGACACCGATCAGGGTGCGGGCGTCGCCGTGCACGCCGAGCAGCCGGCCGAACAGCCAGGCGCCGGTCAGCGCCACGGTGAGGGTGCCGAACATCACCGGCAGCGAGCCCGCACCGACGCGGGCGACCTGGCTCAGCGACAGCCCGGTGCCCAGCACGACGATGGAGGCCTGCAGCAGGTTCTTGCTGGCCAAAGCCAGGCCAGGGCGCAGGTGCTCACCCGGGCGGAGCAGCCCGCCGAGCGCGGCACCGAGCACGATGCCGGCCACCGGGCCGCCGACGACCGGGATGTGAACGCCGATGAAGGTGGCGGCGAGCGCCACGACCAGGGAGAGCAGCAGCCCCGGGGAGTAGCGCGCCGCCGGGGCACGCAGCCGGTCCAGCCACAACGGGGTCTCGGGGGTCGCGACGATCGCCATCTCTTCCATGCCACCACTGTCGGCTCTTGCACCGGGGCCTAGCCAGGCCACGTTGACCATGACGTCATAAGGTGTGCCTATGAGCCGCGGGAACCTGCCCGACCTCGATGACCTGTCGCTGCTGGCCGCGGTGGCCGGCACGGGCAGCGTGGGCCGGGCCGCCGCCCAGCACGGGATCAGCCAGCCGGCGGCGAGCATGCGGCTGCGCGCGATGGAGCGCCGTTACCGGCTGACCCTGCTGCACCGCTCCCCTACCGGTTCGGCGCTGACCACCGAAGGGGCAGCCATCCTCGACTGGGCCCGGCCGATGCTGGATGCCGCAGAGTCCTTCAGCCGCGGTGTCGCGGCGCTGCGCGACCGGCACCGGGACCGGCTCCGGCTGGCCGCCTCGCTCACTGTGGCCGACCACCTCGTGCCGGCCTGGCTGGTGGCATTGCACACCGTGCAGCCGGACCTGGCGGTCTCGCTGCGGGTAGGCAACTCCGACGAGGTCGCCGACCTGGTGCGGGCCGGCTCGGTCGACCTCGGCTTCGTCGAGGGCGCCACGGCGCCGGAGGGGCTGCGATCGCGCACCGTAGGTCAGGACGAGCTGGCGGTGGTGGTTGCGGCGGGGCATCGCTGGTCGCGGCGGCGGCGCGGGATCAGCCCCGCCGAGCTGGCCGGCACCCCGCTGGTGCTGCGCGAGGAGGGCTCGGGCACCCGTGAGGCGCTTGAACATGCGCTGGCCAGGCACGGTCTCACCCCGGAGGTGGCCGTCGAGGTAGGCGCCACCACCGCGATCAAGGCGGCCGTGACTGCCGGGCGCGGGCCCAGCGTGCTCAGCCGGCTGGCCGTGGGGGCCGAGCTGGCCGACGGGAGGCTGGTCGCGGTGCCCGTGGTCGACCTCGACCTGCGCCGCCGGTTCCGGGCGGTGTGGCGCGCCGGTCGCATGCCCCCGCCCCCAGCCGCCACGATGCTCGCTGTGGCGCTCCGCACCGCCTCCCCACCTCGCTGATCAAGCACTCTCCGCACGCCACCCACCCACCCACCCACCTCGGCGATCACGCAATCTCTGCACGCCCCACCCCGCGCGGACGCGTACAGAGATTGCATGATCGGCGGGAGTGGGGCGCGGGAGTGGGGCGCGGGGTGGGGCGCGGGGTGGGGCGCGGGGGGGGGGGGGGGGGG
>JAJZTN010000227.1 GCA_021848885.1 Actinomycetes bacterium
AGAGATGGCGATGACCGGGATCTCCAGCTCCTTGGCCAAGAGCTTGAGCGCCCGGGACATCTCCGAGACCTCCTGCTGGCGGCTGTCGTAGCGCCGGCCCATCGACATCAGCTGCAGGTAGTCCACCACGACCAGGCGCAGGTCGTGGCGCTGCTTGAGCCGGCGGCACTTGGCCCGGATCTCCATCATCGACAGGTTCGGCGAGTCGTCGATGAAAAGCGGGGCGGCGGAGACCTCGCCCATCCGGCGGGCCAGCCGGTTCCAGTCGTCGTCGCTCATCCCGCCGGTGCGCATGTGGTGCAGCGATATGCGGGCCTCGGCCGACAGCAGCCGCATGGTGATCTCGTTGCGGCTCATCTCCAGGGAGAAGATCGCCGTGGTCAGGTGGTGCTTGATCGCCGCGGAGCGGGCGACGTCGAGCCCGAAGGTGGACTTGCCCAGGCCCGGGCGGGCGGCGACCACGATCATCTGTCCGGGGTGCAGGCCGTTGGTGAGCTGGTCGAGGTCGGCGAAACCGGTCGGCACCCCGACCATCTCCCCGGAGCGCGAGCCGATCGCCTCGATCTCGTCGAGGGTGCCCTCCATGATCTCCGACAGCGGCAGGTAGTCCTCGCTGGTGCGCCGCTCGGTCACCGCGTAGACCTCGGCTTGGGCCCGGTCGACCAGGTCATCGACCTGACCGCCCTCGGCGGCGTACCCCAGCTGGACGATGCGGGTGCCGGCCTCGACCAGTCGGCGCAGGATGGCCCGCTCCCGCACGATGCGGGCGTAGTAGGCCGCGTTCGCCGCGGTGGGCACCGACTGCATCAGGGTGTGCAGGTACGCCGCTCCACCCACCCGGGCCAGCTCGCCTCGCTTGGTGAGTTCGGCCGCGACGGTGACGGCGTCGGCAGGCTCGCCTCGCCCGTAGAGGTCGAGGGCCGCCTCGAAGACCAGCTCGTGCGCCGGGCGGTAGAAGTCGGTGCCGCGCAACGTCTCGACGACGTCGGCGATGGCGTCCTTGCTCAGCAGCATCCCACCGAGCACCGACTGCTCGGCGGCGATGTCCTGCGGCGGGGTGCGGTCGCGGCCGGGCCCACCCTCGGCGCCCACGGCCCGCAGCTCCGCGACGCTCACCGGCCACCTCCCCGTCCTCGTCCCACCAGCAGTCCCACCGGCAGTCCTACAGCCGAGCACCGACATGCCGGTCGGCCGGGCGGTCAGGATGGCGGGCCGCACCAGGACGCTAGGGGTCTGGCCCGAAACGGGAAAGGCCGCGGTGCACAGCCGCTGTGCACGACCCGCCGACGCGCTGTGCGCAACTGCCGTCCCCGTTGTGCACCGGCTGTGGGCAGCCCTGTGCATACCCCCGCCCGGTGGCCACGGGCGGGTCGCTGACCTGCGGCAACGCCGTGCACCGGCTGTGCACACAAGAAAGTTGCCAGGGGGCATGACATGATCCGGGCGGAGGTGGCCGATGACCGGACTGCACCGGTCCGGCCGGGCCCCCGGCCCCCAGCCGAGGGGCTCGCGCGGCGCGCTCACCCAACTCGACCGGGAGATCCTGCGGCTGGCCGTCCCGGCGTTCGGGGCGCTGCTGGCCGAGCCGGTCTTCCTGCTGGCCGACTCCGCGATCGTCGGGCACCTGGGCACCCTCCCACTGGCCGCGCTGGGGGTTGCCGGCACCGCCCTGACCGCCCTGGTCGCGGTCTTCATCTTCCTCGCCTATGGCACGACCGCGGCGGTGGCCCGCCGGCTGGGGGCCGGGGACCAGGCCGGGGCGCTGCGGGCCGGCATCGACGGCATGTGGCTGGCCGGGTGCCTGGGTGTGCCTGTGGCGCTGCTGGGCGCCCTGGCCGCCGCTCCGGTGGTCGCCGCGATGGGCGCACCGGCGGCGGTGGTTCCCTACGCGGCGACGTACCTGCGCATCTCCGTGCTGGCCGCACCGGCGATGCTCATCGTGCTGGCCGCCACCGGGGTGCTGCGCGGCCTGCAGGACACCCGCACCCCGCTGGCCGTCGCGGTGGCCGGCTCGCTGGTCAACATCGGGCTCAACGTCGCGCTGGTCTACGGGGCCGGGCTGGGCATCGCCGGGTCGGCGCTGGGCACTGCCGCGACCCAGACCGGCATGGCCGCGGTGTACGTCGCCCTGGTGGTGCGCGCGGCCGGCCGGTTCGGCGTACGACTGGCCCCGGATGCCAGGGGGGTGCGCGAGTCGGCCCGCTCCGGCGCGCCGCTGGTGGTGCGCACGCTGAGCCTGCGCGCGGCCATCGTCGCCACCACCTACGTGGCCGCCCGCCTCGGTGCGGTCCCGCTGGCCGCACACCAGGTGGCCTTTGCGATATGGGGTCTGCTGGCCTTCGCGGTGGACGCCATCGCGATCGCCGGGCAGGCCCTGGTGGGTCACCACCTCGGCGCCGGCTCGCAGCCGCGCGCCCGGGCCACGACCCTGCGGATGCTGCAGTGGGGGCTGGCCGCGGGGCTGGTGCTCGGCGGGCTGACCGCGGCCGGGCGCTGGCTCTATGTGCCGCTGTTCACCCCGGACACACCGGTGCAGTCCGCCGCGGCCGCGGCACTGCTCGTCGTGGCCGGCATGCAGCCGCTCGCTGCCGTGGTTTTCGTGCTGGACGGGGTGCTCATCGGGGCCGGCGAGGGGGGCTACCTGGCCTGGGCCGGGCTGGTCACCCTGCTCGGCTACCTGCCGCTGCTGGTCCTGGTCCGGATGGCCGGCGGGGGGCTTGTCGCGCTGTGGTGGGCCTTCACCGGCTTCATGGCGCTGCGCGCGCTGACCCTGGCGTGGCGGGTGCGGGGGGACCGCTGGCTCCGGGTCGGCGCGCTGCGCTGAGCGGGGAGGGGGGTGAGCGGGGAGGGGGTGAGGGGG
>JAJZTN010000061.1 GCA_021848885.1 Actinomycetes bacterium
ATCTTGATGGCTGGCAGCTCCCCGGAGCGGACCAGCGCGTAGGCCTGCGCGGCCGAGATGTTGAGCACCTCGGCGACGTCGGCAAGCTGCAGGAAGCGCGGTGGCACCCGACCAGTTTGGCAGCCTTCGGGTCGGCTGGGGCCGCGGTCCACAGCCGGTGTCGGACCGGCCGGGCCGCGTCCCACCAGTCTCATCGATCCCACCGGGCACGTGAGGCGCAGCTTGGCGCCCGGCTGTGCGCGAAACCCGCCCCGGGGCGTGATCGGCCCGGCAGGATGACCAACCTCCGACCACGCCGCACACACCGGGGAGGCCGCGTGCCCGACTCACCGACACCTTCGGCCAGCCGGCTGCCACCGGCCCGCTGGCTGGATGCCCGGCTGCTCATCGGGCTGCTGCTGGTGTGCGTCTCGGTCCTGGTCGGAGCCCGGCTTCTTGGCTCCGCCGGTGACGGCACGGCGGTGTGGGTGGCAGCCCGCGACCTGCCTGTGGGCGCCACGGTCGGCGCCGGTGACCTGCGCGCGGTCACCGTGCGGCTGGGCGAGGCCGGGGCCTATCTGGCCGTCACGTCCCCGGCGACCGGCTACCAGGTGGTTCGCGAGGTCGCTTCCGGAGAGCTGGTGCCGCGGGCGGCACTGGCTGACCCCGGAGCGGTCCCGGTGCGTCGGGTGGTGATCAGCGTGGAGGCGGGCAGCGCCGCGGGACTGCGACGCGGCTCCCGGGTCGATGTGTACGCCGACGAGCCGGTCCCGGCCGGGTCGGCACCCACGGCACCTCCCCGGTTGGTGCTCGCCTCGGTCGCCGTGGACGCGGTGGACGAGGGCTCCGCGGGATTCGGCCCAAGCGGCGGGCGGCGGGCCGTTGCTCTGCTGGTCAGCCCCGAGCAGGTCCCGGCGCTGCTGGCCGCCGCCGGAGCCGGAGCTCACCTGGTCGAGCTGCCCGCCGGCACCGTCGCGGCCCGCTGATGACCACCCCCGTGGCCCTCGCCCTGCCCGGGGTGAGCTGGGAGGCCGACCTGGTCGCGGCGCTGGAGCGCTGCGACCAGGTGCGGCTGGTGCGCCGCTGCGTGGAGCTCGCCGAGGTGCTGGCGCTGGCCCAGACCGGCCAGGTCCGCGCCGCGCTGCTCGGTGCCGGCCTGCGTGGACTGGACCGGGAGGCAGTCGCCCGGTTGCGCGCCAGCCGGGTGGCCGTCGTCGGGCTGGTTGGGCAGGTCGGGCAGGGACAGGCCGGGGTGGGCTCGGCCCAGGACCGGCTGCGTGCCCTCGGTGTCGACCGGCATGTGACGGTCGAGGCTGACCTGGCGGCCAGCGTCGCCGAGATCATCCGGGCGGTGCAGGCCTGCGCGCAGGATCCTGCCGGTGCGGTCGCCTGGAGCGACCCGGCCCACGCGCTGGAGGACACCGACTCGGGGACCGGGGCCGGGTTCACCGCACCGTCGGGGGGTCTGGGCGGCGCGGCTGACCTCGTGCCGGGACCCCCCGCGGAGGTCGGGGCAGCCCGGCTGGTCGCGGTGTGGGGCCCGGCGGGTGCCCCCGGGCGCAGCACGGTGGCGGTCAACGTTGCCGGTGAGGCGGCGCGGGCCGGGGTGAGCACTCTGCTGGCCGACGCCGACGTCTACGGCGGCAGCGTCGCCACGATGCTCGGCCTGCTCGACGAGTCGGCTGGCCTGGCCGCCGCGACCCGGCTGGCTGGGTCCGGCTCGCTGGATGCTGCCGGGCTGGCCCGGCTGGCACCGGCGGTCACCTCGGGTCTGCGGGTGCTCACCGGGCTGTCCCGCCCGCAGCGCTGGCCCGAGCTGCGCCCGGCGGCCCTCACTGTGGTGTGGCAGCGGTGCCGCGAACTGGCCGCCCTGACCGTCGTGGACTGCGGCTTCAGCCTGGAACGCGACGAGGAGCTCTCCTTCGACACCCTCGCCCCGCGGCGCAACGGTGCGACCCTGGCCACCCTGACCGAGGCGGACGAGGTGCTGGCGCTGTGCCGGGCCGACCCGGTCGGGGTGGCGCGGTTCGTCCGGGCGCTGCCCGAGCTGCGCGAGCTTCGGGGGGATCGGCCGCTGCGTGTCGTGCTCACCGCGGTGCGTTCTGCCGTCGTCGGGTCCGGGCCGCAGCGCCAGCTGCGCGAGGCGCTGGTGCGCTATGCCGGGGTGAGCGACACGCTGGCACTTCCCGATGACCGCCCTGCCTGTGACCGGGCGATGCGCGAGGGCCGGCTGCTGCACGAGGTGGCCCCGCGCTCCGGGCTGCGCCAGGCGATCGCCGGGCTGGCCCGCGACGTGGCCGGGCTGCCGACGCCCGCGCGTCGGCTGCGCCGGGCCTGACCGGCGGCGCAGCGCGCCGGGAGCCTGCCCGCCGGGCCTGACCGGGCGGCGCAGCGCGCCGGGAGCCTGCCCGCTGGGCCTGACCGGGCGGCGCAGCGGGCCGGGAGCCTGCCCGCCGGGCGTGGCCGGGCCCGCGTCGGCCATGCTGGAGGCGGACGCCCGGCCGAACGGCCCGGGACGGACCCTCGAGCGTTCAGTGCCGGAGCGGGCAGCCGAGAGGGAGGCGTGGTGCGGGGTCTGATCGTCGACTGGGGTGGGGTGCTGACATCGGGGCTGGGCGAGTCGATGTCGGCGTGGTGCGAGGACGACGGCATCGACTACGCGGCCTTCCGCTCGGTGATGTGGGAGTGGCTGGGTCCTGAGGTCGGTGAGGAGGCCCGCTGGAACCCGGTGCATGCCCTGGAGCGAGGCGAGCTGGAAGTGCCGCACTTCGAGGCCTCGCTGGCCGCCCGGTTGCGGCGGCGGGATGGCTCCGAGCTGCCCGCCGAGGGGTTGTTGGATCGGATGTTCGCCCGATTCGAGCACGCCCCGGACATGGCCGGCCTGGTGCACCGGGCGCACCGGGCGGGGTTGCGCACGGCGCTGCTGTCCAACTCCTGGGGCAACAGCTATCCGCGCGACGGCTGGGAGGAGATGTTCGACACCGTCGTCATCTCCGGTGAGGTCGGCATGCGCAAACCGGAGCCGGGCATCTACCGGCTGGTGCTGTCCCGGCTGGGCCTGGGTGCCGGGGAGTGCGTCTTCGTCGACGATATGCGGGTCAATGTCCTCGCGGCGGTCACCCTGGGGATGGTCGGCATCGTGCACACCGGCTACGAGGAGACCGCGGCTGAGCTCGAGGCCATCTTCGGGCTGCCGCTGCGCGACTGAGCCCCGCGGGCGGGTAGCCGGTGGATGGGGCTCAGAAGCCGCCATCAGATCGGTGGCCTCCACTCGCCAGGGCATGCGGCATGCCACGATGAGGCCGGCGCACAGGAGGTTGACCGTGCCGGATCGGCTGAGCCCGCTGGACGTCTCGTTCCTCTACATGGAGGAGTCGACGACGGCGATGCACGTCGGCTCCGTGGCGATATTCCAGGCCGGCCCGCACGGCTTCGACCACGACCAGCTGGTCAGGCTGATCACCGAGCGGATCGCCTTCGTTCCGCGGTTCCGCCAGCGGGTCCGCTGGGTGCCCGGGCATCTGGCCAACCCGGTCTGGGTCGACGACGAGGCCTTCGACGTCAGCTTCCACGTCCGCCGATCGGCGCTGCCCCGCCCCGGCACGGACGAGCAGCTGCGCGAGCTCGTGGCCCGGGTGATGAGCCGCCGGTTGGACCGTGGCCGCCCGTTGTGGGAGATGTACCTGATCGAGGGGCTCAGCGGGGACCGTTTCGCCATCCTGAGCAAGACCCACCACGCCATGGTGGACGGGATCGCTGCGGTGGACATCGGCCAGGTGATCCTGGACACCACCGAGGAGCCACGCCCGAGCCCTCCGGCGGCGTGGCAGCCGGCTCGCGAGCCCAGCGACCTCGAGCTGGTCGCCGGCGCCCTGGTCGAGGCGGTGCGCCGGCCCACCGGGGTGATCGACACGGCGCGGGCCGGGCTGGCCGACCTGCGGGTGAGTGCGAACCGGGTGCTGGGCGCGGCCACCGGACTGCTCGCGGTCGCTCGCATCGCCGCTCGTCCCGCCCCGGACTCCCCGCTGAACGCCGCGATCGGGGAGCAGCGGCGCTTCGCCACCTGCCACATGCGCCTGGTCGATCTCAAGCAGATCCGGGCCCGCCATGGCGGGACCGTCAACGACGTCCTGCTGGCGGTGACCGCGGGGGCGCTGCGCGCCTGGCTCCTCGGCCGCGGCGCGCGGGTCACTCCCAACTCGACGGTGCGTGCGATGGTCCCGGTCAGCATCCGGGGCGGTGACCAGGCGGGCGGTCCGGGCAACCGGGTGGCCTCCTACCTGGTCGAGCTGCCGGTCGGGGAGAGCAATCCGGTGGTGCGGCTGCACCAGGTCTCCTACGCCATGCGGGCGCACAAGGAGACCGGCCAGGCGGTCGGTGCCCAGGCCCTGGTCGGCATCGCCGGCTTCGCCCCGCCGACGCTGCACTCCCTCGGTGCCCGGGTGGCCAGCGGGCTGTCCCGGCGGTTGTTCAACCTGGTCGTCACCAATGTGCCCGGCCCGCAGTTCCCGCTCTACGCCGCGGGCTCGCGGATGCTGGCCGCCTACCCGGTCGTGCCGCTGGCTCGCGGCCAGGCGCTGAGCATCGGCGCCACCTCCTACGACGGAGGGGTCTTCCTGGGCCTTTACGCCGACCGTGACGTGATGCCCGACGTCGAGGTGCTCTCCGGGCTGCTGGTCGACGCCGTCGACGAGCTGCTCAGCAGTGCGGCGGCCTCGCGCCGGAGGAGGTCATGACCCCCGCGGGCGACCCGGCTGCGGCGCAGCCCTGCCGCGGTGCTGCTCGTGCGGCCCGCCGGCCAGACGACCTCGACTTGGCGATATGAGCCCCGACCCGTGGAGCCTGCCGATGCGCATCTACCTGCCCATCACACTGCCCGGACTGGCTGCCGCGCTGGACTCCGGCCGGCTCAGCACCGACGGCCAACCCGCCCACGCCGTGACCCCGGCGCTGCGGGAGAGCTACACCAGCGCCGACCTGGAGGAGCTGGAGTACGCCGCGATGAGCGCAGCGGCGCGCAGCAGCCTGGACCTGCTCGCCGCTGACCCGCGGGCCCCGCGGCGGCGGGTGGTGATCGCAGCCGACGTGCCCGACCAGGCGGTGCGTGCCCACCCCGGTGGGGTGCCCTCGCGTGTCGAGGTGCGTCTGGACCTGCCGCTTCGGGAGGTGGCCGCGGTGCACATCGATGACCCCGCGGCGATGCCCGACGTGGCGGCCGCGGTCGAGGCGCTCGGACCGGCCGCTGCCGGGGACGAGGACGCGGCATGGGTGCTCGACGCGGTGACTGACCACGAGCTGCTCTGGTACGCCGCCCAGGAGCTGGCCGACCTCGTCGGCTGAGCTTCGGCCCGGCCGGCTCGTGCCACGATGGGGTTCCGCCGACGTCGAGCCCGCCACGAGCGGCGCAGGGAGGCTGGCTGCCATGGATGCCGTCGAGGTCGTCCCGAACCCGGTCAACGAACCGGCGCACAGCTATGCGCCGGGGAGCCCGCAGCGGGCCAGCCTGACCGCCAAGCTGAAGGAGATGGCCGCCACCGAGCACGACCTGACCGCGACGATCGGCGGCCAGCAGCGTCGCGGTCGTGGCGCACCCATCGAGGTGCGTGCCCCGCATGCGCACGCCCAGCTGCTCGGCGTCATGCACAACAGCACCCAGGCCGACGCCCGCGACGCGCTGGCCGCGGCCCGCCAGGCCGCACCGGCCTGGCGGGAGCTGAGCTTCTCCGACCGCGCAGCCGTGCTGCTCAAGGCCGCCGAGCTGGCCGCCGGGCCGTGGCGGGACGCGCTCAACGCCGCCACCATGCTCGGCCAGTCCAAGACCGTCGTGCAGGCCGAGATCGACGCAGCCTGCGAGCTCATCGACTTCTGGCGCTTCAACGTCGCCTTCGGTCGCCAGATCCTGGCCGACCAGCCGATGGCCAACTCCCCGGGGGTGTGGAACCGGCTGGACCACCGCCCGCTGGAGGGCTTCGTCTACGCCGTCACGCCGTTCAACTTCACCTCGATAGCCGCCAACCTGCCGACCGCGCCGGCACTCATGGGCAACGTCGTGCTGTGGAAGCCGGCGCCGACCCAGCAGCTCGCCGCCCACGTCACAATGCGGCTGCTGGAGGCCGCCGGGTTGCCTCCCGGGGTGATCAACATGCTGCCCGGCGACGGGATCGAGGTGTCCGAGGTCGCCCTGAGCGCCCCGGACCTTGCCGGCATCCACTTCACCGGGTCGACGGCGACCTTCCAGCGGCTGTGGCGCACCGTGGGGGACAACATCGCCGGCTACCGCAGCTACCCCCGGTTGGTCGGGGAGACCGGTGGAAAGGACTTCATCGTCGCCCACCCCTCGGCTGACCCCGACGTGGCCCGGACCGCCCTGGTGCGCGGCGCCTTCGAGCTGCAGGGGCAGAAGTGCTCCGCCGCCTCGCGGGCCTACCTGCCCCGATCGCTGTGGAGCCGGATGCGCGAGGACTTCCTCGCCGTGACCGAGTCGCTGCCGATGGGGGATGTCGGCGACCTGTCCAACTTCGTGGGCGCGGTCATCGACGCCCGGGCCTTCGCCAAGCATGCGGCGGCCATCGAGCGTGCCCGCCAGACCAGCACGGTGAAAGTGCTTGCCGGGGGCAGTTACGACGACTCGGTCGGCTACTTCGTCCGCCCCACCGTGCTGGAGTGCTCCGACCCCACCGACGAGGTGTTCACCACCGAGTACTTCGGGCCGATCCTGGCCGTGCACGTCTACGCCGACGCCGACTACGACGCGATGCTGACCCAGATGGAGTCGGTTGCGCCGTACGCGCTGACCGGCTCGGTCATCGCGCAGGACCGTCACGCGATCGCCGCGGCAACCGAGAGGCTGCGTTTCGCCGCCGGCAACTTCTATGTCAACGACAAGCCGACCGGTGCGGTCGTCGGCCAGCAGCCTTTCGGGGGTGGCCGGGCCAGCGGGACCAACGACAAGGCCGGCTCGGCGCAGAACCTGCTGCGCTGGACCTCCACGCGCGCGATCAAGGAGACCTTCGTGCCACCCACCGAGCACCTCTACCCGCACATGGCCTGAGCCGGCCCGCGGCCCGGCTCAGCGGGTCAGCCACTCCCCGGCCAGCCGGCGCTCCACCTCGAGGGCCTCGGTGACCTGCTCGTGCACCATCTCCTCGATCTTGCCGCCCAGGAACGGGATCGAGGCGCTTATCTGCCCCTCGATGGTCTGGGTGGCGCCGCCGACCCCCGCGGCCAGCCGCAAACGGGCCTCCACGCGGGCCGGGACGCCGACGGTGCTCACCGTGGTGTGCCCGGTCCAGACGCCGTCCCCGGCCGGCTCCCAGCGGTCCTCCTGGCGGACGGTGAGCCGGTCGCCGACCGCGCTGCGGGCGAAGGCGGGGAAGCTGTCGGTCGGGAAGGTTCGCGTCGTGGTGACGGTGAAACCGCCGGAGTCCTCGTGGGAGACGTCCACCTCGGAGTCCAGCGAGCCGGTGGCCGCGCAGCGCGCCCGGACGAACTCGGGGTCGGCCAGCAGCTCGGCGACCTGGTCCGGCTCGGCGGGGAAGGAGATCATCTCGCTCAGGTTCATGGCAGCAGCCTTCGGGTGGGGGGAGCCGGCGCTGGCATCATGGCCCACCCCGGTCGGATCGACCACCCCGGTCGGATCGGCCACCCCGGTCGGATCGGCCACCCCGGTCGGATCGGCCACCCCGGCCGCCTGCCCGGGGGCCGACGGGTGAGCCGCCGGCTCGGGTCGGGTCCGGGTCGGTAGGGTCGAGTCGTCGTACAACGGCGTGCGACACGGTCGAGGCGGGGTGTGGACGCACCATGGTCAGCATGACCGGCACGAGCGGCCCGGGCGGCCCGGGTGGCTACGTGGGGGAACGGCGTACGGCGGTGGAGGACACGACCGAGGACACCACCACCGCAGCCCTGGAGGATCTGTGGGCCCGAGCCTGCGCCCTGGCGGTCAGCTCGCGGGCGGACACCTACGGCGGGGCCGAGCACCGCGACCAGGTCGAGGGCATCCGGGCCTTCCTGCGCGCCTACTACCGACATGTCGCGGTCGAGGACATGCTCGAGCGCGACCCGGCCGACGTCGTCGGCGCGGCCTTCTCGCACCGCCAGCTGGCGGCCCGGCGACCGCAGGGCACCACCGCGTTGCGGGTCTTCTCCCCGACCCTTGAGGAGCACGGCTGGTCCTGCGCGCACACCGTGGTCGAGGTGGTCGCCGACGACATGCCGTTCCTGGTCGACTCGGTCAGCGCCGAGCTGACCCGGCTGGGCCGTGGCATCCACCTGGTGATCCACCCCCAGGTGCGGGTGCGCCGCGACATCACCGGCGAGCTGCTGGAGGTGCTCTCGGCGGGGGCTGAGCCCACCCCGGACACCGTCGTGGAGTCCTGGATGCATCTGGAGGTGGACCGTGAGACCGACCCCGCGGGGTTGGCGGACATCTCCGCGAACCTGCAGAGGGTGCTGCGCGACGTACGCGAGTCGGTCGAGGACTGGCCGAAGATGCGCGAGGCGGCCATCCGGCTGGCCGCCGAGCTGGGCGAGGCGCCGCCGGCCGGGCTGGAGGTCAGCGAGGTCGCCGAGGCGCAGGAGCTGCTGCACTGGCTGGCGGGGGACCATTTCACCTTCCTCGGCTACCGCGAGTACGTCCTGGACGTGGTCGAGGGCGAGGACGTGCTGCGTGCGGTTCCAGGGACGGGGCTGGGCATCCTGCGATCAGACCAGGACGTCTCGGCCAGCTTCGCCAAGCTGCCTCCCGAGGTGCGCGCCCGGGCCCGGCAGCGCCGGCTGCTCATCCTCACCAAGGCGAACTCCCGGGCCACCGTGCACCGGCCCTCCTACCTGGACTACGTCGGGATCAAGACCTTCGACGCCGACGGTGCGGTGACCGGCGAGCGCCGCTTCCTCGGCCTGTTCACCTCCACCGCCTACACCGAGAGCGTCGCGCACATCCCGGTGGTGCGCCGCAAGGTGGCTGAGGTGCTGGCGCTGTCCGGCTTCTCCTCGACCAGCCACTCCGGCAAGGACATCGTCGAGATCCTCGAGACCTTCCCGCGCGACGAGCTCTTCCAGGTCTCGGTCGAGCAGCTCTACCCCACCGTCATGGCGGTGCTGCACCTGGCCGAGCGGCGCCGGCTGCGGCTGTTCCTGCGCCGCGACGAGTACGCCCGGTTCATCTCCTGCCTGGTCTACCTGCCCCGGGACCGCTACACCACGGCGGTGCGCGAGCGGATGATGGCCCTGCTGCAGGACAGCTTCGGGGCCGCCAGCGTCGACTACACCGCCCGGGTCACCGAGTCGGTGCTGGCCCGGCTGCACTTCGTCGTGCGGATGCCCTCAGGTGTCCAGCTGCCCGATGTCGACCCGGCCGAGCTGGAGAGCCGGTTGACCCAGGTCACCCGGTCCTGGGGTGACGACTTCGCCGAGGCGCTGGTGGCCCAGCTCGGCGAGGAGCGCGCCGCCGCGCTTGGCAAGGTCTACGGCCAGGCGTTCCCGGAGGCCTACAAGGAGGACTTCCCGGCCCGGATCGCCGTGGCCGACCTGGTCCAGCTGGAGGAGCTCAGCGGCGAGGACATCCGGATGAGCTTCTACGAGCCGGTCGGCGCCGGGGCGGGGGAGCGGCGGTTCAAGCTCTACCGCAGCGCCCCGGTCTCGCTGACCGCCGTCCTGCCGGTGCTGCAGCACCTCGGTGTCGAGGTGGTCGACGAGCGCCCGTACGCCGTCGACTCCCTCGGCGGTCGCACCCACTGGGTCTATGACTTCGGACTGCGCTACACCCCGACCCCGCTGACCCCCGACGAGTCGGTCAAGCCGCTCTTCCAGGAGGCCTTCGCCGCGGTGTGGCGCGGCGAGGCGGAGTCCGACGGGCTCAACGCCCTCGTGCTGGCCGCCGGGCTGACCTGGCGGCAGGTTGCGGTCGTGCGGGCCTACGCCAAGTACATGCGCCAGGCCGGCACACCGTTCAGCCAGGACTACATCCAGCAGTGCCTGCTGGGCAACCTCGCGGTGACCCGTGGTCTGGTGCGGCTGTTCGAGGGGCGCTTCGACCCGACGCTGGCCGGCGACCCGCAGCGGCGCCAGGAGCTCGTCGACGGCCTGGCCGAGGAGGTGCGGGCCGCCCTCGACGAGGTGGCCAGCCTGGACCAGGACCGCATCCTGCGCACCGTCCTTTCCCTGATCATGGCCACGGTGCGCACCAACGCCTTCCAGCTCGACCCGAGCGGGTCCCCCAAGGGCTACCTGTCCTTCAAGCTCGACCCGCACCAGATCCCTGAGCTGCCTGCCCCGCGGCCCCGGCACGAGATCTGGGTCTACTCCCCGCGCGTGGAGGGCGTGCACCTGCGCTTCGGTGCGGTGGCGCGCGGCGGGTTGCGCTGGAGCGAGCGCCGGGAGGACTTCCGGACCGAGATCCTCGGCCTGGTCAAGGCACAGACGGTGAAGAACGCCGTCATCGTGCCGACCGGGGCCAAGGGTGGCTTCGTGGTCAAGCGTCCCCCGGAATCCGGCGAGCGGGAGGCCGTGCTGGCCGAGGGGGTGGCCTGCTACCAGACCCTCATCCGCGGCCTGCTCGACGTGACCGACAACCTCGTCCGGGTCGAGGGGCAGAACCGGATCGTGCCGCCACCGCAGGTTGTGCGCCACGACGGCGAGGACACCTATCTCGTGGTCGCCGCCGACAAGGGCACCGCGACGTTCTCCGACATCGCCAACGCCGTGGCCGCCGACTACGGGTTCTGGCTCGGTGACGCCTTCGCCTCCGGTGGCTCGGCCGGTTTTGACCACAAGGCCATGGGCATAACCGCCCGCGGTGCCTGGGAGTCGGTCAAGCGGCACTTCCGTGAGCTCGGCGTGGACATCCAGACCCAGCCGTTCACCGTGGTTGGCATCGGTGACATGTCCGGCGACGTCTTCGGCAACGGGATGCTGCTGTCGGAGAAGATCCGGCTGGTGGCCGCCTTCGACCACCGGCACATCTTCCTCGACCCCGACCCTGACCCGGCCCTCTCCTATGCCGAGCGCCGCCGCCTTTTCGCCCTGCCCCGCTCCAGCTGGGCCGACTACGACGCCTCGCTGATCTCCGCCGGCGGTGGGGTGTTCCCGCGCAGCGCCAAGTCGGTGCCGGTCTCCGCGCAGGTGCGGGCCGCGCTCGGGCTGCCCGACGGGGTCAGCAGGCTCGCCCCGGCAGAGCTCATGCGCGCCATCCTGCTCGCCCCGGTCGACCTGTTCTGGAACGGTGGGATCGGCACCTACGTCAAGTCCTCCACGCAGAGCCACGCCGAGGTGGGAGACAAGGCCAACGACGCCATCCGGGTGGACGGCAACCAGCTCCGCGCCAAGGTGGTCGGCGAGGGCGGCAACCTGGGCCTGACCCAGCTGGGCCGGATCGAGTACGCCCTGGCGGGTGGCCGGGTCAACACCGACGCGATAGACAACTCCGCCGGGGTGGACACCTCCGACCACGAGGTGAACATCAAGATCCTGCTCGACCGGGTGGTCGCCGACGGGGACCTGACCGTCAAGCAGCGCAACCAGCTGCTCGCCTCGATGACCGACGAGGTCGCCGCGCTGGTGCTGCGGGACAACTACGAGCAGAACGTCCTGCTGGGCAACGCGCGCGGGCAGACCGCGGTCATGCTCGGTGTGCACCGACGGCTCATCCACGCCCTGGAGGAGCGCGGGGACCTGGACCGGGCGCTGGAGTTCCTGCCCAGCGACGCGGAGATGGACGCCCGGGCTGCCGCTGGCACAGGGCTGACCTCGCCGGAGTTCAGCGTGCTGGTCGCCTATGCCAAGCTCAGCCTCACCGAGGTGCTGCTGGCCTCGGACCTGCCCGACCAGTCCTGGTTCCACCGCGCCCTGGTCGGCTACTTCCCGCCGGAGCTCGCCGAGCGCTTCGCCGATCGGCTGGCCGAGCACCCGCTGCGCCGGGAGATCATCACCACCTCGGTGGTCAACGACATGGTCAACCGGGGCGGGATCTCCTTCGCCTTCAGGGCCGAGGAGGAGGTCGGTGCCTCCGCGGCGCAGATCACCTGCGCCTACACGGTGGCGCGCAAGGTCTTCGGCCTCGGCGCGTTCTGGGCCGCGGTCGCCGAGGGAGACAACAAGATCCCGGTGCCGGCCCAGACCGCGATGTACCTGGAGGCTCGGCGGCTGCTCGACCGGGCCACCCGATGGCTGCTGCAGGCCCGCCGTGGCCTCATCGACGTCGAGGTCGAGATCGACCGTTTCGCCGCCGAGGTCGGCGCGCTCGCCCCGCGGGTGCCCGAGCTGCTGTGCGGGCGGGAGCAGGAGCGGTTGGCCGCTCGCACCGCCAAGCTGACCGAGCTGGGGGCACCGCAGGAGCTCGCCGTGCGCACCGCCGCGCTGCTGGACTCCTTCTCGCTCCTCGACGTTGTCGAGATCGCCGGCCGGGAGCAGCGCCCGGCCGGCGAGGTTGCCGCGCTCTACTACGCACTGTCCGACCACTTCGCCGTGGACCGGTTCCTGACCCGGATCAGCGGGCTGCCACGGGATGACCGCTGGCAGGTGCTGGCCCGCTCGGCGTTGCGCTACGACCTGTACGCCGCACTGTCCGCGCTCACCTCCGAGGTGCTCAGGCTGACCCCGGCCGAGGCCGGGGTGCAGCAGCGGATCGCGGCGTGGAGCGAGCTCAACGCCGAGGCGTTGACGCGGGCCAGCCGGGTGCTCACCGAGATCGACGAGGGCGAGACCTCCGACCTGGCCACCCTCTCGGTGGCGCTTCGCACCTTCCGCGCGATGGTGCTCGCGAGCGGCTGACCGGGCCCGTGGCTTCCTGGGGTCAGCCGTGCCGGCTGGTCAGCTCCAGCCCGACGACCCCGGCGATGATCAGGGCAATGAAACCGGCCTTGCCCACAGTGGCCGGCTCGCGATAGACGACTACGCCGATCACCGCGATCGCCGCGGTGCCGACCGCGGACCAGATCGCGTAGGCGACCCCGACCGACATCCCGGCGCGCAGTGCCAGGGCAAGGGCGAGGAATCCGACCAGGTAGCCCAGCGCCACCACCCCGACGATCCAGGCACGAGGGTGCTGGCTGGCCGCCTTGAGCAGGCTGGTGGCCAGCACCTCCGCGGCGATGGCCACGCTCAGCAGGAGCCACGCGCTACCGGAAGTGGTGATCATGGCGGAAGCCTAGGACCGGGGCCGGGCTGTCCTACGCTGCCGGGGTGTCCACGCTCGACGACCTGGTCCGCTCGCGCACCGCGCTCAGCGACACCGAGCGGCTGCGGCTGCACGAGCTCACCAGGGACTGGCAGCTGCTGGCCGACCTGTCCTTCGCCGACCTGGTGCTGTGGGTGCCCACCTGGCCGGTCGCCGGTTTCGTCGCGGTCGCACAGATGCGTCCCGCCACCGGGCCGACCGCCCTGCACGACGACCTGGTCGGCGTGGTTGTGCCGGGGGGCCGGCGCCCGCAGCTGGACCGGGCGCTGGCCGAGGGCCGCATCTGCCGGGAGCGGGACCCGGAGTGGCGCGATGACGTGCCGGTGCGCGAGGAGACCATCCCGATCAGCTTCGGCGGACGGATCATCGCCGTGGTGGCCCGGCACACCAACCTCGCCGCGGTGCGCACGCCGAGCCGGCTGGAGCTGACCTACCTGCAGTGCGCCGACGACCTGGCCCGGATGATGGCCGATGGCCGCTTCCCTTTCCCCGGTACGACGATGGGCCGCCGGGGCGCCCCTCGGGTTGGTGACGGGCTGATCCGGCTGGACCCCGACGGCGTGGTCGGCTATGCCAGCCCCAACGCCGTCTCGGCGTACCGACGGATGGGTCTGGCCACCGACCTGGTGGGCGCTCACCTGGGCCGGACCACCCGTGAGCTGGCGCTCAACCGGGCGCCGCTGGACGAGGGGCTGACCGTCGTGCTCGGTGGGCGGGCCGCGCGGCGAGTCGAGGTGGAGGGCTCCGATGCCGCGCTGAGCCTGCGGATCATGCCGCTGGAGCGCGACGGTGAGCGGGTGGGGGCACTCGTGCTGGTGCGCGACGTCACCGAGATCCGACGCAGCGAGCACGAGCTGCTGACCAAGGACGCCACGATCCGGGAGATCCACCACCGGGTGAAGAACAACCTGCAGACCGTCGCCGCGCTGCTGCGGCTGCAGGCCAGGAGGCTGACCGAGCCGGCCGCACGCGAGGCCCTGGCCGAGGCGGTCCGTCGCGTCGCCTCGATCGCCCTGGTGCACGAGACGCTGTCGCGGACCCTGGAGGAGACGGCCGACTTCGACGAGATCGTCGACCGGCTGCTGGCCATGGCCGCCGAGACCCCGGGTTCGGCAGCGGTGGTCGGCGCCCGCGAGGCCAGCATCGGCCTGGTCCCGGGCGAGCTGGCGACACCGCTGGCGCTGGCGTTGAGCGAGCTGCTGCACAACGCCGTGGAGCACGGCCTGGCCGGGCGGGGTGGGCGGGTCGGCGTCCGGGCCACCCGTGAGGGGGATCGGCTCAGCATCGAGGTCCTCGACGACGGTGCAGGACTGCCCGAGGGGTTCGACCCGGTGTCTGGGGCCAGCCTGGGGCTGCAGATCGTGCGCGCCCTCGTCGAGCACGAGCTGCGCGGCAGCCTGCACCTGCTCGATCGGCCCGGTGGGGGGACTGTGGCTCGGGTGTGCGTGCCGGTGCCGGGGGTGCCGGCCGGGTGAGCCGGTCATGGCGACGCCCCGGGGCCAGCGGCCCCGGGGCGTCGGAGAACCTGCCAGCTAGGCCGTGCGGGCCCGGTTGCGGGCGTTGCGGCGCTTGAGAGCTCGGCGCTCGTCCTCGGACAACCCGCCCCAGACGCCGGCGTCCTGCCCGGACTCCAGCGCCCATTTCAGGCAGGTGTCGACCACCTCGCACCGCCGGCAGACCGCTTTGGCCTCCTCGATCTGCAGCAGGGCGGGGCCGGTGTTGCCGATCGGGAAGAACAGCTCAGGGTCCTCGTCACGGCAGGCGGCACGATGGCGCCAGTCCATGCGCTTGTCTCCTCGTCACCTCTACGCAGCACGGATCGGTCCATGCTGCCTCGTTCGGAACTGCTTGTGAAGTCTTTCACGAACCGGGACGTCCGCCGAGCGGCTCACACCGGCGAACCGCTGGAAGGCGCGCAGAATCGTTGGACGACGAACGGCCCGTGACATGAGCGTGACAAACTCGGCTGGCCTGCGCAAGCGCATTTGACGCGACCTTTGCCATTGCCGCTGCGGAACTGGTCACAGCAGGGGACAACGAGGCGGTCCGTGCTGGTGTTCCCGGCCCGACCGTGCGGGGGCCGGGCAGTCAGGCCAGCACCTCCAGGGCGGCCGGGACGCAGGTGATGGTGACCGCGGTGCGCACCCCGGCTGGCTCGCCGTCGACCTGGAAGGGCAACGGGCACTCGGCCCGCACGTTCAGCCCGGGCAGGTCGTGCCAGTTCAGCACCCCTCGCCCAGCCGGTGGGGTGTCTGCCCCCGAGATCATGTGCCGCACGTGCCGCAGGGTGGGCAGCACGCGGAGCCGGGTCAGGGCGAAGACGTCGATGCCGGTGTCGAAGGAGGCGTGCGGGCTGGGATTGACCGAGCGCCCGCCCAGATAGGTCCACGGCGCGGTGTTGGTGATGAGTGCCACATGCACGTGGGGCACCGGAGATCGGA
>JAJZTN010000001.1 GCA_021848885.1 Actinomycetes bacterium
CGCGCTGCTCAAGATCGTCGAGGAGCCGCCGCCGCACCTGAAGTTCATCTTCGCCACGACCGAGCCGGAGAAGGTCATTGGCACGATCCGGTCGCGCACGCACCACTACCCGTTCCGCCTGGTGCCCCCCAAGCCGCTGTCGGAGTACCTCAGCGGGGTGTGCGACGCGGAGGGTGTCGCGGTCGAGCGCACCGTGCTGCCGCTGGTGGTGCGGGCTGGTGGCGGGTCGGTGCGTGACTCCCTGTCGATCCTCGACCAGCTGCTCGCCGGGGCTGGGCAGGAGGGGGTCACCTACCAGCTCGCCACCGGCCTTCTCGGGTTCACCGACGCCGCCCTGCTCGATGACATCGTCGACGCCCTGGCCGCGACGGACGGAGCCGAGGTCTTCCGCATCCTCGATCGGGTCATCGAGGCCGGGCACAACCCGCGGCGCTTCGCCGAGGACCTGCTCGAGCGCTTCCGCGATCTCATCGTCATCGACGCGGTGCCCGACGCCGCGGGGGTGATCATTGGCGAGGCGTCGCCGGATCGGCTCGACCGGATGCGCGGGCAGGCCGCCCGGTTCGGCCCGAGCGCGCTGTCGCGGGCCGCTGATCTGGTCAACTCGGGGCTGACCGAGATGCGCGGCACGATGGCCCCGCGGCTGCAGCTCGAGCTGATATGTGCGCGCATCCTGCTGCCCGGTGCCTACGACGACACCCGCAGCCTGCAGGCCCGGCTGGACCGGCTGGAGCGGCGCGTCGGCCTCGCCACCGACGCCGGCGGGGCCAGCGCACCGGCGGCACCGGCGGCACCGGTCGCACCGGCGGCACCGGCGGCACCGGTCGCACCCGCGGAGCCCGCGGCACCGGTCGCACCCGCGGAGCCCGCGGCACCGGTCGCACCCGCGGAGCCCGCCGGGGAGGCTCAGGCGGGCGACACCGCGACCGCGCCGACCGCGCCGGCCGACCCACCCGCGCCGACCGCGCCGACCGCGCCGACCGCGCCGACCGCGCCGGGTGGGCTGGACCTCGCCGGCGTACGACGGCTGTGGCCGGACGTGCTCGACCGGGTCAAGTCGATGAAGCGGCTCACCTGGACCCTGCTCATGCACAACGCCCAGGTGCTCTCGGTGACCGGCGACAGCCTGGTGCTGGGCATGATCAACGCGGGTGCGCGGGACTCCTTCGCCCGTGGTGGCAGCCCGGAGATCCTCCGACAGGCGTGCATCGACGTGCTGGGCGTCGACTGGCGGGTCGAGGCCGTCGTGGACCCCTCGGTGGACGCATCGGTGGGGCCCGGCCGGACCGGGACCACCGGGCCAGGTGGCACCGGCACGCCGGGCCGTCGCATCCCGCGGGGCTCGCGGCCGGCCGAGGGCGCCGCGGCGGCCGGCACCGGCCCGCACGCGACCGACCCTCACGCAACCGGCCCGCCCAGCACCGACCCGACCGGCACCGGCCCGCAAGCAACCGGCCCGACCGGCACCGGCCCGACCGGCACCGGCCCGGAGCCGCCGGTGGGGGCGGTGAGCGGGGTCGACGAGGTCTCACCAACCGATCCCGACGTCGAGGCCGACCTGACCGGGGCCGAGCTGCTGGCCCGCGAGCTGGGTGCCCAGGTGATCCAGGAGTACGACGAGGGCTGACTGCACGCCGTGGACCGGGCCAGCACGTAGGCTCGGAGCCAGCCGGTCGGCGGACCGGCCACGTCCGATACGCCCGCCGTGCGGGCGTGTAGCCGAGGAGTCCTGGTGCTCGACAGCGCTGAGCCGGTTCTGCCCGGGCGGCTCGCCCGGCCCCGGCAGGTGCGGGCGGGCGTCGCCGGCCCGGGCACCGGCGACACCGGCATGGGGGGCTAGGCCGTCATGTACGAGGGAGTGGTCCAGGACCTCATCGACGAGCTCGGCCGGCTGCCCGGGGTGGGACCCAAGGGTGCCCAGCGGATCGCGTTCCACCTGCTGGCCGCCGACCCGGCCGACGTCCGCCGGCTGGTTGCCGCGATCACCGAGGTCAAGGAGCGGGTGCACTTCTGCCGGGTCTGCGGCAACGTCGCCCAGGACGAGGAGTGCCGGATCTGTCGCGACCCGCGCCGTGACGTCACCGTGCTGTGCGTGGTGGAGGAGCCCAAGGACGTCGTGGCGATCGAGCGGACCCGGGAGTTCCGGGGCCGCTACCACGTGCTCGGCGGGGCGATCAGCCCGATCGAGGGCGTCGGACCCGATGACCTGCGGGTGCGCGAGCTGATGACCAGGCTTGCCGACGGGGTCGTGACCGAGCTCATCCTGGCCACCGACCCCAACCTCGAGGGCGAGGCCACCGCGACCTACCTGGCACGGCTGGTCAAGCCGATGGGCCTGACCGTGACCCGGCTGGCCAGTGGCCTGCCGGTCGGCGGTGATCTCGAGTACGCCGACGAGGTCACGCTCGGCCGCGCGTTCGAAGGGAGGCGACTGATCGATGTCTGAGCACGACACACCGGCGCAGGCCCAGGCCGAGGACCTGAGTGACTTCAGCGCCGAGATCGCCGATCAGGTGGAGAGCTTCGTGCTCGCCGTCCGGGAGATCGCCGCCGGGCAGAGCCCCGAGACCGCTGTGTCGATGCTGCTGCTGGAGGTCTCCCAGCTCATGCTGGCCGGTGGCCGGCTCGGAGCCATCTCCGACGTCATCCCGGTGGAACGCTTCGAGCCTGACGCGGGCAGCGACCCCGACGTCGACGGGCTGCGTGCCTCGCTGGCCAACCTGCTCGAGCCGATCGACGAGTACACCGAGGTCTTCGACCCCTACGACACCCCTGCCGAGGTCGTCGTGATGCGGTTGTCCGACGACATCGCCGGCATCACCACCGACCTCGCGCACGGCCTGGTGCACTTCCGCGAGGGCCGCACCGACGAAGCGCTGTGGTGGTGGCAGTTCTCCTACCTGTCCGACTGGGGGGCCACGGCCGGCTCGGTGCTGCGCGCGCTGATCGCGGTCGTGTCGCACTCCCGGCTGGACGGCACCGCGCCGGTCGACGAGGTCGCCCTGGCCGAGGACCAGCTGCTGGCCGAGACCGCGGTGGCGGCCAACGACGGCGTGACCGAGGCGCCCGGGCGGTGAGACCGGCGCACCCCCGGCGCCGGGCTCATGCCGTCGGCACCGGGGTGGGGGAGACCGGCGGGGTGAAGACCTGCGCACCCGGTGGCCCGGACAGGCTTGTCAGAGCCAGCGTGCCGGTCGGGTAGGTGAGCAGCCGGGGGACACCGGCGTCGCTGAGGCAGTAGCCGCCCGGGTCGACCGTGCCGCCGGAGACCTGGAAGCACGCCGCCGTGGGCAGCCCCGGCTCCTGCGCCATCGAGCCAGAGGCGTGCACCGTCACCTCCGGCGGCGCGGCGGCCAGGCCGGTCAGGTCGGTTGTGATGATGCGCTGCAACCCAGGGTCGAACACGTTGGGGATCGGGTGGTCCAGTGGCCCGACCAGCAGACAGATGCGCGAGGTGCTGCCCAGCTGGCAGGAGACGTAGCCCTTCGGGGTGGTCATGAACAGCGTGGTGGCACTGGCCGAGACGATGTCGATGCGGTACTGGCCGCCCTGCTTGTAGATCCGCACCGTCGAGGGTGGCGTCGAGGGGTTGCTCGGGGTGAAGGCGAAGGTCCCGGTCCAGCTGGCGCCAGCGCCGAGCCTGGCCAGCCGGGCGAGGTCGGCAAGGGGACCGGACGCCGCGGTGGCCGACGGGCTGGTCGGTGCGGCGGGGCTGGGCGATGACGGGACGGCGGAGGTCGCCGGGGGCTGGGCCGGGGAGCTGGCGCAGCCGGCCAGCAGGGCGGTGGCCGCCAGCAGCAGCCCACCGTGCGCGTAGCGGGCCCCGCGCGATCGGAACGGCACGAGGCCACCCTACGGTGCGAGGCTGCCCGGCAGGCACAGGCTCGGGGGGCTTCGGCAGGTCAGTTAGACTCCCTGCTCGTTGTGGCGTCGGTCGAGGAGCATGAGGCACCAGTGAGCCTGGTCGTGCAGAAGTACGGCGGGTCCTCGGTCGCCGACGCTGAGTCGATCAAGCAGGTCGCCCAGCGCATCGTGGCCACCCGCAGGGCCGGGCACGAGGTGGTCGTCGTGGTCTCCGCGATGGGGGACACCACCGACGAGCTCATCGAGCTGGCCGAGAAGGTGGCCCCGCTGCCGCCGGGGCGCGAGCTGGACATGCTGCTCACCGCGGGCGAGCGGATCTCGATGGCGCTGGTCGCGATGGCCATTGCCAACC
Organism: Actinomycetes bacterium; assembly: GCA_021848885.1. Lineage (GTDB taxonomy): Bacteria > Actinomycetota > Actinomycetes > JAJZTN01 > JAJZTN01 > JAJZTN01. The sequence continues at coordinate 4,217 of JAJZTN010000001.1, forward strand.
TCGGGCACGAGGCGCGCTCGTTCACCGGAAGCCAGGCCGGGGTGATCACCGACTCTGCGCACGGGCGGGCCCGCATAATCGACGTGACCCCTGGCCGGATCCGTGGGGCGCTGGACGCCGGGGCGATCGCCATCGTGGCCGGGTTCCAGGGGGTCTCGCAGAGCACCAAGGACATCACCACGCTGGGCCGCGGCGGCTCGGACACCACGGCGGTCGCCCTGGCTGCGGCGCTAGGTGCGCAGGTGTGCGAGATCTACACCGATGTCGACGGGGTGTTCACCGCCGACCCACGGATCGTGCCCACGGCGCGGCGGATCCCCCGCATCAGCTACGAGGAGATGCTGGAGATGGCGGCCTCGGGGGCCAAGGTGCTGCACCTGCGTTGCGTGGAGTACGCCCGCCGCTACGGGATGCCGATCCACGTGCGGTCCTCGTTCTCGCAGGCCGAGGGAACCTGGGTCACCGAGAACCAGCCCGGGACAACCGAGACGGAAGGCGGGCAGGACATGGAGCAGGCCATCATCTCCGGGGTTGCGCACGACCGCAGCGAGGCCAAGGTCACGGTGGTCGGCGTGCCGGACAAGGTGGGCGAGGCGGCGCGGATCTTCACCGCGGTCTCCGGGGCGGAGATCAACATCGACATGATCGTGCAGAACGTCTCGGCCGCGGCGACCGGGCGCACCGACATCTCCTTCACGCTGCCCAAGAGCGATGGCCAGGCGGCGCTGAAGGCGCTCGAGCGGATCCAGCCCGAGGTCGGCTTCGAGTCACTGCGCTACGACGACCGGATCGGCAAGGTCTCCCTCGTCGGGGCCGGGATGCGCTCCAACCCCGGGGTTTCGGCGAAGTTCTTCGCGGCGCTGGCCGATGCCGGTGTCAACATCGAGATGATCTCGACCTCGGAGATCCGGATCTCTGTCGTCGTGGACCAGGACGACGTGGACACGGCGGTCGCCTCCGTGCACCGCGCCTTCGAGCTGGACGACCCCGACGGCGCAGCGGTCGTCTACGCGGGGACGGGGCGCTGATGAGCAGCAAGCCGACCTTGGCCGTGGTCGGGGCCACCGGTGCCGTCGGCACGGTCATGCTCGACCTGCTGTCCACCCGGGAGGACGTCTGGGGTGAGATCCGCCTGGTCGCCTCGGCTCGTTCCGCCGGGCGCTGCCTCGTCGTACGTGGGCAGGAGATCGAGGTCCTCGCCCTGGCCGAGGAGGTCTTCGACGGGGTCGACGTGGCGATGTTCGACGTGCCCGACGAGGTCTCGGCGACCTGGGCGCCGGTGGCGGCGGCGCACGGCGCGGTTGCTGTGGACAACTCCGGGGCGTTCCGGATGGACCCCGAGGTGCCGCTCGTTGTGCCCGAGGTCAACCCGCACGCCGCCCGGGTGCGCCCGAAGGGGATCATCAGCAACCCGAACTGCACCACGCTGTCGATGATCGTGGCGATCGGGGCGCTGCATGCGGAGTTCGGCCTGGCCGAGCTCGTCGTGGCCTCCTACCAGGCCGCTTCCGGGGCAGGGCAGGCCGGCATCGACACGTTGCGCGAGCAGCTGGCGAAGGTGGCCGGCAACCGGGAGCTGGGCACCCGTGCCGGGGACGTGCGCCAGGTGGTGGGCGACTTCGGTCCGTTCCCGGCCCCGCTGGCTCTCAACGTGGTGCCCTGGGCCGGCTCGCTCAAGGAGGACGGCTGGTCCAGCGAGGAGCTCAAGGTCCGCAACGAGTCGCGCAAGATCCTCGGACTGCCCAAGCTGCGGGTCTCGGCGACCTGTGTGCGGGTGCCGGTCATCACGACCCACTCGCTGGCCGTGCACGCGGTGTTCGAGCGGGAGGTGTCGGCCGGCGCGGCCCAGGAGATCCTGCGTGACGCCCCTGGCGTCGTACTCTTCGACGACCCTGCGGTCGGTGACTTCCCGACCCCGGCCGACGTGGTGGGCACCGACCCGACCTGGGTGGGGCGGATCCGCCAGGCCCTTGACGAGCCCCGCGCGCTGGACCTCTTCGTGTGCGGCGACAACTTGCGCAAGGGCGCGGCGCTCAACACCGCGCAGATCGCTGAGCTGGTCGCCGCGGAGCTGGCCGGTCGCTAGCGGCGTCGGCCAGACCGCTTCGGCCAGACCGCTTCGGGCCACCGCGCGCCACCGGGCGCGCTTCAGCCGATGCGGCGCACACCGGCCAGGTGCCGGGCGCAGAAGTCCAGCTCTGCGCGCATCTGGCGCACCTGCTCGTCCACCACGAGTGAGCCGTGCCCCGCGTCGAAGCGGTACACCTCGTGCGCCTGGCCGCGCTGGGCCAACGCGGCAAGGTAGTTCTCGATCTGGCGGATCGGGCAGCGTGGGTCGTTCTCCCCGGCCAGCACCAGCACCGGCACCCGCACCGCATCGACGTAGCTGAGCGGTGAGGACTCCCGGTAGCGGTCGGGCACCTGCTCGGGCGAGCCACCGAAAAGGGCCCGGTCGAAGGCCTGCAGGCTCTCCATCTCGTCCTCGTAGGCCGCCACGTAGTCGGCGACCGGGACAGCCGCGACGCCCAGCGCCCACAGCTCGGGCTGGGTGCCCAGGCCGAGCAGGGTGAGGAAACCGCCCCAGGACCCGCCGGCCAGCACGCACCGGTCCGAGTCGGCCAGGCCGCACTCGACGGCCCAGGCCCGCACCGCGGCGAGGTCCTCCAGCTCGGTCAGCCCGACCCGTGCCTCGTTCGCGTCCCGCCAGGCCGAGCCGTAGCCGGTCGAGCCGCGGTAGTTGACCCGTACGACGGCCAGCCCCGCGTCCACCCAGGCCGCCACGGTGGGGGAGAACTCGTCGCAGTCGTGCCAGGTGGGCCCGCCGTGCACGAGGAAGAGCGTCGGGTGCGGGCCGGGGCCGGCCGGTGTCGCGACAAGAGCGTGGATGGTGCCGCCAGGCCCGGGCACCCAGGCATCGGTGACCGGCACCGAGGGGGGAGCCGGCTCGCCTCCGGGCTCCAGCAGCGTCTCACCCGAGGTGGCAAGCAGCACCGGGGGCCAGGCGGCCGATGACCAGCGGAACTCCACCGTGCCGTCCGGGCGGGCGGTGGCCTCGGACACGACCCCCGCTGGGGTGCCCAGCGGCTCGACCCGCCCGGTGGCCAGGTCCAGGCGGTGCAGCTCGGCGCGCCCCTGGTGCTCGTGGGTGACCAGCAGGCCGGCGGCGTCGGGGTAGAACTCGGCGACCACCTCGCCGGGCAGGTCGATGACCAGCTCGGTCTGCTCACCGGTCGCCACGTCGAGCATGAGCAGCTCGGGTCGGCCGCGCCGCTCGTGCCGGACGAGCAACCGGGGGTCACCGGGCACCGGCGCGAACTCCACTGGCTCCACCCCGCGGCCCGGCCCGTCCCACAGCTCGGCCACCGCCGCGCCGTCGGCGACCCGCAGCACCCGAAGCGCCGGGTGGCGGGAGTCGCCGTGCTCGCTGTGAGTGATGGCGACAAGCTCCCCGTCCCGGGACAGCGCGGCCACCCCAGCGTCCTCGGCGTGCCGGTAGAGCGTCACCGCGGGGTGGCCGGGGCCCACCCGGTGGATGCTCGTGCCGGCCTCGTCGGAGCGGCCGATGACCGCCAGGCCAGCTGGGCCGAGAGCCAGCCCGGCCGGATAGCCGGCGGCGACGTCGGGGGCGGCCGGCTCGGCCACCCCAGCGTCGAAGGGCTGGCGCATCCAGACCCCGAGCTCGTCACCGTCGGTGTCGTCGAACCACCAGACGCTTGCCCCGTCCGGGCTTATTGCCGCCTCGGACGTGCCGGCTGGCCGGTCGGTCAGCCGGCGCCGTGCCCCGGTGCTCCGGTCCCACGAGTAGACCTCAGTGCGCCCAGAGGCGTTGGACAGGTAGATGCAGCGCCCGGGGGCCTCGGTGGCCCACTCCGGCAGGCTCATGCGTACGGCGCGGAAGCGTCGCTCCCATTCCGGCATCGCCGAGGCCTGGGTCAGCGACGGGTGCGGGCCTGCCGGCCCCGCGGTGGTGGGCACGGCGCCATCCAAGCAGCCGGACGGGTTCGCCCGCGCAGACCCCTCCGTCATCCCAGGGTGGTGGGGTGGATGCCGTAGCGGCGCATCTTGCGGTAGATGGTGGCGCGGGAGATGCCGAGGTTCTTGGCGGCCTGGAAGACGTTGCCGTCATGCTCGAGCAGGCCGCGCAGGATGGTGTCACGTTCGGCGGACTCGATCGGGGTCAGGGGGGCGCGTGAGGTGACCCGGCACTCGGGGGGCAGGTCGTCGGGCTCGACGACGCGCAGGGACTGCCGGCGGGCCAGGGCGCGCACGACGGTCTCGACCTGGCGGATGTTCTCCGGCCAGGGGCAGCGGTGCAGCAGGTGCATGGCGGCGGGGGAGCAGCTGAGGTCCCCCGCGGGACGGTATCGGCGCAGGAAGTGGCGCACCAGGGCGGTGATGTCCTCAGCCCGGTGGCGCACCGGGGGTAGCTGAACGACGGCACCGCACAGGGCTTGCAGGGTGTCTGGGCCGAGTGTGGGCTGCTGGATCGTGACGAAGAGCCGGGCCGCCCGGTCCCGGTCGATCCGGGCGAGGGCCTCGGTGAGCAGCAGGGCCAGGCGGGGGCTGAGCAGGTGCGTGCCGCGCAGGACCAGCACCGTGTGCGGGTCGCGCATCGCCTCGGCCACGGCGGCCAGCCAGGTGTCCTCGGCCTGGACGGTCTCGGAGACCGGCGGGTCGACCAGGATCGGTGCGCGCCCGGTGGCCGCCCGGTGCACGGCGGTGACCAGGTGCGCCTTGCCGGTGCCGGCTTCCCCCAGGACGGCGGTCCAGACCCGGGCGGCGTAGGCAGCCTGCACCTCGGCGACGGCCTTGACCCAGGACGGTGCGCCCCCGACCACCCCGGGGGGGATCGGGGTGGTCCGCACCGAGTGGGTCATCTTGTCGCGCTGGGGCCCGACCAGGCGCACCTGGAAGACGACCCCGGTGTCGTTGTCCGGCTCGCTCGTGGTGGCTCGAAGCTCGACGACCCGCCCGGAGGGCAGGGTGACGCTGAGCGTCCCCGCGAAGCCGGGGTCCTCGGCGAACTCGCGGGCGTGCGCGAGCAGGGCCTCCTGGTCGGGGCCGGCGATCGTCGAGCGCAGCTTGTCGTTCATCATCACGACGTCGTCGTTGAGGGCCAGCACCGGCACCTGGCGCACCGAGCGGCAGGCCTGCATGTACCTCTCGAAAAGGTTGTACTCGCGCTGGGAGCTGATCCGGGCCAGCTCGCGCTCGATCTGCTGCGCGGTGGACTGGGTCAGGGCCAGCGCAATACCACCCGAGCTGTGGCTGACCGGCGTGGTCAGGTTGAACGCCCCGAGCACGACCCGCCGGGTCGGGTGCAGGATCGGCACCGCCGCGCAGTGCAGCGGGCGCAGATCCTCGACGTAGTGCTCGGTGCCGCTTATGACGGTGGCCTGACCGCTGGCTAGCGAGGTGCCGATGCCGTTCGTGCCGGCGTAGCGCTCGGAGAACACGTGGCCGGGGGCCAGCTGCACGCGGTTCAGCCGTGAGGTCAGCCCGGCGTGGGAGACCTTGCGGACCAGGACCAGGCCCTCCCTGTCGGTGAGCATGAGCGACACAGGCTCGTTGGCGAGCGCCCCGTGCAGGGTTTCCATGATCGGCGTCGCCGCGCGCACCAGCGCGGCGTCCGGGTCGGGGACCTGCTTGAAGGGGACGTTGAGCTGGCGCATGTCGACGGCGTGCTCGATCGAGCGCTGCCAGGACGCGACGACCATCTCCCGCACGACGGCGGGCTTCTTCCCGTCGACCCGCTTCTGCTCGGACAGGTAGCACTCGCGGGCAAGCTCGAGAGCACGCGTGGGCACGCCGACTCCCTTCCGAGGGCACCAACGGCCCTCACCGGGCCCCCGCGCCCACCAAGTGCACCGCAGGTTACACGGCGGTTTCGCGGGTGTCTCAGATTGAAACAGCAATCGACTCACAGTGAGACAGTTCGCCAACTTCTCCATGCGCTGTGCTCTGCCCGAGGCAGCCGCAAGGCCGGCGCGCGCCTCGTCGAGCGCCGCCGGCACCGAGAGGAGTTCGCAATGAAGGCCGTTCAGCTAGGCGCCTACGAGACGCCCCCGACCCTGGTCGACGTGCCCGACCCGAGCATCCAGGGCCCGCTCGACGTGATCGTGCGGATCGGCGGGGCCGGGGTCTGCCGCACCGACCTGCACATCATCGAGGGCCAGTGGCAGGAGAAGACCGGTGTCAGGCTGCCCTACACGCTCGGGCACGAGAACGCCGGCTGGATCGAGGCGGTCGGCGAGGCGGTCACCCACGTCGGTGTCGGCGACCCGGTGATCCTGCACCCCCTGGCCACCTGCGGCCTGTGCCGGGCATGCCGGGCCGGGGACGACGTCCACTGCGTCAACAGCGCGTTCCCCGGCATCGACAGCGATGGAGGGTACGCCGAGTACCTGCGCACCAGCGCCCGCTCGGTGGTCAAGCTGGACCCCTCGCTGGCTCCCGCGGGCGTCGCCGCGCTGGCCGACGCGGGGCTGACGGCGTACCACGCGGTCGCCAAGGCGGCGCGCAAGCTGCGGCCGGGGGACAAGGCCGTGGTCATCGGAGCCGGGGGTCTCGGCCACATCGGCGTGCAGGTGCTGCGGGCACTGTCGCCGGCGCAGATGATCGTCATCGACCGCTCGGCCGAGGCGCTGGCCCTGGCGGCCGAGCTGGGCGCCGAGCAGACCGTGCTCGCCGACGGCAACCAGGTCCAGGCCGTCATGGAGCTCACCGGCGGGACCGGCGCCGAGGCCGTCATCGACTTCGTCGGCGAGGGCGGGGCCGTCGAGGACGGCGTCGCCATGCTGCGCCGGGCCGGGGACTACTACGTCATCGGATACGGCGGGCGGATCAACGTGCCCACCATCGACATCATCTCCACCGAGATCAACTTCGTCGGAAACCTCGTGGGGTCCTACAACGACCTCGTCGAACTCATGGTGCTTGCCGCGCAGGACAAGGTGACGCTGCACACCAAGACTTACGCCCTGTCCGACTTCGCGTCGGCACTGGACGACCTCGACCACGGCAGGGTTCGCGGCCGGGCCATCTTGGTCCCCTGACAGGCCGCCCCAACAGCTCACAACCCGAAGAGAGGCTCGACATGACCAAGCACAGGAGAGCCAAGCTGGCAGCGGCGCTGGCGGTCAGCGCGCTCGCCGTCACCGCCTGCAGCGCCGGCGGCGGTGGTTCTGGCGCCAGCAAGCCCGACAAGCCCGCGAAGTTCGCCCCGGGCTCGGACATCAGCTACACCAAGTACGGGTCGAACTACCCCTCGACCACCGTCAAGGACGTGCCCGGCCCGTGCAGCTACGAGTCCATCAGCAAGAAGGACTACTCGGGGCGGACCCTGAGGGTCATCTCGCACGCCGTCCCGGTGATGGGCGAGCCCACACAGCTGCACGCCAAGCAGTTCGCCGAGCTCACCGGCGCCAAGGTGGACGTCGTCAACGTGCCCTTCGGCGAGCTGTACCAGAAGATCCTCACCCCCTTGCAGGCCGGCCAGCCGGCGTACGACGTGATGTTCTACCCGTCCCTGTGGATCGGAGACATGGCGCCCTACCTTGCGCCGGTGCCGCAGAAGTACCTCGACACCGCGCAGATGAAGGACGTCACCAAGGCCTACATGCAGGTCGCGACCTGGAACGGCAAGGTCGTGCAGTACCCCGTGGACGGTGACCGGCACTACCTGAAGGTGCGCTCGGACATCATCGACAGCCCCAAGTGGCAGGCGGCGTACAAGGCGGCCACCGGCAAGACGCTGGAGGTGCCCAAGACCTGGGAGGAGTACCAGCAGATCGCCCAGTTCTTCAGCGGCAAGGACTGGTCGGGCAGCGGCAAGCTGAACTACGGCAGCGCCGAGGTGACCAAGCGCGACGACCTGATGTTCTCCGCCTTCATCAGCCGGGCCGCGGCGTACGCCAAGAACCCCAACGTCAAGACCGGGTTCTTCTTCGACGTCGACACGATGAAGCCCGAGATCAACAACCCCGGTTTCGTCCGTGCGCTCACCGACTTCGTCAAGGCCAAGTCGACCTGGCCGCCCGGTGGCGCCAACTTCGGACTCGGTGACGAGATCTTCTCCTTCGGCGGCGGCCAGACCCTGATGTCCTACAGCTGGGACGACGCGTTCATCCAGGCGCAGCAACCGGACAGCAAGATCCGCAACGAGGTCGAGGCGGCCCAGCTTCCCGGCGCCACCCAGGTGTGGAACCGCGACACCAACCAGTGGGACACCCCGGCCAGCATCAACCAGGTGCCGTACTTCACCTGGGGCTGGACCTCGGCAGTCGCCAAGGACAGCAAGCAGCAGACGATGGCGTTCGACTTCCTGTGCTTCTTCAGCAACGACGCCAACACCGCCCTCGACCTGACGATCGGCCGGTTCGGGATCAACCCCTACCGCAACGCGCACTTCGACGCCGCGTTCTGGGAGAAGCAGGGCTGGAGCAAGCAGACCGCCGAGACCTACGTCAAGACGCTGTCCGACATGGAGAAGAGCCCCAACCGGGTGTTCGACCTGCGAGTGCCTGGCGTCAACCAGTACATGTCGTCGCTGGCCAACGGGGTCGCCGACGCCATCTCCGGCCAGAAGCAGCCGCAGCAGGCCCTGGACGACGTCGCCAAGGAGTGGAACGACATCACCACCCAGGTGGGCAAGGACAAGGTGCAGGCGGCCTACCGCAACGTGGTCGCGCTGGAGAACGGCTGACGGAGGTGACCTGAGCCCGGGGGCGGACACCGACCTCGTCCGCCCCCGGGCCCAGGGCCGTCCGAGCGCCCCATCACGTCCAACCGCAAGGAGAGGAGGGAGTCGTGGACGGCATGCGCAGGTACAAGAGCATGTTCCTGCTCCCGGGCCTGCTCACCCTGTTCATCATCATCATCTTCCCGTTGCTGTTCACGATCCGGGTGAGCTTCTCCGGCTGGAACGTGAGCAACCCGCACATGGACTTCATCGGCGGGGCCAACTTCGTCCGGATGCTCGCCGACCACCGGTTCTGGGCCTCGATCCTCCGGCTGATCCTGCTGGCTGGCGGGACGGTGCTCATCGAGTACGTCCTCGGGTTCGCCCTTGCCCTCATGGTGTGGAGGAACGTGCGCGGTCAGCGGGTGTGGCGGGTGCTGTTCCTCGTCCCCATGATGACCACGCCGGTCGTCATGGCGGCCATCTGGCAGACGATCTTCAACGAGTCGCTGGGCCCGGTCAACGACCTGCTCGGGCGTGTGGGGCTGCCCACGGTGCAGTGGCTCACCAGCACCGGACCCGCCACGGTCGCGCTGATGACCGTCGAGATCTGGCAGTGGACGCCCTTCATGTTCCTGCTGCTGCTGGCCGGGCTGCTCAGCCTGTCCAAGGAGCCGTTCATGGCTGCCGCCATCGACGGCGCCGGTCCGGTGCGGACCTTCTTCAAGGTGACCTTCCCGCTGATGGCGCCGGTCTCGGTCACCGCCCTGATCATCCGGCTGATCGAGGCCTCGAAGATGTCCGACTCGGTGTACGTCCTGACCTCCGGCGGCCCCGGCTCGTCCACCGAGACACCTGGGTACTACCTCTACATCCGGGGCCTGAAGGAGCAGCAGACCGGGTACGCCGGATCGCTCTCACTCACCTACCTGGTGCTGATGATCGTCACGCTGACAATCGTGTCCAGGCTGCTGGTGCGCACCCTGAAGACCAGGACGGGCTGAGATGTCTCGCGCATACCTGACGTTCAAGTACGCGTTCATCGCGGTGTGGGCCAGCTTCGTGGCCGGCCCGTTCGTGTGGGCGCTGACCACGAGCTTCAAAGACGCCAACGGCGTGCAGGGCGGGGCGACGTACCTGCCGTGGGTGGACTACAAGCCCACCACCAGGGGCTGGCAGGACATCTTCGGCGGGGAAGGCGGCGTGAACGTCATCCAGCCGTTTCTCAACAGCCTGCAGATCACGGTGCTCGCCTCGGCGATCTCGCTGGTGCTCGGCTCGCTGGCCGCGTACGGGCTGTCGCGGTACACCTACCGGATCGGGCGCATGAAGAACGCGGACATCGTGTTCTTCTTCGTCTCCCAGCGGATCATGCCTCCGATCGTGCTGGTCATCCCGTTCTTCTTCCTGCTGCAGTTCGCGGGGCTGCTCGACTCGATCCCGGGCCTGGTCATCGTCACCGTCGCGCTGCTGCTTCCGATCGCCGTCTGGGTGATGGTGGACTTCTTCAACAACATCCCGCGCGAGATCGACGAGATGGCCATGCTGGACGGCTGCCACCCGTTCGCCGCGTTCGTCCGCACGATCCTGCCGAACTCGTTGCCAGGCATCACGGTGGCCGCGATGTTCTGCGCTGTCTTCGGCTGGAACGACTTCTTCTTCGCGTTCCGCCTCACTTTCACCGAGGTGCAGACGCTGCCCCAGGCCGTGGTCGCGCTGAACTCCTCGATCCCGCCGTGGTGGACGCTGTCCGCCGCCTCGCTCTTCGGCATCTCGCCTCTTGTGCTGCTGGCCGTCTGGGTCGAGCGCTACCTTTCGCGGGGCAACCTGGCCGGGGCGGTCCGGTGACCCTGACCGCGCGCGGCCTGACCCTGTCCGTCGAGGGCGTCGACCATCTCCGCGACATCACCCTGGACCTGCGGCCCGGACGCATCTACACGGTCATCGGGCGCACCCTGGCGGGCAAGTCCTCGCTGCTGCGGGTGCTGGCCGGTCTGCAGCGGGTGGACGCTGGGACGCTGACGCAGGACGGCACCGACCTGCTGCAGGTGCCCGTGTGGCGCCGCGACACGGCCATGGTCTACCAGCAGTTCATCAACTATCCGCACCTGAACGTGTTCGACAACGTCGCGTTCCCCTTGCGCAGAGCCAAGCTGAGCGGCGAGCAGGTGCGGCTGCGGGCCACCGAGAGCCTGGCCAAGGTGGGGCTTTCCGACTTCCACGCCCGCAAACCCTCCCAGCTCTCTGGCGGGCAGCAGCAGCGGGTGGCTCTCGCCCGTGCGCTGGCCCGGCGCTGCAAGACCCTGCTGCTGGACGAACCCCTGGTGAACCTGGACTACAAGCTTCGCGAGCAGCTGCGCGAGGAGTTCCGCGAGCTGTTCTCCGGGGTCGGGGACTCGGTCGTCGTCTACACCACCACCGAGACCACCGAGGCGATGATGCTAGGCGATGAGGTCATCGTCATGCACGAGGGCCGGATCGTGCAGACCGGGACCCCGGCCGAGGTTTTCGACGCCCCGGCGACCACCACGGTGGCCCAGATCATCAACGAGCCGCCCATGAACATCATCCCCGGCACGGTCACGGGCGGGCGGATGCGTCTGAACGACCTCGGGGCGGTTGACCTGCCCGCACACCTGGCGGGCTTGCCGGACGGGCCGTGTCAGTTCGGTCTGCGGGCCACGGACCTCTCCCTGTCCTCGTCGGAGGGACTGCGCGGTGACGTGACGTTCGTCGAGATCTCGGGCTCGGAGACGTTCGTGCATGTGGTCATCGCCGACATCCCGATGGTGGTGCAGCTGGAGGGGATCCACGACGTGTCACTGGGCGACGCGGTTCTCGTCACGATCCGCAGCGACCGGCTGTTCGCGTTCTCGGCGCAGGGCGACCTGCTGGTCGCCCCGTCGGAGCAGGGGGGACGCTGAGATGGCCCAGCTGGAGCTGCTCGACGTCGGGCACTGCTACGTCCCTGGCGAGGGCGAGGACCGCTGGGCGCTCAAGCCGCTCACCGTGACGTTCGAGGCCGGCAAGACCTACGCCCTGGTCGGGCCCTCGGGCTGCGGCAAGACCACCCTGCTGAACATCCTGTCCGGGCTCGTCTCGCCGACGCGCGGCCGGGTGCTCTTCGACGGCGCGGACATGACCCGCCGGTCCACGCGCGAGCGAAACATCGCTCAGGTGTTCCAGTTCCCGGTGATCTACACCTCGATGACCGTCTACCAGAACCTGGCCTTCCCGCTGGAGTGCCGCAACTGGGACAGCCGGCGGATCGACGCCAAGGTGCGCACCGTGGCCGAGGCGCTCGGCCTGGGCGACCGGCTCAAGGAACCGGCGCGCAAGCTCAACGCCGACGACAAGCAGCTGATCTCCCTGGGCCGCGGCCTGGTGCGGGACGACGTCGCCGCACTGCTCATGGACGAGCCGCTCACCGTCATCGACCCCCAGCTGAAGTTCTCGCTGCGTCGCAGGATCCGCGAGATCAGCGAGCAGTTCCGTCCGACGGTCATCTACGTGACCCACGACCAGTACGAGGCGATGAGCTTCGTCGAGGAGCTGCTCGTGATGAAGGACGGGCAGGTCATGCAGCAAGGCACCCCCGAGGAGCTTTTCGAGAGCCCGCGATCGGCCTATGTCGGCTACTTCATCGGCTCGCCCTCGATGAACTTCCTGGACGTCACCCAGGACGGTTCCGGTGTCTGGCTGGCGGGCCAGCGGCTGGCCATGTCCTGGCAGCCCCCGGCTGCTCGAGTGCCAGCCGAGGCTTCCGGAGCCGGTGCCGCGCAGGCGGGCGTCCTGCAGGCGGGCATCCGGCCCGAGTACGTGCGGCTGGCCTCGGCGCCTGGGCCGAACACGTTCCCGGCGCGGCTACAGGCAGTGCGCGACCATGGGCCGCTACGGGTGCTGCACGTCGAGATCGGCGGGCAGCGGCTGGCTCTGAAGCTGGCGCGCGAGGCGGGAGTCCCCCATGGGGACACGCTGCTGGTCGAGCTGCCGCGCGCGAAGGTGCTGCCCTACGTCGGCGGCCAGCTCGCGACCGTCGTGGCGGGCTGAGCGCGCCCTGTGTCGTGCCATCCGCCCTGCCCAGGCCCGACCGTCAGCGACCGGCAGCGGCGCGGTCGGTCGTCCCCGGGGCGACCCCGGCCCACACGGCTGAACTGGTCCTGCGGCTACGCAAGCAGCTGTCCGAGGCCGGGCTGGACGCCGGCGCCGACACCATCGGCTGGCACCTGACCCACCACCACGGCACGACGCTGTCCCGAGCGACGATCAACCGGATCCTGGTCCGGGCCGGCGCAGTCACCCCGGAACCCGCGAAGCGCCCGAAGAGCAGCTACCTGCGGTTCGAGGCCGAGCTACCGAACGAGACCTGGCAGGCCGACTTCACCCACTACCGCCTCTCCGACGGCGCCCGCCGCATCAGCCACCGCGGCGGTACCCGACGCATCGAGGAAGGCACCGACGTCGAGATCCTCACCTGGCTCGACGGTGGCGATCAGGAACTTGCGCAGCGTCTTGGCCTCGGCGTTGGGGATGACGCTCATCCTGGCCCGCCCGTAGCCCCGCGGTTCGCGCAGCTCCACCGCGATCACCACCAACGTCTTGCCGAGCGCGCCGCATCCTCGCGGGCCCGGTTCCTCGCCGCTGATGCAGGTCTCGTCGACCTCGACCCGGCCGGTCAGGACCTCTCGGCCGGGCCGCACCGTCGCGGTCCGGTAGCGGTGCAGCATCGCCCACGCCGTCTGGTAGGAGCCCAGCCCGAGCAACTTCTGCATCGTCAACGCCGACGCCCCGCCCGGATCGGCGGTCATGTACCAAGCCGCGGCGAACCACACCGTCAACCCCGTACGCGTATCCTGGAAGATCCTCCCCGAGGTGCGCGAGACCCGCTTACAGCACCCGCCGCAACGCCACACCCGGCCCGCACCCACCGTCGTGGCCACCCGTCCGCACTTCGGGCACATCGGCCCGGACGGCCAGCGCAGCCAGTCCAGGTAGTCCATGCACGCCTCGTCGTCGGGGAGCCACGCCCTCAACTCCGCGTACGAACCCGGATAGTGCACACCGCGTGACGGCACACGATGAACCTGCCTCAGGTGGCAGTGAAATGGATAACCCGCTAACCCATTAGCCGAATTCGGTGAAGTTCAGAGTGGCGTCGGCGATCAGCGCAGCCCGGTCGAATGCGGAGCCGTCCTCATATCCGTTGAACAGCAGTCGGACCAGGATGGCGTCGTCCGGCAGGGGCGCCTCATCGCGGATCAGACGCTGGCGGGCCATTCTCCGAGCCTGCGGGCCGGACCAGTTGCTGACCGGCACTGAACGACCGCTATGTGATGGGGTCTTGGATCGCTGATCAGGCTTCGATGGGGCGCGCGCTGGCGGAATCTCTCCACGTTCGTGCCCGGCCAAGCACGACGTCGGTCTCAGCGGCGTAGTCGTTCTTGTCGGGCCACTCACGTCGTCTGTCAGGCGCCTGAGGTGGCCCGCACCCGGGTAGCCAGCGCCTCGGCAAAGGAGACGATGAGCGGGTGCGGCTGGGAGTCGCTGAGTTCGGGCTGGAAGAGAGTGGCGAGGAAGAACGGGTGCCCGGGCAACTCGATGACGCGGGCCATGCCGTCGTCGTCGCGACCCGAGACCACCAGCCCAGCGTCGACGAGCGTCTGCTCATACCGCTCGACCGGGCCGTAGCTGCAGTTGAAGCGCTCGGTACGGTGCAGGGCCCCGATCGCCGTGGCGGCAAGGGTCCGCGGCGCGAGATGCACCTGTGCCTCATGGCCGATGAGTGAGCACGCCAAGGGCGCGACGACGAGCACCTTGCCGTCCGGATCGTTCTCGGCGTGCCGTGCCTCGGTGACGCCGGCGACGTTTCGCGCGAACTCCAGAATCGCGTGCTGGAAGCCCCCGCAGCTCCCGAAGAACGGGATGTCGCCCTGGCGGGCCACGCGGACGGCCTCGAGCGCTCCGGCCTCGGATGCGTAGGGCGAACCGGGCACCAGCCAGACCCCGTCGAACGCCGCGATCTCGTTGGTCTCCACGTCGTCGGTGGCGACCCAGTAGGCCTCGATGGCCGGGCCGGCGAGGGCAGCGAGCACATCCGGAATACGGGTGTGGGCTGCGACATGCGGTGATCGGTCTCCGACGAGGGCGAGGCGCGGGGTTCTCATAGCCTGATCGTGTCAGCCAACTCCGATCGTGTGAAACGATCGTTTGAGATGTTCCGATAAGGGAAGGTGATCGTTTGGACATCCGTGCACTGCGCAGTTTTCTCACCGTCCTCGAACTGACGTCGTTCTCGCGCGCGGCCGAGAGCCTCGGATTCACCCAGTCGGCGATCTCGCAGCAGATCGCCACCCTTGAGCGCGAGATCGGCGCCACGCTCGTGGTGCGCCGACCCGTGGGCCCAACACGGGTCGGCGAGCGCTTCGCTGAGCATGCCCGAGAGATCCTGGCCACGCTCGACGCGGCGCGCGCCGACACGAAACGGCTCATGGACCTTGACCTGATCGACCCGGTCGTACGGGTCGGGCTGAGCCCGGCCGCCGATGACCGGCTGATGACCGACGCGATGTCCGGACGCGCCACCCATGCCTCGCACTTCCTGGTCGGCGAGCCTGCAATGGTCGCCGAGCGGTTCAACCTCGGCGCCGTCGACCTTGCGGTGGTTGACGGCGTGACCGCGCCGAGCGACCCGCTTGCGATCCGCTACCTGAGCGGCACCTCGGTACGCGTCGTGCGTGAGTCATCACTGTCGGTCCTGATGCCGGTCGACCATCCATTCGCCCGGCGCCGCGGAGTGGACCTGGCTGCGCTCGGAGCCGCCCTGTGGGTGGACGCGCCGGCCGGCGCCTGCCCTTCCGCGGCTCTCGGGGCCGCGGCAAGGGAACCGCTACGGCTAGGGATCCGCTACGACGGCGCCCGACGCGCGACGCTGCACGCCCTGGTGCGATCCGGGCGCGGCCTCGCCTGCGAGCCTGCAGACTCCCCGGTCGGCCCTGGTCTGGTTCTCGTGCCGCTACGCTCCCCGCGCCTCACACATCGCATCGAGGTCTGGTGGCACGAGCCCGACCGTCGGGCCGTCCTTGAGGTGAAGGAAGGACTCGTAGCGCCGTCCGCCTGGTGGCAAAAGGGTGGTCGTGGCCGTTGATCAAGTGGTACGTGCTCCTCTGGATCAATTCGGCGGTCCGTCGAACATCGCTTAACGCCACTTAAGCGCTGTCAAGCGACCGTGCAGTTTCGCGCTTATCGAACGCATGCGTTGCGTGCAAGTCGGTGCGATTGCGGGGTCGGCTCCGGGAACCCGGGACAAGGAGCGCGCGCGATGAGATGGCCCTCTACAGGCTCGGTCCGATGCCGCGTTCATGGCCGGGTGGGTACACGGGGGACAGCGAGTGCCAACGCGTGGGCTCGGCCGCTCGTGCCCGGTTCGCGTCCTCGGTGATCCTCTCGACCGCGGCTCGTGCTGCCCTGTCGTGTATGAGCTGGGCGGCCTCGGTGACGGGTAGGGCCTCGAGCTCGGCGAGGGTGCGACGTGCGTGGGCTGCGCGGCTGTGCGACGCGGCGGCGCGGGCCTCGGCGCCGCTGGACCCCTCGCCGACACTCCGCCGGAGCGCCGCCCGTGCGTGTGCGTGGTGCGTGGTGAGGTCATGCAGCTGTTGGTGGGCTTGTGCGGCGCCCTGTCGCGCTTCGATGACTCGCGGGTCGGTGTCGGCTCGCTGCCCGGCGACGTCCTCGTCCCAGGCGCAGATGCCGACCTCCGTCTGCGGCACGTCGCCCTGAGACCCACGACCGCGTCCGCCACGACAAGATCGACAAAGCCGGCACCGTCACCCTGCGCGTCGCCTGCCGACTGCGCCACATCGGCGTCGGTCGAACCTACGCCGGAACCGACATCATCCTGCTCGTCCAAGACCTCCACACCACCATCGTGAACGCCACCACCGGCGAGATCCTCCGCGACCTGATCATCGACCCACGAAAGGACTACCAGCCCACCGGACGTCCACCCGGCCCCACAAAAACCTAGACCGGACCTGCAGATCGCAGGTCCGGCCCATTCCGATGTCCCGAGACATCACATGGTCGGGGTGGCGGGATTCGAACCCACGACCTCTTCGTCCCGAACGAAGCGCGCTACCAAGCTGCGCCACACCCCGAAGTGCCGCCGCAGTCTAGCCGAGCGTCGGGGGCCCGGCGAACCGAGCTCAGCGCGGCAGCAGGGTGAGCAGGGTCGCCTCGGGTGGGCAGGCGAAGCGCACCGGTGCGTACGGCGAGGTGCCCAGCCCGGCCGAGACGTGCAGCCAGCCCCGGGCGGTGCCGTAGGGCGTGGCGACCACGTGCTCGGACAGCCCGCGGGCCCGGCCCGGGTCCAGGTCGCAGTTGGTCACCAGGGCGCCGAGGCCGGGCACCCGCAGCTGACCGCCGTGGGTGTGCCCCGCCAGCACCAACGAGAACCCGTCGGCGACCATCCGGTCGACGACCCGGTGGTAGGGGGCGTGCACCACGCCCAGCCCGAGGTCGACCTCGGGTGAGACCCGCCCGGCCACCTCCTCGTAGCGGTCGAGGTTGATGTGCGGGTCGTCGGTGCCCACCAGCTCGACTGAGTGCCCACCGACGCGCAGCACGGTGCGGGCGTTGTCCAGGTCCACCCAACCTCGCGCCATCAGCCCCTCGCTCAGGTCCTTCCAGGGCAGGTGCCGGCCGTGCACACGCACCTGCTCGCCCCTGGGCAGCAGGTAGCGGGCCGGGTTCTTCGGCTTCGGTCCGTAGTAGTCGTTGGAGCCGCGCACGAAAACCCCAGGGATCTCCAGCAGCGGGCCGAGTGCGTCGAGCAGGTCCGGCACGGCGTCGGCGTGCGCGATGTTGTCCCCGGTGTCGACCACGAGGTCCGGCTCCAGGTGGGCCAGCCGGTTGATCCAGGCCCGCTTGCGTGCCTGGTTAGGGGTCAGGTGCAGGTCGGATAGGTGCAGCACGCGAAGCGGGGCCACCCCGGCTGGCAGCACCGCCACCTCGACCCGGCGGAGCCGGTAGGAGCGCACCTCGTAGCCGGCCGCGTAGGCCAGCCCTGCCGCCGCGGCAGCGAGCGCGGCACCAGCCAGCTGGGTCCGGCGCCTGGGGGCGAGGATCCACGGGGTCGGGCGTCGGGGCATCCGGCCATGGTGCCATCGAGGCTGGTGGCGGTGGGAACTGGTGGGAGACTGCCCGCGTGTCCACCGATCCCACCCCCACCCTGAAGGCCCGGTTGCGGGCCGACCTGTCCGCCGCGATCAAGGGCCGGGACGAGCTGCGCTCGGCGACGATCCGGATGGCACTGACCGCCATCACCACCGCGGAGGTGGCCGGGGCCGTTGCCCGGGAGCTCAGCGACGAGGAGGTCCTCGTGGTGCTGGGCAAGGAGGCCAAGAAGCGCCGCGAGGCGGCCGAGGCCTTCGCGGGGGCCGGCCGCGCCGAGCTGGCCAGCCGGGAGCTGGACGAGCTGGGCGTGCTGGAGGGCTACCTGCCGCGGCCGTTGACCGACGCCGAGCTGGACGAGGTCGTCGAGCGGGCGCTGGCCGGGCTGGGCGAGCTGGCGGCCGGGCCGGCGGCGATGGGCCCGGCGATGAAGGCCGCGCAGGCCGCAGTGGCCGGGCGCGCCGAGGGCGGCCGGGTGGCTGCCGCCGTACGCCGCCGGCTGAGCGCCGACTGAGCGCCGGCTGAGCGCCGACTGAACCGGCTCGGCCGAGCGGCTGGCCCCAGCCTCGCCCGGCTCAGCCGCCCGCGGGGAGTGTCGGGCAGTTCTTCTTCTTCGTGCAGGTCGGGCTCGGCAGCGGCAGGATCGTGAACGTCGGGTTCGGCGTCGGTGATGCCGTCATCGTGGCACCGCTGGTGTCGGTCGGTGTAGGCGTCGGCGTGGGTGTCGGCGGGGTGCCGTTGCTCAGCTGCAGCGCCACCACCTCACCGGAGGCCGCCTTGGCGCCGGCCGCGGGAGCGGTGGCGGCGACCGTTCCTGCCGGCTGGATGGAGTCGACCATGATCGGGTCGACCTGGGCGAGCAGGCCTACGGCCTGCAGCGCCCGGGCCGCGTCGGCCGGGGTCATCCCGGTGACGTCGGGGACCGTGACGCCGATGCCGTTGACCACCGTCGGGTCCGGCCCCGGGAAGGTGCTGACCGGGACGTTCGCCAGGGCCGCGCTCATCGCCTTCTGCCAGATCGGGCCGGGCAGGCAGCCACCGCACACCTGGGCGTAGTAGCGCCCGCCGATCGTGACGTTGCGCAGGCTGTAGGTCGCGGTGTCGGGATTGCCGGCCCACACCGCGGCGGAGAGGTCGGGGGTGTAGCCGTCGTACCAGACCGAGACCAACCCGTCGGTGGTGCCGGTCTTGCCGGCGGCCGGACGACCGATGCCCAGCCGGGCTCCGGTGCCACCGGGCTTCATGACGCCCTGCAGCAGGTAGTTGACCGCGTCGGCCACCTTCTGCGGGATGGCCTGCTGGCACGAGGGGGCGGGCCGGGCGATCACCGCGTTGTTCCGGTCGACCACCGAGGTGATGACCATCGGGTCACAGTGCAGCCCCCGGGCGGCGAAGGTGGCGTATGCCTGGGCCATCGTCAACGGCGAGACCGTGGCCACCCCGAGGGTGAACGACTTCACCATCGGAAGTGGTGAGCCGTTGGCGTTGGTCACCCCGAGGTCGGTGGCGACATGCCAGGGGTCGCACACCCCGACGCGCTGCTCGAGCTGGGCGAAATAGGTGTTGATCGACCCCGCGATGCCGCTGGCCATCGTGTAGGTGCCGTTCTCCGAGCGCAGCTCGTTGGTGGGCGACCACCGGTCGGTGAGCACCTGCCCGTTGCAGGCTGCCACGTTGCCGATCTGCACCTGGTAGGGCGCCTTGATCGGGTAGTTCAACGGGTAGCCCTTCTCGATCGCGGCCGCGGCCACGAAGGGCTTGAACGTCGAGCCGGCCTGGAACCCTCCGCTGGCTCCGTACTTCTGGTCGACCGCGTAGTTGACCGTGGTCTGGCCCTTGCCCTGCCCGTAGGGGCGGCTCTGGGCGATGGCGAGCACCTTGCCGGTGCCCGGCTGCACCATCGCGATCGCCGAGGCGACCGTGTCGGTTGGGCTGACGAAGGCGTTCACCGCGTCCTGGGCCGCTTTCTGCACATCCGGGTCCAGCGTGGTGCGGATGGTCAGCCCGCCGCGGCGAAGCAGCTGGGCGCGAGCATCCGGTGTCGAGCCGAACTGCGGGTCGTTCAGGATGGTCTGCTGGATGTAGTCGCAGAAGAACGGGTAGGGCCCGTTGGCGCAGCCGTTCTCGGTCGGGCTCACCTTCAGCCCGAGCGGGGCCGCCCGGGCGGCCGCGGCCTGTGCGGCGCTGAGGTGGCCGAGCTCGGCCATCCGTTCCAGCACGATGTTGCGTCGCTGCAGCGCGAGCGTCGGGTCGCGGGTGGGGTCATAGCTGACCGGGGACTGCACCAGGCCGGCCAGCAGTGCCGCCTGCGCAAGGGTGAGGTCGGCGGCCGAGACGCTGAAGTAGTGCCGGGCCGCGGCCTCCACGCCGTACGCACCGCTGCCGAAGTAGGCGATGTTGAGGTAGCGGTTGAGGATCTCGTCCTTGCTGTAGCGCTCCTCCAGCGCGATGGCGTAGCGCAGCTCGCGGATCTTGCGGCCATAGTCGACCGCCCGCGCGTCCTGCGCGGCCTGGGCGTTGCCGGAGGCGGCCGCGCTCTCCACCAGGACGTTCTTGACGTACTGCTGGGTCAGGGTGGAGCCGCCCTGCACCGCCTGGCCCGAGGTGTTGCTGACGAAGGCTCGCAGCGTGCCACGCAGGTCCATGCCGCCGTGCTCGTAGAAGCGGGAGTCCTCGATGTCGACGATGGCCTGGCGCATCACCGGGGCGATCTGGCTCAGCGGTACGTCGATGCGGTTCTCGAAGTAGAAGGTGGCGATGACGTGGCCCTGGTCGTCGAGGATCCTGGTGCGCTGCGGCAGGGCGGGGATGTCCAAGGAGCTGGGCAGCAACTCGAACGAGGCGATGCCCGAGCGGGTGAGCCAGCCCAGGCCCCCGGTGACGGGGACGAGCAGACCGGCCAGCAGCAGCCCGGCCACGACGGTGAGCACCAGGAAGCCGAACAGCCGACCGAGGTAGCCGCCCGGGGAGGCCAGGCGATTGGCGGCGGAGCGTGGCATGCACCGCAGGGTACGTGCTGCACCGTGCCGGGCCCAGTCAGCTCGCCCCCCGGCTCCGCCCGTAGGGCCCCCCGGCTCCGCCCGTAGGGCCCCCCGGCTCCGCCCGTAGGGCCCCCCGCGGGGCGTGATAACTAGTCCTTTAGAGCTACATGAACATGGACCGATGGGGGCTGTCACGCGCGGTGGTCATCTCCGTAGCGTGCTGGTATCGACTTGACAGAGACTTTGCTAGACGTTGGGCTGTTCCTGTCGGATGATGACCGGGCCAGGTCGCCCAGGGTGAGCGCGGCACGGGAGAACGGACGGTCTGCGATGACGTGGGAGACCGAGTGGGCGACGCGGGGAGCCTGCCGAACCACTGACCCTGACATGCTTTTTGTCCAGGGGGCGGCGCAGAACCGCGCAAAGTCGGTCTGCACGGGCTGCCCAGTGCGTGCAGAGTGCCTGGCCGACGCGCTGGACAACCGCGTCGAGTTCGGTGTCTGGGGCGGGATGACTGAGCGTGAGCGTCGCGCTCTGCTACGTCGGCGACCGAACGTGACGTCCTGGCGCACGCTGCTGCAGGCGGCCCGGGAAGACTACGAGCGCCATTACGGAGTGTCGCTGCCGGTCGCCATGTAAGGGGTCCGGGCCGGGCGGTGCCTGGTGCGGGACGCGCCCGAGGAGGGGTGGGCACGTCCCGCACCAGTTGCGTCTCGGGCCCGTGTCAGCGGCGGGTGTCAGCGGCGCCCGGGGCATTGTCCGAGGCGCTGCCCCAGGCGAGGTCCCGTGCCAGGTCGCGCAGCCCGTCCAGGTCGTGCACATCTCCGGGCCGGGCCACCACCTCGACCACGCCGACCTTGGGATGCGCTGCGGTGAAGCGCTCGGCCAGATGGCGCTCGCGGGCGATCAGCCGCTCCCGGTCGGCGTGCAGCCTGAGCAGCTCGGCGGTGAGCCGGTGGGCCCCGGTCGCCTCCAGCTGCTCGGCGGCGGCCAGTGCCCGCTCAGGGGAGATCTCCGGTGCGTCCGTGGCGTGCACCCGGTTGAGCACCAGACCACCCAGCGGCATGCCCTCCTCGGCCAGCCGCTCGGTGAAGTACGACGCCTCGCGTAGCGCGTCGCGCTCCGGGATGGCCACCACGAGGAAGCTTGTGCCGGGTGCCTTCAGCAGCCGGTAGGTGGACTCGGCCCGCTCACGGAACCCCCCGAACAGGGTGTCGAAGGCGGCGACGAAGGTCTGCACGTCCTTGAGCACCTGGGCGCCGAGAACCCTGGTCAGCGCCCCGGTCACCATGCTGAAGCCGGTGTTGAGGACTCTCAGGTAAGCCCGGCCGCCGGCCTTGGCAGGGGCCAGAAGGATCTTGATCAGCCGGCCGTCGAGGAAGGAGCCGAGCCGCTTGGGTGCGTCGAGGAAGTCCAGCGCCGAGCGGCTCGGCGGGGTGTCCACGACGATGAGGTCCCACTGCCCGGTCCGGTCCGCCTGGGCGCGCAGCTGCCCGAGCTTCTCCATCGCCATGTACTCCTGGGTGCCGGCGAAGCTGGAGGACAGCGACTGGTAGAAGGGGTTGTCCAGGATGGCCTGCGCCCGAGCCTCGTCGGCGTGCGCCAGGACGATCTCGTCGAAGGTCCGCTTCATGTCAAGCATCATCGCGTCGAGGGACCCGCCGGCCCTCTGGTCGACCCCGGGCACCCGGCGTGGGGTGTTGTCCAGCTCGGTCAGGCCCATCGACTGGGCCAGTCGCCGCGCCGGGTCGATTGTCAGCACCACGACGTTGCGGCCCCGCTCTGCGGCGTGCAGCGCCAGGGCCGCGGCCGTGGTGGTCTTGCCGACGCCACCGGCCCCGCAGCACACCACGGTCCGGATCCGGCGGTCCCCGATCAGCCCGCCCAGGTCCAGGGTCGGCCCCAGCGGCGGGTGCCCGCTCGGACCCGCCGCGCTCACGCCGCGCCGCCGGCGGTGAGCCGAGCGGAGAGCTCGTAGAGCGCACCGAGGTCGATCCCGCCGTGCACCAGAGGCAGCTCGTAGGTCGGGCGAGCCAGCCCTGCCAGGCTGCGCCGTTCGGCGCGCTCCAGCTGGACCCGCAGCGCGTGCCGGCGCGCCTCGGCCAGCAGCCCGCGGGCCGAACCCTCCGGCAGGCCGACGGCGGTCAGGCCGGCCGCCACCTGCTCGACGTCGAGCCCACCGCGAGCCGCCGCGTCGATCTCACGGGCCCGCAGCGGTGAGGTGCGCACCATGTTCACCACGATCCCGCCGACCTGCAGCCCGGCGGCCTCCAGCTGGGCGACCCCGTCGGTGGTCTCCTGCACCGGCATCTCCTCGAGCACCGTGACCAGGTGCACGGCGGTCTGTGGTGATCCGATCAACCGCATGATCGCGTCGGCCTGGTTGCGGATCGGGCCGACCCGCGCAAGCCCGGCCACCTCGGAGTTGACGTTGAGGAAGCGGGTGATCCGCCCGGTGGGCGGGGCGTCCATGACGACCGCGTCGTACACCGGCACCCCGGCCTGGCGTCGGTTGGTCGCCTCGTAGGCCTTGCCC
This sequence comes from Actinomycetes bacterium, assembly GCA_021848885.1. GTDB lineage: Bacteria > Actinomycetota > Actinomycetes > JAJZTN01 > JAJZTN01 > JAJZTN01. The sequence continues at coordinate 27,582 of JAJZTN010000001.1, forward strand.
GTCAGCAGCACGTCGCGCAGCCCCGGAGCGATCGTCGTGGCGAAGTCGATGGCGCCGATGCGGTCGAGCATCTTCCCGGCCCGCCCGGCCCGGTAGAACAGCTCGAGGTACTCCAGCAGCGCAGCCTCGGGGTCGATGGCCAGTGCCATGACCTCGCCGCCATCGGGTGCAAGCGCGACGCGGCGCTCCTGGTAGGGAAGCGGCGGGGAGTCGAAGAGCCCGGCGATGCCCTGCCGGCCCTCCACCTCGACCAGCAGGGTACGCCGGCCCCCGTTGGCCAGCGCGATCGCCAGCGCGGCCGCCACGGTGGTCTTGCCGGTGCCGCCCTTGCCGGTGACCACGTGCAGGCGCACGCCCTCCCAGTCGCTGCCACGCATCGCCCTGGTCACCTGCCGCAGCGTAGTGATCGCCGCCGGGCCGGTCGCACCTATCGGGCGGCGATACGCTCCGGGCATGACGACCTGGGAGTACGCGACCGTCCCGCTGCTGGTGCATGCGACGAAGCAGATTCTGGACACCTGGGGCTCGGACGGCTGGGAGCTGGTCACCGTCGTACCCGGCCCCAGTGCCGACCAGCTGGTGGCCTACCTCAAGCGGCCGCGGTCATGAGCGACGCGCTGACCCCCGAGCAGCGGCTGGCCAACCTGGGTCTGCGGCTGCCCGAGGTGCCCACCCCGGTGGCGGCGTACCTGCCTGCGGTGCGCAGTGGTCCATGGGTCTACACCTCCGGGCAGCTGCCCAGCGTCGGCGGCACGCTGCAGGCCACCGGGAGGCTCGGGGCCGAGATCAGTCCCGAGCAGGGCTACGAGCTGGCCCGCACCTGCGCACTGAACGCGATTGCCGCCATCCGGTCGGTGACCGGGGAGCTCTCCCGGGTCACCCGGGTGGTCAAGGTGGTCGGTTTCGTGGCCAGCGCGCCGGGGTTCACCGGGCAGCCGGGGGTGCTCAACGGGGCCAGCGAGCTGCTCGGGGAGGTCTTCGGAGCCGCCGGCCGGCACGCGCGCAGCGCGGTCGGAGTGGCCGAGCTGCCGCTGGGTGCCCCGGTCGAGGTCGAGGTCATCGTCGAGGTTAGCGACGGCTGAGCGTCTCGCGCACTCAGCCCAGCCGATGCCGGCTGGGCTGGAGGTGCGCGCTCGGGCCTTCCTGTCCGGGCAGGTCGAGCCTGCGCCCACCCGGGACGCCGCCACGGTCGCGCTGGTCCGTGACGGCGCGGCGGGGCTGGAGGTGCTGCTGCTGCGCCGGGTGGCCACGATGGCCTTCGCCGCCGGCATGCACGTCTTCCCCGGCGGGCGGGTCGACCCTGCCGACGCCGACCCGGGCACCGCCTGGAGCGGGCCGGACCCGGACTGGTTCGGCCAGCGGCTCGGCTGCCCCGCCGAGACCGCCCGGGCCTTGGTGTGCGCGGCGGTGCGGGAGACCTTCGAGGAGTGCGGTGTGCTGCTCGCCGAACCCGCGGATGCCGCGGGTGGGCCGGACGCACCGGAGCACGACTGGGAGGCGCAGCGCACCGCGTTGCTGCAGCGGCAGGCCACGTTGGGCGGACTGCTGGCCCGGCGCGGGCTGGCGGTCGGGGCCGGGCTGCTGCGCCCGCTCGCGCACTGGATCACCCCGGAGTTCGAGCCGCGCCGCTACGACACCCGTTTCTTCCTGGCTCGGCTGCCGGATGGGCAGCGGGCCCGCCACGTCGGCGGCGAGGCCGCGCAGACCGGGTGGCTGCGCCCCCAGGAGGCCCTGGACCGCCACGCGGCCGGCCAGATGGCGATGCTGCCCCCGACGGTCGACGTGCTCGCTGTGCTGTCCGGTGTGCCGGACGTGGCTGCGGCCTTCACGCTGGAGACCCCTATCGTCGCGCTGCTGCCACGACCGGTGCTCGACGCCCAGGGCCGGCTGCTGCTGGACGTGCGGCCGCGCGCGGACCCGGTCGGGCCGAACCGGTGAGCGGCGCGAGCCCCGACGTCGAGCCGGGCGAGTTCGCGCACCCGGGACCGGGGCGGGCCTGGGCCGGGGGAGCGGTCAGCCAGCGCGCCCGGTGTGTGCTTGCCCCCAACCCGGGACCGATGACGCTGGAGGGCACCAACACCTGGGTGCTCGGTGAGCCGGGGGCCCGCCGCGTCGTCGTCGTTGATCCCGGCCCGGGCATTGAGGAGCACCTGCTGGCCGTGCGCGCCGACGTGCTGCAGACCGGTCGGCGGGTCGGGCTGGTGCTGCTGACCCACCGACACCCCGACCACGCCGAGGGTGCGGCTCGCTTCGCCGAGCTGACCGGGGCCCCGGTGCGCGCCCTGGACCCGTCCGGGCTGCTGGGCGCCGAGGGACTCACCGACGACAGCACGCTCGAGGTGGACGGGCTGGTGCTGCGGGTTCTGCGCACTCCGGGGCACACCGGCGACTCGGTCTGCCTCCTGCTGCCGGCCGAGGGGTCGATGCTCACCGGTGACACCGTGCTGGGGCGCGGCACGAGCGTGGTGGCCCACCCGGATGGACGGCTGGCCGACTACCTCGACTCGCTGCACAGGTTGGTGGAGTGGTCAAGCCGGGCCGGGCTGCGCCTGCTGCTGCCCGGTCACGGTCCGGTGCTGCCAGACCCCGCGGGGGTGCTGGCCGGCTACCTGGCGCACCGCGCCGAACGGCTCGAGCAGGTGCGGGCGGCTGTGGCGGCCGGGGACCGGACCGCCGCGGAGGTCGTGGCCCGGGTGTATTCCGATGTGGATCGCAGCCTCTGGCCGGCGGCCGAGCTGTCGGTGCGTGCCCAGCTGGAGTACCTGCGCCAGCATGGCTGAGCGGCCTCGGGGGCCGCTCAGTGCTCGACCGGGGGTCAGCGGGCCCGGCGGCTCAGCCGGTCGACGTCGAGGATGACCACCGCTCGCGCCTCCAGGCGCAGCCAGCCGCGGGTGGCGAAGTCTGCCAGCGCCTTGTTGACCGTCTCGCGGGAGGCGCCGACGAGCTGGGCCAGCTCCTCCTGGGTCAGGTCGTGGTTGACGTGCAGCCCGTCCTCGCGCGATATCCCGAAACGGGTGGACAGGTCCAGCAACGCCTTGGCCACCCGGCCGGGGACGTCGGAGAAGACCAGGTCTGACAACGAGTCGTTGGTGCGCCGCAGCCGTCGGGCCAGGGCCCGCAGCAACCCGGCGGCCACCTCCGGTCGCTGCGCCAGCCACGGCTTGAGGTCCTCGTGCCCGACACCGAGTGCGACGACGTCGGTGACCGCCGTGGCGGTCGCGGTGCGCGGGCCGGGGTCGAAGAGCGAGAGCTCGCCGAACATCTCCCCCGGGCCGAGCACGGCGACGAGGTTCTCCCGGCCGTCCCCGGAGGCCCGGCCGAGCTTGATCTTGCCCTCGGTCACGATGTAGAGCCGGTCGCCCGGCTCACCCTCGGCGAAGAGCACCTCGCCCCGGTTGATCTGCACCTCGACCATCGACTGGCGCAGTGCCGATGCGGCCTCGTCGTCGAGAGCAGCGAACAGTGGTGCCTGTCGCACGAAGTCGTCCACGCGACCCTCCTGCTGGCGAGTGATCGCGACCAGTGTGCCGCACGTCCCATCGGTCCGTCGCCCGGGTGGGTGGCCGTCCTCTGGCGATGTCGGCGCACGGCAACCGGGGACCTGCCCTCGCCTGCCGCGACGACCTAACCCCGCCTTCCGCCGCGACCCAACCCCGCCTGCCGCGGCGACCTAACCCCGCCTTCCGCCGCGACCCAACCCCGCCTGCCGCGGCGACCTAACCGCGCCTGCCGCCGCGGTCCGGTGTCGGTCGGGGCGGTGGCACGGGCAGGGCCAGCAGGGCTGCCCGTGGGTCCTCGTGATAGCGCGCGACGAGCTCGCCGGTGGCGGCGTCGATCCGCTCGTGCAGGGCTGTCCGGTAGGCCGACATGGCCTCGGCCAGGTCGGTCAGGCGCCCCATGATCTCCTCGGTGGGTTCGGCACCGGACAGGTCGAGATGGCGCCACAGCTTCGCGATGTGTGAGTCCTCGGCCCGCTCGTCGAAGACCGGGATGGACAGCAGTGCGTCCCGCCGGGCCGTGGTGACCGGGTCGGCCAGCACCCGGCAGAGCCGCTCGACCAGGTCCACCTGGTGCTCACCCGGGCCGACCGCTACGTCGGTGAGCGCCAGATCGATCCGACCGTGCAGCAGACGTCGCCAGTAGGAGATCCGCACCTCCTCCGACATCAGCGCCGTACGGTAGGCGCGCAGCTCGGCAAGGCTCAGGTGAGCCAGCTCCGGCCGCCGGCAAGGTCGCCCGCGCGCGCGGCGCGCTCGTCCACTCGTCTCCTGCGACTCCCCCGTGGCGCGTGCTGGGTCTGCCGCTGTGACGGTCACGCTTTTGCCTCCTTGAGTCGTCCCTGGACTCGTCGGGGGCAGCCCGGATCTTGAGCGGTTCGGGCTCGACCTCACCCGGAAGGGGCAACGCGAGAACGGCGCTTAGGCTGGACGGGTGCCCAACCCACCCCGCCAGGAGACCCGGCTGCAGCTGGTCCGCCGAGCCCGTCGGATCAACCGGCTGCTCGCTCAGCGTTACCCGGACGCCACGATCGAGCTGAACTTCAGCACCCCGCTCGAGCTGCTGGTGGCCACGGTGCTGTCCGCCCAGTGCACCGATGTTCGCGTCAACATGACGACACCAGTGCTCTTCGCGCGCTACCGATCGGCGGCCGACTACGCGGGCGCCGATCGGGCCCAGCTCGAGGAGATGATCAGACCGACCGGGTTCTTCCGGGCCAAGACTGACAGCCTGATCAAGCTCGGGCAGGCGCTGCAGGAGCGCTTCGACGGAGAGGTGCCGCGCCGGATGGCTGACCTCGTCACCTTGCCGGGGGTCGGCCGGAAGACCGCCAACGTCGTGCTGGGCAACGCCTTCGGGACCCCCGGGATCACCGTCGACACCCACGTGGGTCGCCTGTCCCGGCGGTTGGGGTGGACCACCGAGACCGACCCGGTCAAGGTCGAGGCCGAGCTGGGTGAGCTGTTCCCGCGCTCGGAGTGGACCATGCTCAGCCACCGGCTGATCTTCCACGGCCGCCGGACCTGCTTCGCGCGTCGTCCGGCCTGCGGTGTGTGCCCGGTGGCCACGCTGTGCCCGTCCTTCGGAGTGGGGGAGACCGACCCGAGCAAGGCGGCCGCGCTGGTCAAGGACGTCCCGCCAGAGGGTCTCGAGGACGCCGGTTGAGTGCGCCCGGGCGCTGGCTGCTGCCTGGCCTGCTGGCTCTGGCGGTGGCCACGCTGGCCGGCTGTGCGGCGCCGTCGGGCGGCACCGGGGTTCCGGCGGGGCCGGGCGCGGCCTCCCCGGTCGGCTCCGGTTCCTCTCCCGGCGGGGCACCTGGTGCGGCCAGCGCCGGTGCGGTCAGCTCCGGTGGGGCTAACCCCGATGCCTCGGTCTCGGCGATGGCCGCCACCGCGCGGCTGGACCCCTGCCCGCCCAGCCGCACCGCGCTGCCCGCCACCCCGGACGGGCTGCCCGACGTCACACTGGCTTGTCTGGGCCCGGCCGGTTCGCGCACCGTGCGGCTGGCCGGGCTGGACGGGCCCGCGGTGGTCAATGTGTGGGCGTCCTGGTGTGTTCCCTGTCGGCAGGAGGCACCGCTGATCCAGCAGCTGCATGCCCAAGCGGGTCCGCGCCTTCTCGTGCTGGGGGTCGACTTCGCCGATGCGGCCCCGTTGGCGTTGGACTTCGCCGCCACCCAGGGGCTGCACTACCCCTCGGTGGTGTCCTCGACCGAGCAGTTCCCGTTGCCGCGATGGGCGCCCGGGCTGCCGCTGACCCTCATGATCGACGCCGAGGGCCGCATCGTCGACGTCCAGCGCGGTCCGTTCACCACGTGGGCCCAGCTTCGCGACACCGTGGCCCGCCGGCTCGGGGTGGTCCTGTGAGTGGGACGCCACCGGCGCCGGACCCATCGGACCCACCGAACCCGCCGGACCCACAGGGGCCGTCGCACCCGCCGGGGCCGGCTGGGTCGTTGCCGGGCTGGCTGAGCGGGCTGCTCGCCGCGGCCGGGAGCGTCGAGGTGGCCGACCTGTCCCGCTTCGAACCACCCGAGGACGGGGGGCGGGCCTCCGCCGTGCTCATCCTGATCGGTGAGTCCGACCGGGGTCGCGACCTGTTGCTCATCGAGCGGGCCCACGGCATGCGCTCTCACGCCGGTCAGGTGGCCTTCCCCGGCGGAGCCCTGGACCCCGCCGACGACGGGCCGGTGGCCGCGGCGCTGAGGGAGGCGCGCGAGGAGACCGGGCTGGACCCCGCGGGGGTGCTGCCTTTCGCGACGCTTCCCGACCTCTACCTGCCGCCCAGCGGCTACGTCGTCACCCCGGTGCTCGGCTGGTGGCAGCGACCCTCGCCGGTCAGCGTCGTCGACCCTGACGAGGTGGCCTCGGTGCACCGGGTCCCGTTGACCGAGCTGCTGGACCCGGCCAACCGGTTCCGGGTGCGCCACCCCAGCGGCTACGTCGGGCCGGGTTTCCGGGTCGCGGGGCTTTTCGTCTGGGGGTTCACCGCGGGGCTGATCGACCGCGTGGCGGCGTTGGCCGGCTGGGAGCAGCCGTGGGACCGTAACCGCTACGAAGATCTTCCTCCGCACCTGCTCGGAGACAGACGGTGAACCTGCTTGACATCCTGCTCGTCCTCGCCTGCCTCTCTTTCGCCGTCTCCGGCTTCCGGCAGGGCTTCGTCGTCGGTGTGCTGTCCTTCGCCGGCTTCCTCGGCGGCGGTGCGCTGGGCATGACCCTGGCGCCGCGGCTGGTCACCGGGATCAGCTCCGCGCAGCTGCAGGCGCTCGTGTCGATCGGGATCGTGTTCATGGTCGCTTCGCTCGGCCAGGTGGTCGCGCTGCTGGTCGGTGGGCGACTGCGGTCGGGGATCCGTTGGCGCCCGGCCAGGGTGCTCGACTCCACCCTCGGCGCGTTGCTCTCAGCGGTGTCGGTGCTGCTGGTGGCCTGGTTCCTGGCCTCGGCGCTGCGGGTCGGGCCTCTACCGCAGGTGTCCGCGCAGATCCGCGGCTCGATGATCATCAACCGGATCGACACACTGATGCCCGCCCAGGCCCGCACCCTGTTCTCCTCGTTCCGGCGGGTGCTGGACAACAACGGTTTCCCCCGGGTGTTCGGCACCCTCGCCCCGGAGACGATCGTCCCGGTCGAGCCGCCCACCTCCGCGCTGCTGTCCGACCCGGACATCAAGCGGGCGGCGGCCAGCATCGTCAAGGTGGTCGGGCTGGCCGCCTCGTGCAACCGCGACGTCGAGGGCACCGGCTTCGTCATCGCCGCACACCGGGTGCTCACCAACGCTCACGTGGTCGCCGGGGTGCGCACCCCGACCGTGCAGGTCGGCGGGACGGGCCGGCGCTACCAGGGCCGGGTCGTCTACTACAACCCAGACGTGGACATCGCCGTCATCGACGTTCCCGGGCTTTCCGCGCCGGCACTGGCCTTCACCGTCGACGCCACCCGGGGCGACCCGGCGGTGGCGGCCGGCTTCCCGCTGGACGGGCCCTACCAGCTCAGCCCGGCCAGGGTGCGCGACGTCATCGAGGCACGCGGGCCGAACATCTACGACTCCGCGCAGGTGACCCGCCAGATCTACTCCCTCTACGTCACGATCGAGCCGGGCAACTCTGGTGGGCCGCTGCTTGCCGCCAGCGGCAAGGTGTACGGGGTGATCTTCGCCAAGTCGGTGGACAGCTCGACCACCGGCTACGCGTTGACCTACACCGAGATCAAGCCTCTGCTTCCCGCGGCGGTGGCGGCCACGACCGCGGTGCCGACCGGGGCGTGCGCGAACTGACCCGCCCCGACGGTGCCGGGTTGCACGTCAGCGGCTGCCCAGGAAGTCCAGCAGCTCGGCGATGACGCGGCTGGGGGCCTCCTCGTGCGGGAAGTGCCCGACCTGTTCGAGCAGCCGCCAGCGGTAGTCGGCGCTGACATACCGGGCGCCGCCGGCAAGCTCCGGGGCGACGAGCGGGTCCCGCGCCCCGTGCAGCTGCAGCACCGGCACGCTCATCGGGGTGGCCATCACCGCCGCGTAGCGGCGACCGTCGGTGCGCGGCAGCGACCGGAAGGCCCAGCGATGGAACTCCAAGGCGCAGTGCGCCACGGCCGGAATCGTGAACGCCTCGCCGAACACCGCGGGGGCCTGGCTGTCGGCCCAGTCCAGTTGGGACCACTCGCGCAGCATCGCGACCACGGCTGCCCCGCTGTCCCGGCGAAGTCTGCGCTCAGGCAGCAACGGAAGCTGCAGCGGCAGCGCGCGCAGGCAGGAGGCAAGCGCCGTGGCCTCGCGCGGCAGCACCGCCCGCTGGGCCCGCGGATGGGCCGCGGACAGCACAGCCACCGAACGCACCATGTCCCCGGCAAGCACAGGCATCGACCAGGCCAGCATGCCGCCGAGACCATGCCCCACCACGTCGACCTGCTGGGCGCCGAGGGAGCGCACCACCCCGGCCACATCGCCGGTGAGGGTGAACGGGTCGTAGCCGCGGGGAGGTTTGTCGCTGGCGCCATAGCCGCGCAGGTCCATGGCGACAGCCCGGTAGCCGGCTTCGGCCAGCGCCGGCAGGACCACGCGCCAGGCCCACCAGAACTGCGGGAAGCCGTGCAGCAGCACCACCATGGGCCCCTCGCCCATCTCGGCGACGTGGAAGCGGGCGCCGTTGGCGGCGACCATGCGGTGCTCCCAGGGGCCGGGCCGCAGTGCGAGGGACGGCTCGGCGCGCAGTGTGCTCACCGGCTCGTGGACCTGCGCCTGAGGTTGGCCACGGTCTGCTTCGTGGTGGCGGCCGCACGCTGCGGCGGGTGCACGCGGCGTACCGAGGCGGCACCGAGCGCGCCCAGGATCCCCGCGACGAGCAGGAGGGCGGCGGCGACGAGGAGGAACGCCCACCCGGGTGCCAGCCCCAGGGCCACCAGCCCGTCGGCGGCCGCCACCAAGGCGAGCACCAGCGCGAGTGCGCCCAGTGAGGCGGCCGCGGCGAACATCGCACCCCCCAAGGCGGCCCGCCGCGCGCTGACCTTCAGCTCGGCCTTGGCCAGCTCGACCTCGGCGCGCACCAGGGAGGAGACGTCCCGGCTGATCCCGGCGAGCAGCTCGCCTATCGAGGCCTCGGTGGCTGGCCCGGCGCCGTTGCCCGCCGTGGGCTCGCTCATGGGTGACCCTCCTCGTGTCCTCGCCGGCTCAGGCGGGACCGGTGCCGGTCTCCGCCGGGCCCCATCCTGCCTCCTCACCGCCTTCGTCCGGGCCGGCCTCGTCGATTCGACGGTAGGCGGCGTTGCGGGCCCGAAGGTCCAGCGAGGCGAGCACAGCCGCCAGCAGCGACCCGACGAGGATGCCCAGCCTGACATGCTCGGCGCGGGCGGGGTCCCCGGCGAAGGCGAGCTCGCCCATGAGCAGGGAGACGGTGAAGCCCACCCCGCCCAGCAGTGCCACCCCGGCCATGTCCGCCCAGGCGAGGTCCGGGTGCAGCTCGGCTCGGGTGAAGCGGGCCACCAGCCAGGCCCCGCCGAGCACCCCGAGGAACTTGCCGACCACCAGTCCTGCCACCACCGCCACCGCCGCCCGGTCGCTCAGCGCGGCGCCCAGCGCGCCGCGGGCCAGTGGCGCCCCCGCTGAGAGCAACGCGAAGACGGGCACCGCCACCCCGGCTGACAGGGGTCGCACCCGGTGCTCGAGCCGCTCCGCCGGGGAGTGCGTCTCACCCGGGTCCGGTCGCACCCGGGTGAGCAACCCGATGGCCACTCCGGCGATCGTGGCGTGCACGCCGCTGGCATGCACCAGTGCCCAGATGAGCAGGGCCAGCGGCAGGTGGATCCACCAGGCGGTGACCCGGCGGTGCGCGAACCAGGCATACAGGGCCAGCAGCAGGCCGGCCCGGCCGCGGCGAGCAGGTAGATCCCGGCCGGCACGAGCATGCCGGCGATCGCTGCGACGACGGGCAGGAGCGCCGTGGAAGGCCGGGCGAGCTGACCGCAGACGATCTCGCGCTTGAGCTCCAGCCCCGCGACGAAGAAGAAGATCGCCAGCAGGCCGTCGGCGGCCCATGCGCGCAAGGACAGGTCAAGGTGGAGTGCGGCTGGGCCGATGACCGCCTCGCGCAGCGACAGGTAGCTCGCGCTCCAGGCGGAGTTGGCCCACACCATCGCGACCACGGCGGCCGCCAGCAGCAGCGCGCCGGCGACGGTCTCCTCGCGCAGCATGGCCAGTACGAAGCCGCGCTCCGGACGGGGCAGCCTCTCCAGCAGGGCACGGCGGAACTCGTTCATGCGGCTCCGGGCGGGTCAACGCGCGCAGCGGCGCACGACATGCGTCCCGACCCTGCGCCGGGGCCGACCAGACTTCCCGGCCCTCCAGTGCGGGTGGGTCTAGCCAGGTCCCCGGCGCAGGACGACTGACGTACGACGTCGAACCACCTGGTGTGGGCGGGCGGTGACCCGCCCACACCAGGTGGCGCACCCCCCGGCCCCCCTGATGTGCTCATCCCCCTTCAGGGTGTGGGCACGACTGTCAGGAGTTCGCCCGGGCACCGGCGCGGTGGGTTAGGACTCGTCGCCGGCGCCGGAGCTCAGCCCCGCCGATATGAGGTCCATGACCGCGCCGTCCTGCAGCGTGGTGACGTCACCGAGCTCACGCTTCTCGGCGATGTCCCGCAGCAGCCGGCGCATGATCTTGCCCGAGCGCGTCTTGGGAAGCTCCGGCACGACCATGATCTGGCGGGGTTTCGCGATCGGCCCGATCTCCTTGGCCACATGGTCACGCAGCTCCTTGACCACGTCGGGGCCGCCGTCACCGGCATCGGCCCGCAGGATGACGAAGGCGACGATCGCCTGACCGGTGGTCTCGTCGGAGGCCCCGACCACGGCGGACTCGGCCACCTTCGGGTGCGACACCAGAGCCGACTCGATCTCGGTCGTCGACATCCGGTGCCCAGAGACGTTCATGACGTCGTCCACCCGCCCGAGCAGCCACAGGTCGCCGTCCTCGTCGCGTTTGGAGCCGTCCCCGGCGAAGTAGCGGCCCGGGAAGCGGGACCAGTAGGTGTCCTTGTAGCGCTGCGGGTCACCCCAGATGGTGCGCAGCATGGCCGGCCACGGCTCGGTCAGCACCAGGTAGCCACCGGAGCCGTTGGGCACCGAGTTGCCGGCGTCGTCGACCACGTCGGCCGACACACCAGGCAGCGGGCGCATCGCGGCACCGGGCTTGCCAGCGGTCACCCCGGGCAGCGGGCTGATCATCATCATCCCGGTCTCGGTCTGCCACCAGGTGTCCACCACCGGGCAGCGGTTGTGCCCGATGTGGGTCCGGTACCAGATGTAGGCCTCGGGGTTGATCGGCTCGCCCACGCTGCCGATGAGCCGCAGGCTCGACAGGTCGTAGCCGTCCGGCACGTCCGCACCCCACTTCATGAACGTGCGGATCGTGGTCGGGGCGGTGTAGAGGATCGTCACCTTGTACTTGTCGATCATCTCCCACCAGCGGCCCTTGTGCGGGGTGTCCGGGGTGCCCTCGTACATCACCGAGGTCGTCCCGTTGGCCAGCGGTGCGTAGACGATGTAGGAGTGCCCGGTCACCCAGCCGATGTCGGCCGCGGTCCAGAACACGTCGGTGTCGGCCTTGATGTCGAAGACCGCCCAGTGCGTGTAGCTGGTGCCCGTGAGGTAGCCACCCGAGGTGTGCAGGATCCCCTTGGGCTTGCCGGTGGTTCCCGAGGTGTACATGACGTAGAGCGGGTGCTCGGCGTCGAAGGGCTCAGGGGTGTGCTGGTCGCTCTGCGGCGCCACCGTCTCGTGCCACCACAGGTCCCGACCCTCGGTCCAGGCCACCTGCTGCCCGGTGCGTCGTACGACGAGGACGTTGCGCACGTCGGGGCACTCGGTCAGTGCCTCGTCCACCGCAGGCTTGAGCGCACTGGCCGTCCCGCGCCGATAGCCACCGTCGGCGGTTATCACGATGCGGGCGTCGCAGTCCTGGATGCGGTCTTTCAGCGCGGTTGCGGAGAAGCCGCCGAACACCACGGTGTGCGGGGCGCCTATGCGGGCGCAGGCAAGCATCGCGACGACGGTCTCCGGGATCATCGGCATGTAGATCGCCACCCGGTCGCCGGCCTTGACCCCCAGCTCTGTCAGGGCGTTGGCGGCCTTGCACACCTCGCGGGTCAGCTCCGCATAGGTGATGGTGCGGGCGTCGCCGGGCTCGCCCTCCCAGTAGTAGGCGACCTTGTCCCCTCGGCCGGCCTCGACGTGGCGGTCGAGGCAGTTGTAGGCCACGTTGAGCGTGCCGCCAACGAACCAGCGCGCGAAGGGCGCCTCGGACCAGTCGAGCACCTGGTCCCAGCGGCGGGCCCAGGTCAGACGGTCGGCCTGCTCCGCCCAGAACGCCAGTCGGTCGGCGTCGGCCTTGGCGTACCAGTCGGCCGTGACGTTGGCTTCGGCGGCGAGCTTGGCGGGTGGTTCGAAGCGTCGGTCCTCGCGCAGCAGGTTGGAGAGAGCTTCATCTGTCACGGGCACTCCTCGTAGTCGTCAGAGCCGATGTTCGGCCGCAGCCGTGCCAGCGGGGCACGCCGGCCGCTACCCACGATCGAACCCCGTCACCGGGGTGCTGTGCCTACCCCACCCCAGCGCGGGTCCGGGGGCAAGGTGTCGGGTCCACGTGCGGGCTCCCCGGCCCGCTCGATGTCGCCGAGCGACCCGGGGAGCCATAGCGGTGGCTGGTCCGTGTGCCTAACGCGGCCAGACCGGGAAGGCCGCCCGCTTGAAGGTCGCGTTGGCCACCCCCGCGAACGAGCCGTACCAGGCACCGAAGGCGGTGAGCAGGCCGAGGTAGCCACCGAGCTTGTGCAACCCGCTGGCTCCGGCCAGCGCACCCCAGGTGAGCGCGATGAAGGTGAGCACCAGCAGGATGAAGACCACGAAGACCACACCGTTGGTCCTGGACGCGGCGATCGTCATGTAGGCGGTGAAGATCGTCCAGCCCAGCAGGTACCAGCCCACGCCCTTGGCGGCGTCGGCCCCCGCTTGGGAGAGGTCGGTGTGGGCCACCAGGTACCAGAACGAGAGCCAGAACGCGCCGTAGGAGCTGAACGCCAGGGCACCGAAGGTGTTGCCCTTGGCGAACTCCCACATCCCGGCGAACAGCTGGGTGATGCCGCCGTAGAACAGCGCCAGGCCGAGGACGACGCCCTCGACCGAGCCGGGGATCAGTCCGGCGTTGACCGAGCTGAGGAAGAACGTGGTCATCGCGAAAGCGCCGAGGCCCAGCGGGCCCGGGTCGGCGAACCCGGTGCCGGTGCTCGCGGGTGCCGGCGCGGTCTGCTGGGGCGTTTCGGTTGCAGCCACAGCCGCTCCTTTCTGTCATCGGACCCTTGACGGGTCGACTCGGCGGTGGCGGAACGCCGCGCCGTGGTTGCGACGCTAGGTGTGACCAGAGGCACACGTGAGGGGCCCGGTCGGGCTTCTCGTCAAGCGGTGCCGCCGTGGCGTCGAGCGGCGCACCGGGACCGCCGAACGGTTGCGCTCAGGCGGTCGGGTCCGGGCGCAGGCTGAGCGACTCGGGGGTGTGCATGCGTGCCAGCGCCCGCCCGGTCCCCTCGGGCAGGCGGCGGCGGGTTGCGTACGAGGTCGCCACCATGACGGTGAAAGCCAGGGGGACACACCAGGCCGCTGGCTGGGTCAGCAGAGCCGCGGTCCAGCCGGAGGTGGGGTGGGTCAGGATGGTGGTGAGCACCGCCAGTGCGGCCAGCCCGCCACCGACGACCAGACCGGTGGCCGCGCCCACGTCGGTGAGCCGGCGCCACCAGATGCCCAGCAGCAGCAGCGGGCAGAACGAGGACGCCGCCACCGCGAAGGCCAGCCCGACCGCGTCGGCCACCGGCAACCGGTAGGCGGCCACCGAGATCAGGTAGGGGATCGTCACCGCGACGACGCTCGCCCAGCGGAAGGCCCGCACCGAGGCCACCCGCCGCAGCACGTCCTGGGCCAGTACGCCGGAGACCGACACGGTCAAGCCGGAGGAGGTGGACAGGAACGCCGCGAAGGCCCCGGCGGTCACCAGGGCGGAGAGCAGCTGTCCGAGGGGTCCCGGTATCACCCGGGCCGGCAGCAGCAGCACCGCGGCGTCGGTGCGGCCGGTCAGCAGCAGGTCGGGGGTGTACACGCGGGCCAGCACGCCGTACACCGTCGGCAGCAGGTAGAAGCCGGACAGCAGCACGAGCACCGCCACCGTGGCCCGCCGGGCCGAGCGCCCGTCCGGGTTGGTGTAGAAGCGCACCAGCACATGCGGCAGGCCCATGGTGCCGAGGAAGGTCGCCAGCATCAGCGAGTAGGTGGCATACAGCGGGTGGTCCGTGCCCGGGCCGCCCTGCAACGGGCGCAGCCACGTGGAGTTGTGCACGGTCGAGGCCCCCAGCCCCTGCGGCACCACAGTCCCGGCGGGCAGCAGCACGGTGGCGCCCGCGCCGAGGTAGTGCGTCCCCGCGGTCAGTGTCACCGGGCCGTTGACATCAGCCCCGTCAAGGCTGCCGTGCACGACGACCTGGGCGCTGGCCGGTGCCTGCACCGAGGTTCCCGTGGCCAGCTGGACCTGGATCGGCTCGCGGGTGGTCGGGAACGCCGTGCCTGCCGGAGTGGGCCCCCCGCTCGCCTGCCAGTGCAGCAGCACCACGACCAGCGGGACGAGCAGCGCGGTGACCTTCGTCCAGTACTGGAAGGCCTGCACGAAGGTGATCGAGCGCATCCCCCCCGCAAGAACGTTGGTCAGCACCACGATGGCGACGATGAGCGAGCCGGCCCACGGTGGTGCACCGGTGACGGTGTGCAGGGTCAGGCTGGCACCCTGCAGCTGCGGGACGAGGTAGAGCCAGCCGATCACCACGACGAGCACGCTGGAGATCCGCCGAACCGGGATCGAGGACAGCCGAGCCTCGGCGAAGTCGGGCAGGGTGTAGGCCCCCGAGCGACGCAGCGGTGCGGCCACGAACAGCAGCAGGATGAGGTATCCGGCGGTGTAGCCCACGGGGTACCAGAGCATGTCCACGCCGTAGGCGAGGATCAGCCCGGCCACGCCGAGGAAGGAGGCCGCGGACAGGTACTCCCCGCTGATGGCCGAGGCGTTCCAGGCCGGTGAGACGGTGCGCGAGGCGACGTAGAAGTCGCTCGTGGTGCGGGCCATCCGCAGCCCGTAGGCGCCGATCACCAGGGTGGCCACGGTGACCAGCAGCACCGCGACGATGCTGGCGGGAGTGCTCACCGGCGGCCGACGATCTCGACGAAGTCCCGCTCGGTGCGCTCGGCTGCGCGCACGAAGAGCCAGCCGGTAAGGCACAGCCCCGGGTAGACCAGGGCGCCCAGCAGCAGCCAGGGCACCGGCACACCCAGCACAGCCCAGGACCGCAGGCGCGGCTCCACGGCGAACAGCAGCGGCAGCCCGCCGAGCAGCACCACGGCTCCGCCCAGCACGAACAGCGCAAGACGCAGCTGGGCGTGCATGAGGGTGCGCAGCAGGACCTCGCCGAGCTGGGTCTGCGCGTCGATCTCGCGAGCCGCCGAGTGCGCCACGGGCTGGCGGGAGGCCCACATGCGCGGGGAGGTTATGCGGACCCGCTGGGCGCGGCGCTCGCCCGGCCAGTCGGGCGGCCCCGTGCGGCGCGGGCCGGTGTCGCTCACCCCTGCGGCCCCGCCTCGGTGGGCGAGCGGCGCAGCAGCACGTCGCGCAGGTCCCGGCTGTGGCGGCGCGAGACGTGCAGCACGTCCGGGCCGACCTTGACGCTCCACCGCCCGGAGTGCGCCCGGACCTCGTCGACATGGGCGAGGGCCACCAGGGTGCTGCGGTGGATGCGCAGGAACCCCGCATCCCTCCAGCGCTCCTCCAGGGCTGTCAGCGGCACCCGGACCAGGTGGTTGCCGGTCGGGGTGTGCAGCCGGGCGTAGTCCCCGTGCGCCTCGACCCAGCGCACCTCGGAGCGGGCCACGAACCGGGTCACCCCGGCCAGCTCGACCGCGATGGTCTCCTCGCTGACCGGCACGGGCGTGGCCCCCGGCGCGTCCCGGGCCTGCACCACCCGACGGATCGCCTCGGACAGTCGCTGCTCCCGCACGGGCTTGAGCAGGTAGTCCACCGCGTTGAGGTCGAAGGCGTCCACCGCGTAGTCCTCGTGGGCGGTGACGAAGACGATGAGCGGAGGGGACCTGAAGCGGGCCAGCACCCTCGCCAGGTCCAGCCCGTCCAGCCCTGGCATCCGGATGTCGAGGAAGAGCGCGTCGACCTGCTCCTCCTCCAACGTGCGCAGCGCCTCGGCCCCGTCCGAGGCGGTGCGCACCGCGGCCACCCGCTCGTCCTGGCGCAGCAGCCAGCTCAGCTCGTCCAAGGCCGGCTGCTCGTCGTCTACGACGAGGACACGCAGCATGCGCCGCAGCGTACGACGCCCTCGGCGCGGCGTCTGCTGTCGCCGCGCCGGTCTGGCGCCCCCGGCTCAGCTCGCCCGGACGCCGGGGTGGAACTTCGGCAGCCGGACACTGACCTTGGTTCCGGCTCCAACCGCGGTCTCGATGACCAGGCCGTACTCGTCGCCATAGACCTGGCGCAGCCGGGCGTCGACGTTGGCCAGTCCCATGCTCGAGCCGCCGCCCTCCCCGGACAGCGCGCGGCGGACCTGCTCGGGTTCGATGCCCACCCCGTCGTCCTCGATGCTGATATGCGCCTCGGTTCCGACGTTCTCCGCCACGATCGCGATGCTGCCGCGACCCGGCCGGCTTTCCAGGCCGTGCCGTACGGCGTTCTCCACGATTGGTTGCAGGCACAGGAACGGCAGCGCGACCGGCAGCACCTCCGGGGCGATCTGCAACGAGACCACCAGCCGGTCCCCGAAACGGGCTCTCTCCAGGAGCAGGTAGCGCTCGATCGAGCGAAGCTCCTCGGCCAACGTCGTGAAGTCACCGTGGCGGCGGAAGGAGTATCGGGTGAAGTCGGCGAACTCCAGCAACAGCTCCCGGGCTCGCTCCGGGTCGGTGCGCACGAACGAGGCGATCGCGGTGAGGGAGTTGTAGATGAAGTGCGGGGAGATCTGTGCGCGCAGCGCTCGCAGCTCGGCCTCCATGAGCCGGGTGCGGGAGGCACCCAGCTCGGCGAGCTCGACCTGACCTGACACCCAGCCGGCCACCTCCTGGGTGGCCCGCACCAGGCCTGCCGAGGCGGCCCCGCTGTAGGCCGCGAGCGTGCCGATGACGTGCCCCCCCGCGCTGATCGGGGCGATCACCGCCGTGCGCACGGGGCAGTCCAGCTGTCGGCAGCCCAACGTCGTCGCACCGAGAACCTCGGTGCGACCCGACTCCATCACCCGGCGGGCGTGCTCGACGGCCTCGGCGGCGTGTGAGTCCCCGGTGCCCTCCCAGACCAGCAGCTGCTGCCCATCGGTGATCGCCAGAGCGGAGGCGCCCAGCAGGGCCCGCAGGTGGCGGGCCGCCTTGGTCGCTCCGGTCTTGGTCAGCCCGGCGCGCAGCGGGGGTGCGGCCAGCGAGGCGGTGTGCAAGGTGGCGAAGGTGGCCCGGTCGGCGGCACTGCCCAGCCCGCGGCGGTGCGCCAGCACCCGGTAGGCCAGTGCCGCGCCGCCGAAGGCGACAAGCCCGGCGATGGCCAGCGTCGTGGCGGAGTCCGGCACGGGTGCACGCTATCGCCGCCGCATGGGCAGACGGCGCCTCCCGAAGGAGGCGCCGTCTCACGCACGGCTGCCGGGTGACCAGGCGTGCACTTCTCTCACCGGGTCGGGGCGGGCCCGGCACGGCGGGTCCTTTCGTGGACTGGTCGCACGTGGGTGCCCGGAGGCCGTACGAGGTCCGTACGTCCCGGCTCACCCCGAGCAGTGCTGCGGCGTGACCCCGGACGCGTGGTCCATGTCCCTTTCTAGCTCAGGCCTGTGCCACGGAGAAGGGGCTGGCGCGCATCTTTACTTTCGGTCCGGCCTGCCGCGCCAGACCGACGGGGCGGGACCGCCAGTCGGGACCTCCCGCGCCGGCGGGCGGCCATCCAGACCAGTCCCGCCGTGGCGGCGCCCGCGGCAGCCGCGGCAAGCGCGGGCCCACCCGCCATCGCCAGCGGGCTGGAGCGTTCGCGAAGCGCGATCGAGCGGCTGAAGGTCAGCACCGGCCAGCCGCGGGCCGCGGCCTCCTTGCGCAGCGCCCGGTCAGGGTTCACCGCGACCGGGTGCCCGACGGTGGCCAGCATCGGCAGGTCGGTGATCGAGTCGCTGTAGGCGAAGCTTTCCGGCAGGTGGTAGCCGACCATGGCGGCAACCTCGCGCACGGCCTCGGCCTTGCCCTCGCCGTAGGAGTAGAAGTCGATCTCGCCGGTGTACCTGCCGTCCTGGACCACCATGCGCGTGGCGATCACACGGTCGGCGCCGAGCAGCTCACCGATCGGCTCGACGACTTCTGCGCCGGAGGAGGAGACGATGACGACGTCGCGGCCGGCGGCATGGTGGCCCTCGATGAGGGAGACCGCCTCGTCGTAGACGATCGGGTCGATCAGCTCGTGCAGGGTCTCGGCAACGATGTCCTTGACCTGCTGGACGTCCCAGCCGGCGCACATCGCGGAGATGGAGGCGCGCAGACGCTCCATCTGGTCGTGGTCGGCCCCACCGATGAGATAGACGAACTGGGCGTAGGCGCTCTTGAGCACGGCGCGTCGGTTGATCAGCCCACCGCGGTAGAAGGGCCGGGAGAAGGCCAGCGTGCTGGACTTGGCGATGATGGTCTTGTCCAGGTCGAAGAACGCGGCGGCTCGGGGGGCGGTCGGCGCTGCGTCCATGCAGTCGAGGATAGGCGTTGCTGGTGTCGGCCCGGCGTGCCGCTTGCCTTGCCGGCGTTCTCGGGGTCACCATGGATGCGACGCCCCATCCCCCGTGGGCGTGAACCGTGCCGACCCCTCCCCCCCTGGGCCGGACGGTCCTGACGGCCCCCGCCTCCCCCCGGCGGGGGCCGTCCTCGTAGCACCCCCGGCTGGGCTCTCGCCGGGTTGTGGCGGCTGTGCACAGGCGCAGCAAGCCGACACCCTCATGCACAGGTGTCGCGCGCCCGGCGTTCTCCCGGCACCCACGGCCGCACTCTGGGGTCTGGCACAACCTCGGAGGCGCCGGTGGTCGGTCATGCACGTGGGCGGTCCGCTCGGACAGCGTCAGCAGGCGTGCTGCTCGCCTCGGCAGATCCGGCCCTGGTCAACCCGGTGCTGGAGGTTGCGGCAACCGTTGACGTCCCGGTCGAGCGGGCCGCCTCGATCGAGGCGGTGCGGGGCCGCTGGTCCGAGGCGTCGTTGGTGCTGGTCGGCGCCGACCTGGCTGGTGGGCTTTGTGCGGCGCTGTCTGGCAGCTTCGCGGGATCGCCGCGCCCGTCGGGGATCGTGCTGCTGGCCGGGCAGGAGCGCCCCGAGCTGTGGCGCTGGGCGGTGGAGCTGGGAGCGAGCCGGGTGGCCCTGCTTCCCGAGTGCCGGACGTGGCTGGCCGAGGCTCTGCCGGCGTACGTGGCCGGGCCGAGGGCATCCCTGGTCGGCGTGATCGGTGGTCGCGGAGGCGCCGGCGCCTCATGCCTGGCGGTCGGGCTGGCGATGAGCGGGCGGCGGCTGGGCCACTCGGTTGTGCTGGTCGACGCCGACCCGCTCGGTGGCGGGATCGACCTCGTGGTGGGTGCAGAGCAGTCCGGCGGGCTGCGCTGGCCCGAGCTGGCGCACGCGGCCGGGCGGATCGCGCCGCAGCCGCTGCTGCAGGCGCTGGTGCAGGCCGACGGGGTGCGGGTGCTCTCATGGGACCGAGGTGATCGGTTGGCAGTGCCGGCGGCGGCCGCCCAGGCGGTCACCGCGGCGCTTCGTGCCGCTGCCGACCTCGTTGTGGTGGACCTGCCACGCTCAGCGGAACCGGCCGCGGACGCCCTCTTGGCTGAGCTGGACCTGCTGCTGCTCGTCGTGCCGGCCGAGGTGCGGGCGAGCGCCGCGGCGGGCAGGGTCGCGACCCGGGTTGCCCCGCTGGTCCGTGACGTCCGGCTGGTCGTGCGTGGCCCGGCCCCGGCCGATCTCGAGCCGGAGGTCGTGGCCGAATCGGTCGGGCTGCCGTTGGCGGCATGGCTGCCGGCCGAGCCCGGCCTCACACAGGCACTGGAGCGTGGTGACCCACCGGCGGCAACCGGTCGGGGGCCGCTCGCGCGGGTCTGCACGAGCCTGCTGGCTGGCCTGCCGATCTCGGCTGCGCTCGACGGAGCTGGCTGATGGGTCCTCACCGGGGCCTTGAGATGGGCCGTGCCGATGAGCTGGGCCGATGGGCGGAGCCGATCAGTCTCGACGTTGTCGGACCTGAGCTGTCTGTCCGGCTCCTCGAGGACGTCCGGGCCCATCTGGTGCGCAACGGTTCCGACCCGGGACCGATGGAGGTCGCTGCGGCTCTGCGCGAGCAGGGTCTCGTGCTTGCCGATGACCAGCTTGCCCGGCTGACCGGGCTCGTCCGGCAGGAGCTAACCGGGGCAGGGCCCCTCGAGCACCTGCTGCGCTGCCCGGGAGTCACCGACGTGCTCGTCAACGGCCCCGACGAGGTGTGGCTGGACCGCGGCACTGGCTTGGAGCGCACCGAGCTGCGGCTCGGTGACGAGGCGGCGGTGCGTCGGCTGGCCCAACGCCTGGCGGTCAGTGCCGGGCGCAGGCTCGACGATGCCTCGCCGTACGTCGACGCCCAGCTTCCCGACGGGAGCAGGCTGCATGCGGTGCTGCCTCCACTGTCGGTGGGTGGCACCGTGCTCTCGCTGCGGGTGCCACGGCGCCTCGCGATGAGCCTGGCTGACCTCGCCGCCGCCGGGGCACTGTCCGGGGGCATGCAGGCGACCCTGGCCAGTCTCGCCCGCGCCAAGGTCGCGCTGCTGGTCACCGGCGGGACCGGGTCGGGCAAGACCACGTTGCTGTCCGCCTTGGTCGGGGCCGGTGACCCAACTGAGCGGGTGGTCGTGGTGGAGGACTGCGCCGAGATGGTCACCGACCACCCCCATGTGCTGCGGCTGCAGGCCCGCCCCGCCAATGTCGAGGGGCGCGGCGAGGTCACCATGCGTGAGCTGGTCCGTCAGGCGTTGCGGATGCGCCCGGACCGGCTCGTCGTGGGGGAGGCCAGGGGGGCCGAGATCGTGGAGCTGCTGGCCGCTCTGAACACCGGGCACGAGGGTGGTCTGGCGACCCTGCACGCCAACGAGGTGAGCGATGTCCCGGCGCGGGTGGAGGCGCTCGCCCTGCCGACCGGCATGCCGCGTGGTGCTGTGCACGCGCAGCTGGGTGCCGGTGTGCAGGCGGTGGTGCACGTGGTGCGCGAAGCGGGTGCGCGAAGGGTGGCAACCCTTGGATGGGTCCGCCGCGGGCCGACGGGGGTCAGCGTCGTGCCGGCACTGACCCAGACCGCGGACCTGCGTCTGCTCCCGGGCCCGGCGGTCGAGCAGCTCGGTGCTCGCCTGGGCAAGGCCCCGTGGCTGGTCGGCCCGCGGGAATCGTGAGCGCTCTCCTGCTCGCCGCGCTCGCGACGGGGCTGGCGACCGCGATGCTGGTCGGCCATCCCGGGGCCGGGACGGCTCGACTGCGCCGGCTGACCTCAGGGTTGGCGGCCTCGGCCCGGCCGCCGGGCGAGGAGCCGAGCCGGTCAACCGGGTCAGCCCGCCGCGCCCCCAGGGTGACGGTCAGGGGCTGGCGGCGCCCGGGCCTGACGGGCTCGCTGGCTCGCGACCGTCGGCAAGCGGTGGTCGAGCTGTGCGCGGCGGTCTCGACCGAGCTTGGAGCGGGGCAACCACCGCAGCTGGCGTTGGTCTCGGCGGTTCGCTTTCTCGGCGACCCGGCCGATCTGGCGGAGCTGCTTCGCCCCGCCCTGGCGGTGGCTCACTCGGGCGGTGACGTCGCGCAGGAGCTGCGGCGGGTGGCTGGGCTTCCCGGTGCCGAGGGCCTGGGCGCGGTGGCCGCGTGCTGGGAGGCCACCCAGGCCACCGGGTCGGGGTTGTCCACCGCTCTGGGTCGGGTTGGCGAGGCGCTGCGGGCCGAGCTGGAGCACCGGCGTGACATCGAGACGGAGCTTGCCGGGCCCCGGGCCAGCGCCCGACTGCTGGTGCTGCTCCCCGCGGTCGGGGTGCTGCTGGGTCTCGGCTTGGGCGTCGACCCGCTCGGCTGGCTGCTCGGAACAGTGCCGGGCCGCATCGTCGCCGCCGTCGGCGTGGGTCTGGACCTGCTCGGTGCGTGGTGGGTGGCCCGGCTGGTCCGTGTCGCCGTCGATGACTGACCGGGACGGGGGTGTCTGTGCTCGTCAGGACCAGCTGGCCCGTGCTGCTGGCTTGCAGCCTTCTCGTCATCGCAACCGCCCTGCCCGGCATCGCGCGTGCTGCCGCCAAGCGGCGGCTGGGTGGGCTGAACCGCCGCGTGGCTGCTGTGCGCCAGCCGGCCCGGTCGGGATCGCCGTCCCCGCGCTCCCTCGGCTGGACTGGGCGAGTCGCGGCAGGCCCCTTCGGGGCGCTGGACTCGGCGATGCTGGCCAGCATCACGTTGGCAGCGGCGGTGGCCCTGCTGCTCCCGGCGCCGCTGGGGGTGACGGCCGGGCTGATCGTCACCATGGTGCTGCCCGGGCGGTTGCGTCGGCTCGAACCGACCGTGAAGCGGCGGGAACGGCAGCGCATCGCAGCCGACGCCCCGTTGGCGGCTGAGCTCTTCGCAGCCTGCGTGCTCGGTGGGGCCGATCCGGTCTCCGCAAGCGGTGTGGTCGCCCGCGCCGTCGGCGGCCCGCTGGGGCGCCGCCTCGAGGCTGCCGGCACCGCGATCCGTCTGGGCTCAGACCCCGCCGTGGTGTGGGCCGGACTGGGCAGCGAGGCGAGCCTGGCGGGCTGGGGCTCGATGCTTGCTCGGGCGAGCAGCAGCGGCGCTCCCGTCGCCACGATGGTGCTCGCCTTGGCCGAGCAGGCCCGTGTCGCGCGTCGTAGCCGACGGGCCGCGGCCATCCGTCGAGCGTCGGTCTGGGCGACTGTGCCGCTCGGGGTGTGCTTCCTTCCGGCCTTCTTTCTGCTGGGTGTCGTGCCGGTCGCCGTGAGTGTGGCCGGGCCCGTCCTGGGGTTGCTGCGCTGACGGGCTGCTCGCTCCCGCGAAACGGGTCGGGTCTGCGGCCGCCTGTGCGGGCGCGCCGGGTCCCGCTCCGTCCACAGCGGGGTGGCGGCGGCTTCTCGACCACAGCGAGGACGCCGGGACCTCCGGGGACCGGGTGGCCGGCGCACCGTGAGGGCGGCCGTTGCCCCGGCCACCGCGCCGGCCGGATGCCGGAGGACATGGAGGTGCCACATGATGAGTGTCCTGACCCGGTTGCGCCGCGGCGAGGCCGGCATGACCACGGCGGAGTACGCCGTGGGGACCGTTGCCGCCTGCGGGTTCGGCGGTGTGCTGCTCAAGCTGCTGACCAGCGACACGGTCGTCCGGCTGATCACTGACCTGATCCGCCGAGCGCTGTCGCTGGCGATCTGAGCGGGCACGTCCCGGTTGGGTGGTGGCCGTCGCGACTGCCACCACCCAGCCGGGCTGCGCGAGGACGGGGTGGGGCCCCGACGGACCGGTCGTCACGACTGGAGGCCGGCGCCGCCACGGTCGAGGTGGCTGTGCTGCTGCCAGCCGTGGTGCTGGCGTTCCTGGCGGGCTCGTGGGGGGTGGGTGCGGTGACTGCACAGATGAGATGCGTCGACGCGGCACGCGAGGTGGCCAGGGCGATCGCTCGCGGCGAGCAGCCGGGCGACGCGCGGGGGCTGGCCGGCATGCTCGCCCCGGGCTCGGCTCGTGTCGAGGTCAGCGAGGGTGAGGGCCTGGTGCGGGTGACCGTCCGGGCGCCGATCCGGCTGCCGGGCACGCTCGGGCGGGTGTGGCCGGCTGTGGAGGTGTCCGGATCGGCGACCACTGTGGCCGAGCCGTGACGCGAGCCGTGACGCGAACCGCGACACGAGCCGCGACACGAGCAGTGACACGAGACGCGCCACGAGCAGTGACACGAGCAGTGACACGAGCAGTGACACGAGACGCGCCACGAGACGCGCCACGAGACGCGCCACGGGCCGTGACGCGGGAGCGATGCCGCCGAGAGTCCGGATCCGCCGGCCTGGCGGTGCTGGCCGTCGCGGCGGGCATCGGGTTGCTCGGGCTGTTCGCCGCCGTGCTCGGCACGGTCGCGGTGGCGCGGCACAGTGCCGCCGCGGCGGCCGACCTGGCGGCTCTGGGGGCCGCCGAGTCGATGGCCGCCGGTCCGCAGGCCGCCTGCCGACAGGCGGCCCGGCTGGCCACTGCGATGGGGGTGGCGCTGGCCGAGTGCCGGCCGGGGCCACCCGGTGCGGTGCTCGTCGTCGTGCAGGCCCGGCCGTGGCGGGCCCAGCTGCTCGGTCGCACGGTGCTCCTTCCCGGGCCGCGAGTCACGGCCAGGGCCGGTTGAAGCCACTTCCCAGGCCGCGAGTCACTCCCCGGGCCGGGGCGGCGGGGCCAGGGCCGGTTGAAGCCACTTCCCAGGCCGCGAGCCACTTCCCGGGCCGCGAGTCACTGCCCGGGCCGGGGCGGCGGGGCCGCCTCGTCGGTCGGCGGTGCTCCCTCCAGCAGCACGTCGAGCAGGGCGAGGGCCCCGCCCTTGTCCAGCGGGTCGTTGCCGTTGCCGCACTTGGGTGACTGCACGCACGAGGGGCACCCGGTGGCGCACCCGCACAGGCCGATCGCCTCGCGTGTGGCGCGCAGCCAGGGCAGCGCAGAGTCGAAGCCGCGCTCGGCGAAGCCTGCTCCGCCGGGGTGCCCGTCATGGACGAAGACGGTGGCCCGCCCGGTGTCGGGGTGCATGGCGGTGGAGACACCCCCGACGTCCCAGCGGTCGCAGGTGGCCAGCAGAGGCAGAAGCCCGATCGCGGCGTGCTCGGCGGCGTGGGTGGCGCCGGGGACCGCGGCCTCGTCGAGCCCCGCTGCGTCGAGCTGGTCGTCATCGGCGGTCCACCACACCGCCGTGGTGCGCAGGATGCGTGTCGGCAGGTCCAGTGGCTGCTGACCCAAGGACTGCCCGGTCAGCACCCGCCGCCGGGTGAAGGAGACGACCTGACTGGTCACCTCCACCACCCCGAGGCTCAGCTCGGTGCGACCCCAACCGCGCCGACGAAGCGTCTGCAGCACTCGCAGGTCGCTGACCTGGTGGGCCGAGGTGGTCCAGTCGATGTCCGGGGCCGCCCGGACGTGCGCAACGTTCTCGCTCAGGTCCAGCCGCTCCACCAGGAAGCTCTCCCCCTGGTGCAGGTAGACCGCCCCGTCATGGACGCTGCCGTGGGCCGCGGAGGGGTCGACGGTGCCAAGCAGACGGCCGGTGCCGACCTCGACCACCCGCACCGCCGCACCGCCGGCCCCGCGCAGGTCGGCCAGGTCGCTGGCCCGCTCCGGCCGGGTCCAGAACCAGCCGGCCGGACGTCGGCGCAGCTGGCCCGCCGCGCACAGCCGGTCCAGGATCGTCTCGGTGCCCGGGCCGAACATGGCCAGCTCGGGCTCGGTCAGCGGCAGCTCGGCCGCCGCCGCGGCCAGGTGCGGGGCCAGGACATAAGGGTTCTCCGGGTCCAGCACGCTCGCCTCGACCGGCCGGTCCAGAAGTGCCTGCGGGTGGTGCACGAGGTAGGTGTCCAGCGGGTCGTCGCGGGCGACGAGAACGCCCAGGGACTCGCCTTGCCCGCGCCCGGCCCGTCCGATCTGCTGCCAGAACGAGGCACGGGTGCCCGGGTAGCCGGCCAGCAGCACGGCGTCGAGCCCGGCGATGTCGACGCCGAGCTCGAGTGCGCTGGTGGTGGCCAGCCCGAGCAGTCGGCCCGAGCGCAGCCGGGCCTCCAGCGCGCGGCGTTCCTCGGGAAGGTAACCGGCCCGGTAGGCGGCCACCCGCTCGGTCAGTCCCTCGTCGACCTCGGCCAGCAGTCGCCGGGCTCCCAGCGCCACCGCCTCGGCGCCCCGGCGGGACCGTACGAAGCCCAGCGTGCGCACGCCCGCCACGACCAGGTCGGCCAACAGCTCGGCGGTCTCGGCGGTCGCGGTCCGGCGCACCGGTGCCCCGTCCTCGCCGCGAGCCTCGCTCAGCGGTGGCTCCCACAGCGCCACCACGGTGCGCCCGCGCGGGGAGGCGTCCGCGTGCACCGCCGCGACGTCGAGTCCGGTCAGCCGTCGCGCCGAGTGCTCGGGGTCTGCGACGGTCGCCGAGGCGAGCACGAAGGTCGGCTCTGCCCGGTAGCGGGCCGCCACCCGGCGCAACCTGCGCAGCACTGCCGCCACGTGCGAGCCGAAGACGCCGCGGTAGACGTGGCACTCGTCGACCACGACATAGCGAAGCGCGCGCAGGAACGAGGCCCACGACTCGTGCCCCGGCAGCACCCCGTGGTGCAGCATGTCCGGGTTGGTCAGGACGTACGCCGCGTGGGCCCGCACCCAGGACCGGTCCCCGATCGGGGTGTCCCCGTCGTAGGTGGCGGCACGTACCTCGGGCAGGCTCAGGCCCGCCAACCGGTGCAGCTGGTCGGCGGCCAGCGCTTTCGTCGGCGCCAGGTAGAGCACCGTGGCGCCGCGCCCGCTCGGGGCCGTCTGGCCCTGCAGCACCGCGGTCAACCCCGGCAGCAGATAGGCCAGGGACTTGCCCGAGGAGGTGCCGGTGGCGAGCACGACGTGCACCCCCGCGTGAGCCAGCTCGGCGGCTCGCACCTGGTGGAGCCACGGGCGTTGGACGCCGGTGCGCTCAAGTGCCCCGCGCAGCCGCGGGTCCACCCAGTCGGGCCACTCCGCGTTGACCGCGGCGCGAGCCGGGAGCACCGCCGTGTGCACTAGCCGATCGGATCGCCGCGGAGCGCCCAGCAGCGCAGCCAGCGCGGGGCTTGGCGAGGCGTCGGAGACAGCCAGCGCGGGGCTTGGCGAGGCGTCGGATGACGGCTCGCCCGGGTGGCCGGTCGGCTCTGGTCGGGTCTCAGACATCGACGGCAGTGTGCGCCACCGGGGCTGAGGCGCTCCCGGGTGGTTGAATGCCGGGTATCTGGACAGCATGGACTGCACGGCGTCATGACGCAGGACCGACACGCTTTCGCGAGATCTTCGGCCGAGTCCGACTGGAGGCACTGTGGACCTGACCCTGTCGACCCGTGAGGAGGGCGGGCGCACCGTCGTCGAGGTCGGCGGCGAGATCGACGTCTACACCGCGCCGAAGTTGCGCGAGCAGCTCGTCGACCTGGTCGCGCAAGGCCAGTACCACCTCGTCGTGGACATGCAAGGGGTGGACTTCCTCGACTCCACCGGCCTGGGGGTCCTGGTCGGGGGACTCAAACGGGTGCGTGCACACGACGGCTCGCTGCGCCTGGTCTGCTCCCAGGAGCGCATCCTGAAGATCTTCCGGATAACGGGGCTCACCAAGGTGTTCCCGATCCACGACTCCGTGGCCGACGCGGTCGCAGCCGAGTGAGCGCTGGTCCACGCCTGGTCGTCTCGCCGTGGCCACGGTCCGGCTGACCTTCGCCGCGGTGCCGGCCCAGGTGCGCACCGCGCGGCTGGTGGCCGTGGCGATGGCCCGCCATGCCGGAGTTGCCGAGGCCGAGCTGGACGACGTGCGGTTGGCTGTCGGGCAGGCGGCGGTGCGCGCCGTGCAGCTGCACCAGGTGCACTGCCCCGGGGCGGCGATCACGGTGCTCCTCGAGGACACCGACGGGCTGGTCGTCACGGTGCTCGACCGGGTCCCCGACGCCGCGGCCTCCGGGATGGAGCCGTTCCCGGGCGCACTGAGCACCTCGGACCTGCCTTCCGCCGTGGCCAGCTCGGCCATCGTTGCTGGCGCGCTCGCCGCCCCGGGGGTCACCCCCGAGGCGGTGACCGTCTCCGCCGCCGTCGGGCTCGCGGTCATCACCGAACTGGTCGAGCAGGTCGAGGTCTCGGACACGCCGGAGGGCGGATCGGTTCGGATGCGCTGGCCCGCGCCGAGCGCACCGGGCGCCGGGCGTCGTGACCCGCGGCATGCCCCGACGAGGTAAACGCTTGCAGTTTCAGCGTTCTCGCGCCCCGGGTTGGACGTGATCGCCGTCCCCCGTAGACTCCGGCCCGCCGGGCGGACCCGATGCACCCGCATCAGCGGTCGGCCCTTCAACCGTCCCCGAGGTCATGTCCTTGTGACATGGCCGCGGCCGCGTCAGCAGCATGGGGGCGTGCTCGCGACCATCGTCAAGGAGGACGAATGTCCGGCATCACCCTCGCGCGCAGCGGTGCTGCGATCTCGCTGACCGGTGAGCACCTGGGCTACGTCGTCGCGGTCTTCGTCATCGCCCTTGCGGCGCTGGCGATGGCGGTGACGTTCCGCCGCGAGGTGCTCTCCCACGGCGAGGGCACGCAGAACATGCAGACCATCGCTCGCGCGGTGCAGGAGGGTGCATCGGCGTACCTGAATCGGCAGTTCCGCACCCTCGGCGTCTTCGTCGTGGTGGTGTTCCTGCTGCTGTTCGTGCTGCCGGGGGACCCGAGCGTGCGGATCGGCAGGTCGATCTTCTTCGTCATCGGCGCGGTGTTCTCCGGGTCGATCGGCTACCTCGGCATGTGGCTGGCCACGCGGGCGAACGTGCGGGTTGCCTCTGCCGCCGGCGAGGCGGACGGGCGCCTCATCGCGACCCGGATCGCCTTCCGCACCGGTGGCACGGTCGGGATGTCGACGGTCGGCCTGGGCTTGATCGGCGCATCGCTGGTGGTGCTCATCTACCGCGGCAACGCCCCCAGCGTGTTGGAGGGCTTCGGCTTCGGTGCGGCCACCCTGGCCATGTTCATGCGTGTCGGCGGTGGGATCTTCACCAAGGCCGCCGACGTCGGTGCCGACCTGGTGGGCAAGGTCGAGGCCGGCATCCCGGAGGACGACCCGCGCAACGCGGCCACCATCGCCGACAACGTCGGGGACAACGTCGGTGACTGCGCCGGCATGGCGGCTGACCTCTTCGAGTCCTACGCGGTCACCTTGGTCGCCGCACTCATCCTGGGCAAGGCCGCCTTCGGTGAGATCGGCCTGGTCTTCCCGCTGCTCATCCCGGCCATCGGCGCCGTCACCGCCGTCCTGGGCATCTACGTCACGGAGCCTCGCCAGGGCGAGAGCGGGCTGCACGCGATCAACCGCGGTTTCTACATCTCCGCTGCCGTCTCTGCGGTGCTCAGCGTCCTGGCGGCCGTGATCATCCTGCCGGGCAGCTTCGCCGGGCTCAGCAACGCCGCGGCCGGGGCCACGGGCAACCCCAAGGTCATCGCCTCTGTCGCCGTGCTCATCGGCATCGTGCTGGCCGGGGTCATCCTCTGGCTCACCGGCTACTTCACCGGCACCGAGCACCGCCCCACCCGGGATGTCGCCAAGACCTCGCTGACCGGCGCAGCCACCGTGCTGCTCTCCGGGTTCTCGCTCGGGCTGGAGTCGGCGGTCTACACGGCCGTCATCATCGGCGCGGCCGTCTACGGAGCCTTCCTGCTCGGGGGCGGCACAGTGACAGTGTCGCTCTTCGCCATCGCGCTGGCCGGGTGCGGCCTGCTGACCACCGTGGGTGTCATCGTCGCGATGGACACCTTCGGTCCGGTCTCGGACAACGCCCAGGGCATCGCGGAGATGTCCGGGGACGTCGACGAGGCCGGGGCCCGCATCCTCACCGACCTCGACGCGGTCGGCAACACCACCAAGGCGATCACCAAGGGCATCGCCATCGCCACCGCTGTGCTGGCCGCCACGGCGCTCTTCGGCTCCTACACCGACGCGGTCAAGGAGGCGCTGGGCTCCGGCTCCGACGCGTTCGCCCAGTTCCTGGCCAACTCCCAGGTGTTCAGCCCCAACACCCTCGTGGGGCTCATCCTCGGGGCCGCGGTGGTGTTCCTGTTCTCGGGGCTGGCCATCAACGCCGTGTCGCGGGCCGCTGGGGCGGTGGTCTTCGAGGTACGCCGGCAGTTCGCCGAGCACCCAGGGATCATGGACGGCAGCGAGCGCCCTGAGTACTACCGGGTCGTGGACATCTGCACCCGTGACTCGCTGCGCGAGCTGGCCACCCCCGGGCTGCTGGCGGTCATGGCCCCCGTCGCGGTCGGCTTCGGTCTCGGCGTCGGCCCGCTGGCCGGCTACCTGGCCGGTGCGATCGGCGCCGGCACGCTCATGGCGATCCTGCTAGCCAACTCCGGCGGCGCCTGGGACAACGCCAAGAAGCTCGTCGAGGACGGCCGCTACGGTGGCAAGGGCAGCGATGCCCATGCCGCCACCGTCATCGGGGACACCGTCGGTGACCCGTTCAAGGACACCGCCGGCCCGGCCATCAACCCGCTGCTGAAGGTGATGAACCTGGTCTCGGTGCTCATCGCCCCGGCGGTGGTGTCGCTGACCTACGGCACCTCGTCATCCACGCCGGTGCGGTTGGCCATCGCGCTGGTCGCTGTCGCGGTGATCGTGGCAGCGGTCACGGTGTCCAAGCGCCGGCCGGTGTCCTTGGGTGCCGAGACGGTCGCGGCCTGAGCGAGCCGGCACCGCCTCCGGCGGGCCGGGACGGCCTGCCGCTGCCCCCCGCAGACCGGCGACCTGGTCCACTGGTTAGCGTGAGACGTCCGTCCGGGACCTCTCGAGGAGGGGGAGCACGTGCCTGAGCCCAGCGCGGCCGGCCTACGCCGGCTCGTGATCGTCGAGTCGCCGGCCAAGGCGAAGACGATCCAGGGCTACCTCGGTGCCGGCTTCGAGGTCGAGGCGAGCATCGGCCACATCCGTGACCTGCCGAGCCCCTCGGAGCTGCCCGCGACGGAGAAGAAGGGCCGCTTCGCCCGTTTCGCCGTCGACGTCGACAACGACTTCGAGCCCTACTACGTCGTCGACCCGGACAAGCGCAAGAAGGTCGCTGAGCTCAAGCGCAAGCTGGCCGAGGCCGACGAGCTGCTGCTGGCCACCGACGAGGACCGCGAGGGCGAGGCGATCGCCTGGCACCTGCGCGAGGTGCTCAAGCCGCGCGTACCCGTCCGTCGGATGGTCTTCCACGAGATCACCCGGGAGGCCATCCGGGAGGCGGTGGCCAACACCCGCGAGCTGGACCAGCGGCTGGTCGACGCGCAGGAGACCCGCCGCATCCTGGACCGGCTCTACGGCTACGAGGTCTCCCCGGTGCTGTGGCGCAAGGTCCGCGCGGGGCTCAGCGCCGGCCGCGTGCAGTCCGTTGCGACCCGGCTGGTGGTCGAGCGTGAGCGGGCCCGGATGAGCTTCGTCGTCGCCGGCTACTGGGACCTGCAGGGTCGCTTCGCCGTGCCGGGGGTCGCCGGTGCGGACCCGCAGACCGGTTCCGACGCGGCCTTCACCGCTCGGCTCACCGCGGTGGACGGTCGGCGGGTCGCCACCGGACGCGACTTCGGCCCGGACGGCGAGCTGCTGCCCGAGCGCAACGTCGTCGTGCTCGACCAGGTTGTGGCGGCTGCCCTTGCTGACGGGCTGGGCGGGGCCGCCTTCACCGTGCGTTCGGTGGAGGACCGGCCATACACCCGCCGGCCGGCCGCGCCGTTCATCACGTCCACGCTGCAGCAGGAGGCCAGCCGCAAGCTGCGCTTCAGCTCGCAGACCACGATGCGGGTGGCCCAGCGCCTCTACGAGTCCGGCTTCATCACCTACATGCGCACCGACTCGACCACGCTGTCGGACTCGGCACTGGCCGCCGCGCGGGCCCAGGTCCGCGAGCTCTACGGCGCCGAGTACGTCCCCGACGTCCCGCGCCGCTATGAGCGCAAGGTGAAGAACGCCCAGGAGGCGCACGAGGCGATCCGCCCGGCCGGTGACGCCTTCCGCACCCCGGGGCAGGTGGCGGGGGAGATCTCCGGTGACGAGTTCGCCCTCTACGAGCTGATCTGGAAACGCACGGTGGCCTCGCAGATGACCGACGCGCGGGGCAGGACCGCCACGGTCCGCCTCGGTGCGCGCACTCTGGCCTCGAGCCCGGGTGCCGCGGGGATGCCGGACGGAACGGACGCGGAGTTCACCGCGTCGGGGACCGTCATCACCTTCCGTGGCTTCATGGCGGCCTACGAAGAGGGCAGCGACGAGGAGGGGGCGGAGCGGCGCGAGGAGGAGCGCCGACTGCCACCGCTGAGGACCGGGGATCCGCTGCTCGTCGAAGCGCTGCAGGCCGACGGGCACCAGACCAGCCCCCCGGCCCGCTACACCGAGGCCACGTTGGTCAAGGCCATGGAGGAGCGTGGCATCGGCCGGCCCTCGACGTACGCCTCGATCATGGGCACCATCCTGGACCGCGGCTACATCTTCAAGAAGGGCACGGCTCTTGTGCCCACCTGGCTGGCCTTCTCCGTGGTCGGCCTGCTCGAGCGGCACTTCGGCCGTTTGGTCGACTACGACTTCACTGCCTCGATGGAGGAGGACCTGGACCGGATCGCCGGTGGCGACGAGGACCGGGTGCGCTGGCTGTCCCGGTTCTACTTCGGCACCGGCAACGGCGACGAGCTCGGTGGCCTGCGCAGGCTGGTCGAGAGCCTCGGTGACATCGATGCCCGAGAGGTCAACACCATCCCGATCGGGGCGGGTATCGCTGTGCGGGTTGGGCGCTACGGGCCCTATCTCGAGCGCGAGGACGCCTCCGGCGGACCGGCGCAACGAGCCGCGCTGCCGGCCGACCTGGCTCCCGACGAGCTCGACGTCGAGACGGCCGAGCGGTTGCTGGACCAGCCCTCGGCCGAGCGCAGCCTGGGCATGGACCCGGGCACAGGCCGGGAGATCGTCGTCAAGTCCGGCCGGTTCGGCCCCTATGTCACCGAGCTGCTCGAGGAGGGGGCACCGAAGTCGGCCAAGCCGCGCACCGCCTCGCTCTTCGCCACGATGCAGCCGGAGACCATCACCCTCGAGGACGCCCTGCGGCTGCTCAGCCTGCCTCGCACGGTGGGCGTCGACCCGGCTAGCGGCGAGCAGATCATCGCCCAGAACGGCCGCTATGGCCCCTACCTCAAGCGCGGCAACGACTCCCGCTCACTTGAGACCGAGGAGCAGCTCTTCACGGTGACCCTCGAGGAGGCGCTGGAGCTCTACGCCCAGCCCAAGCAGCGCGGCCGGACCCGGGCCAGCGGCGGCGCCTCGGCGCGCGAGCTGGGTGCCGACCCGGTCAGCGGTCGCCCCATCGTGGTGAAGTCGGGGCGGTTCGGCCCCTACGTCACCGACGGGGAGACCAACGCCACGCTGCGCAGCGGAGACGACCCGGACTCGATCGAGCTGGACCGGGCGGCCGAGCTGCTCGCAGACAAGCGGGCCAAGGGACCGGCCAAGCGGCCGGCTGGCGCCCGGCGCCCCCGGGCCGGCAAGGCGCCCTCTGCTCGACCCGGCTCCTGAGCCCGGCGCCTTAGCCCGGCTCCGCGAGCCCCGCCTCCGCGAGCCCCACCTCCCCGAGCCCGGGCCGGAGATGTCGGCGCCGCGGTTAGGCTGGCCCGGTGCCCCAGCCCCGACAGGCCCGGCCCGCCGCCGACGCCCCGACCGGGCTCTTCATCGCCTTCGAGGGTGGCGAGGGGGCCGGCAAGTCCACCCAGGTGCACCGGCTCGCGCAGTGGCTGCGCGAGCAGGACCACGAGGTCGTGGTCACCTTCGAACCGGGCGACACCAAGCTGGGGCGGGCGTTGCGCGAGGTGCTGCTGCACCTTGAGGGCCCCCGGCCCACCCCGGTGGCCGAGGCGCTGCTCTTCGCCGCCGACCGGGCCGAGCATGTGGCGCGGGTGGTCCGCCCGGCCCTGGCCGCAGGCGCGGTGGTGCTGACCGACCGCTTCAGCGACTCCTCCATCGCCTACCAGGGCGGGGCCCGCCGGCTCGGCACGGCCCGCATCGCCGAGCTGGCCAGCTGGGCCACCGGAGGGCTGCGCCCTGACCTCACCGTGCTGCTCGACCTGCCACCGCGGGTCGGCCTGGCTCGCTTCGCAACCCCGCACGACCGGCTGGAGTCCGAGCCCCTGCAGTTCCACGACCGAGTCCGGTCCAGCTTCCTGGAGCTGGCCGCGGCGGACCCGGCCGGGCATGTCGTCATCGACGCCAGTGCCGAGGTCGAGCAGGTGGCCCAGGCGGTGCGCGCCGCGGTCGAGGCGCTGCTCCATGATGCTCGGCAGCCACTATGAGCGTCTTCTCGGCTCTCGTCGGGCAGACCCACGCGGTCGCCACCCTGTCCGCTGCCGCCGCCGACGCCGCCGCGGTGCTGGTCGGTGGTCCCGCCGGGTCGATGACGCACGCCTGGCTGCTCACCGGCCCGCCCGGCTCGGGCCGCTCCATCGCAGCCCGAGCCTTCGCCGCTGCGCTGCAGTGCCCGAGCGGGGGGTGCGGCACCTGCCCGAGCTGCCGCACCACCCTGGCCGGCACCCACCCGGACCTGGAGGTGCTGCGCACCGAGGCGCTCTCAATCGGGGTGGCCGAGGTGCGCGAGCTGGTCCTCGGCGCGGCGCGTCGCCCCTCCCGTGGGCGCTGGCAGGTGGTGCTGGTCGAGGACGCCGACCGGCTGACCGAGCCTGCCGCCAATGCCGCGCTCAAGGCGATCGAGGAGCCGGGCGAGCGCACCGTGTGGCTGCTGTGCGCGCCCGCGCCGGAAGACCTGCTGCCCACCGTCAGGTCGCGCTGTCGGCACGTGCTGCTGCACACCCCGCCGCTGGCCGACGTCGCCGCCCACCTGGTCGAGCATGACGGGGTCGACCAGGCGATGGCCGCCTTCGCCGCGCGTGCGGCCCAGGGCCATATCGGGCGGGCGCGGCGCCTCGCCCTGGACGAGCAGGCGCGGCTGCGTCGCTCCGATGTGCTGCGGGTGCCCTTCGCCGTCGCCCGGGTCAGCGATGCCGTGATGGCCGCCGGCGCCCTGGTCGAGTCGGCCGGTGAGGAAGCCACGGCCGCCAGCGCCGAGCTGGACGCGGCGGAGTCGGCCGCGCTGGGCCGTGCGCTGGGCGAGGGCAGCACCGGGCGCGGCCTGCCGGCTTCAGCCCGGGCCGCGCTGAAGGACCTCGAGCGAGCCCAGAAGACCCGAGCCACCCGGTTGCGCCGCGACGCCCTGGACCGGGCCCTGACCGACCTGGCCGCGCTCTACCGCGACGTGCTCGCTGTCCAGTTCGGCGCCGAGGTCACTCTCACCGCCGAGGAGCTGCGCCCGCAGGTGCGCCGGCTGGCCGAGGCGAGCACCCCGGAGTCCACCCTGGCCCGAATCGAGGCGGTGCTTTCCGCACGGGCGGCCATCGAGGCCAACGTCGCCCCGCTGCTGGCCGTTGAGGCGCTCGCGGTGCGGCTGTGGGACCCGGCCAGCCGGTCCGACGATTCGGCGGTGACGGCACCGGGTGCGCTGACCAGCCGTTAGGGTCGCCGTACCGTCTCTGCCGTCTGCGAGGAGGCACCCGTGGGCCTGGTGATGGCGGTCGCCTTCACCCGACGCGGGCGGCTGTACTACCTCGACCCTGGCCGCCACCGCCCCCGGGTGGGCGAGAAGGTGCTCGTGCCCACCGCCGATGGCCCCGAGGTGGCCGAGTGCGTGTGGCCGCCCGAGTGGGTCGAGGAGGATATCGGCGGGCTGCCGGTGTGCGCCGGTCTGGCAGGCGAGGACGATCTCGAGCGCGACGGGGCCAACAGGCGTCGGCGCGCCGAGGTGCTCGTCGTGACCCGCCGGCTGGTGCGTGCGCACGCCCTGCCGATGAAGGTGGTCGCGGTCGACGTGCTGCCCGAGCAGGTGACCGTCTACTACAGCGCACCGCACCGGGTCGACTTCCGGGCCTTGCTCCGCCAGCTCGGCGCCGAGCTGGGGGTGCGGCTCGTGCTGCGCCAGCTCGGTGCCCGCGACGAGGCCCGGGTGCAGGGCGGGATCGGTCCCTGCGGGCGCGAGCTGTGCTGTTCGACTTTCCTGCCCGACTTCGAGCCGGTCAGCGTGCGAATGGCCAAGGACCAGGACCTGGCGCGCAACCCGCTGCGCATCGCCGGGGCCTGCGGTCGGCTGATGTGCTGCCTTGCCTACGAGCAACCGCTGTACGCCGAGTTCCGGCAGGCGGCACCGGCGATGGGGGCCGAGGTCACCACACCGGAGGGTGCGGGCCGTGTTGTCGGCTACGACGTGCCTCGCGGGCAGGTGATGGTCCGGTTGCGCGAGACTGGGCGGCGGCGTGGTTGCACGCTGGCCGACGTGTGCCCAACCCGGCAGGCCCGCCGGGCGCGGGAGGGGCGTTGGACCGGCCACCTTGGGGCCGGCGAGCCGACTGATCGGGGGCAGCGGTGATGAGGCGGACGGGTCCGGTTCTCGGTTGGGGCCGAAAGGCCTGCGACGGCGCGACCTCCGGCGCATCCTGGCGCGGCTGGGTGGTCGCCGCAGTTGCCGGCACGCTTGTGCTGGCAGGGTGCACAAGCCCGAGCGGCGTACGGGCGTCCGGCGGCGCGAGTTCGAGCGAGTCCGGCGGCACGAGCGGCCCCACCAGCTCGAGCCCCGGCGCGACAAGCCCGCTCGCCTCTGCGAGCACCGACCCGGCCAAGGACCCAGCGCTGGCCCGGTTCTATCACCAGAAGCTGAGCTGGGTTCCCTGCCAGGTGCCCTCGGGTGCCTCCGGCTTCCAGTGCGCCACGCTGAGCGTGCCCGTCGACTACGCCAAACCCACCGGGGCGACGCTGGGGGTCAGGCTCGACCGGCTCCAGGCCAGCGAGGCGTCCAGCCGGATCGGCTCGCTGGTGCTCAACCCCGGTGGCCCCGGCGGATCCGGTGTCGAGTACGCCAGCTACGCCAACGCGGTGGTCAGCCCCGCAGTGCGGGCCCGCTACGACATCGTCGGCTTCGACCCGCGCGGGGTGGGCAGATCCGACCCGGTGCGTTGCCTGACCGACTCCGAGACCGACACGTTCCTGGCAGCCGACGCCTCCCCGCAGACCACGGCGCAGGTCAAGGCGGTGGTCGCGCTGTCCAAGCTGCTCGGTCAACGCTGCCAGCGGCGCGCCTCGACGCTGCTGGCCCATGTCGGCACCCTCGACGTGGCCCGTGACCTGGATGTGCTGCGTGCCGCACTGGGGCAGACCCGGTTGGACTACCTGGGCAAGTCCTACGGCACCTTCCTCGGCGCCACCTATGCCGGGATGTTCCCCTGGCGGGTCGGCCGGCTCGTCCTCGATGGCGCGCTGGACCCGCAGCTGAGCAGTCAGCAGATCAACCTCGGCCAGGCGGGCGGTTTCGAGATCGCCCTCAACGCCTTCCTCAGCAACTGCATCCAGCAGAGCGGCTGCCCGCTGGCCGGGACCCTCAGCCAGGCCCGCACCCGGCTCAAGTCCTTCCTGGACGGGATGGCAAACACCAACCTGCCCGGATCCGGCGGACGGGAGCTGACCCAGTCGCTGGCTGTCCTCGGGATCGTCTTCGCCATGTACGACCAGAGCTTCTGGCCGCAGTTGCGCGTGGCGCTGGGCTCGGCGCTGGCCGGGCGGGGCGCTGGGTTGCTGGCGTTGGCCGACGCCTACGCCAACCGTGACCCCAACGGGCACTACGCCAGCAACGAGAACGACGTCATCTACGCCGTGAACTGCCTGGACCGGCCCACTCCTGAGGGCCCGGCGCAGATCCAGGCGCAGCTTCCGGCGTTCGAGAAGGTCTCGCCGATCTTCGGGGACTACATCGCCTGGTCCTCGCTGCCCTGCCACTACTGGCCGGTGCCCCCGGAGATGACCCCGCACGCCGTGCACGCCGCCGGGGCGGCCCCGATCCTCGTCGTCGGCACCACCCGTGACCCCGCCACGCCGTACGCCTGGGCTGTCTCACTGGCCAAGGAGCTGGACTCCGGGGTGCTGCTCACCTATGTCGGCGACGGGCACACCGCGTACCGACGGGGCAGCGCCTGCATCGACAACGCGGTCGACGCCTACCTGCTGACGGGCAAGCCCCCGACCAACGGCACGCGCTGCTCGTAGGGTCGGCGACTGTACACTGCTGCCCCGTGCCGCCACCGTGTCGCCACCATGTCGCCACCGTGCCGGTGCCCGCCGCCTTAGCTCAGTCGGCCAGAGCGACGCACTCGTAATGCGTAGGTCATCGGTTCGATTCCGATAGGCGGCTCCATCTTCAAGTCTCTGAACTGCGGCGATGCCGTTGGGGTCGTCCCTGTGATGCTCGTCCTTGGGCGAGTTGCTCACAGATTGCTCACGCACTGCCGGTGAGGAGTCGGCTCCGCGGGGTGGGAGTGACCACGCTC
>JAJZTN010000228.1 GCA_021848885.1 Actinomycetes bacterium
CCCGCGTCCCCCGCGCCGCACCTTCCCGCGGCCCCGACCGGCCAGCCCGCCCCCGGCGTCAGCGGGCCACCCGGCTCACCCAGCACACCGACGCTGACCCGCGAGGAGGTCGCGCATCTGGCCCGGCTGGCCCGCATCGAGCTGACCGACGCCGAGCTGGACCACCTGGCCCCGCAGCTGGAGGTGATCCTCGGCGCGGTGGCCCGCGTCGGTGAGCTCTCCTCCGCCGACGTGCCACCGACCTCGCACCCGCTGCCGCTGAGCAACGTCTTCCGCAGCGACGAGGTGCGCCCGGGGCTGAGCCCCGAGCAGGCGCTGGCGGGGGCGCCGGCAGTGCAGGACCAGCGTTTCCGCGTGCCGCGCATCCTTGGGGAGGAAGCGTGAGCGCCACCGACCTGACCCGGATGAGCGCCGCGGAGCTGGCCGAGACGATGTCCTCGGGACAGGCCAGCGCCGTCGAGGTCACCCAGGCGCACCTGGACCGCATCGGGGCGGTCGACGCCGCGGTGCACGCGTTCCTGCACGTCGACGCCGAGGGGGCCCTGTCCGCCGCCCGGGCCGTGGATGCCCGGCGCTCGACCGGCGAGCGGCTCGGCCCGCTCGCCGGGGTCCCCTTGGCCCTCAAGGACGTGCTGACCATGCGGGGTGTGCCCACCACGTGCGGCTCGCGCATCCTCGAGGGTTGGCGACCGCCGTACGACGCCACGGTGACCAGCCGGCTCAAGAACGCCGGGGTGGTGATCCTCGGCAAGACGAACATGGACGAGTTCGCGATGGGTTCCTCCACCGAGAACTCCGCCTTCGGCCCCACCCACAACCCCTGGGACCTCGACCGGATCCCCGGAGGCTCCGGTGGCGGGTCGGCGGCCGCGGTGGCGGCGTACGAGGCGCCGTTGGCGATCGGCACCGACACCGGCGGGTCGATCCGCCAGCCGGCCGCGGTGACCGGCACCGTGGGGATCAAGCCCACCTACGGCGGGGTTTCCCGGTATGGGCTGGTGGCGCTGGCCTCCTCCCTGGACCAGGCCGGTCCGTGCGCGCGCACGGTGGTGGACGCGGCGCTGCTGCACGAGGTCATCGCCGGGCACGACCCGTTGGACTCCACCTCGATCGACGCACCGGTGCCGCCCGTGCTGGCCGCCGCGCGGGCAGCTGACGTGGCGGGCATGCGCATCGGCGTGGTGCGCGAGCTGGGTGGACAGGGCTACCAGCCCGGTGTCGAGCAACGCTTCCGTGAGGCCGTCGACCTGCTGGCTGATCTTGGGGCGGAGGTCGTCGAGGTCTCCTGCCCGCACTTTGACTATGCCCTGCCGGCGTACTACCTCATCCTGCCCAGCGAGTGCTCATCCAACCTGGCCAAGTTCGACGCGATGCGCTACGGGCTTCGGGTGGGTGACGACGGCACGCGCAGCGCCGAGGAGGTCATGGCGGCGACCCGGGAAGCCGGTTTCGGTGCCGAGACCAAGCGCCGGATCATCCTGGGCACCTACGCGCTGTCCTCCGGCTACTACGACGCCTACTACGGGCAGGCGCAGAAGGTACGCACCCTCATCGTCCGCGACTTCGAGGCCGCCTTCGAGCTGGTCGACGTGCTGGTCTCCCCGACCACCCCGACCACGGCGTTCCGGATCGGGGAGAAGGTCGATGACCCGCTGGCGATGTACCTCAACGACCTGTGCACCATCCCGAGCAACCTGGCCGGCAACGCTGCGGCCTCCTTCCCGGTCGGGCTGGCCCCCGAGGATGGTCTGCCGGTCGGGCTGCACGTCATGGCCCCGGTGCTGGCCGACGACCGGCTCTACCGGGTGGGTGCGGCGCTGGAGGCGGCGCTGCTGGACACCTGGGGCGCTCCCCTGCTGGCCGGCGCGCCGCCGCTTGAGCAGGTGAGCCGGCGATGACGGTCTCAACCGATGCGGGGTTGTGGCCCTATGACGAAGCGGTGGCCGAGTTCGACCCGGTGCTGGGACTGGAGGTCCACGTCGAGCTCAACACCGCCACGAAGATGTTCTGCGGCTGCCCGACGGCGTTCGGCGCCGAACCCAACACGCAGGTCTGCCCGACCTGCCTGGGGTTGCCCGGCGCCCTGCCGGTGCTCAACGGTGCGGCGGTGCAGGCGGCGATCCGCATCGGGCTGGCGCTGAACTGCACGATCGCCCCGTGGTGCCGATTCGCCCGGAAGAACTACTTCTACCCCGACATGCCGAAGAACTTCCAGACCTCGCAGTACGACGAGCCGATCGCCACGGACGGCTGGCTGGATGTCACCTTGGCCGACGGCGAGATCTTCCGGGTGGCCATCGAGCGGGCGCACATGGAGGAGGACACCGGCAAGTCGCTGCACGTCGGCGGCGCGACTGGGCGGATCCACGGCGCCAGCTACTCGCTGCTGGACTACAACCGGGCGGGGGTGCCGCTCATCGAGATCGTGACCAAGCCGGTCGAGGGTGCCGGGGCGCGTGCACCGGAGGTGGCCCGGGCGTACGTCGCGACGCTTCGCGACCTGCTGCGCGCGCTGGGCGTCTCCGACGTGCGCATGGAGCAGGGCTCGCTGCGCTGCGACGCCAACGTGTCGCTGCGGCCATCGGCCCAGGCGCCGTACGGGTTGCGCACCGAGACCAAGAACGTCAACTCGCTGCGCTCGGTGGAACGCGCGTTGCGCCACGAGATCTGCCGGCAGGCCGCCATCCTCGGCACCGGTGGTCGGGTGCACCAGGAAACCCGGCACTGGCACGAGGACACCGGGGTGACCACCCCGGGGCGCTCGAAGGAGCAGGCCGAGGACTACCGCTACTTCCCCGAACCCGACCTCGTGCCGGTCGCTCCGGCAGCGG
>JAJZTN010000229.1 GCA_021848885.1 Actinomycetes bacterium
GAGGGCACCGGGCTGACGTCGCAGTGGTTCGGAACCGCCGGTGGGCACCTGGTGAGCAACCGCTTCGCCGGGGTGGTGTGGTTCGGGGTGCCCTTCTACGCCGTCCTCGGGTGGCTGGGCGCCCTCGTCGGGGCCACCGGGTTCACCCTGGCCCCGGCCGCGCTCGCCGGGGCCACCGCCGCGGCGGGAACGGTCGCGCTGGTCTACCTGCTCATGCGCGAGCTCGTCGCGGCGCGCCTGGCCATGCTGGTCAGCCTCGTCTTCGCCTTCGGCACCCCGACGTGGTCGATAAGCGCCAACAGCCTGTGGCCGCACGGGCCGGCGCAGCTGTGGCTGAGCGCGGGGCTGCTGCTGGCGGTGCGGCGCCGCTACGCCTGGTCGGGGCTGGTGCTGGGGCTCGCCGTCGCCACCCGGCTGCACTTCGCGGTCGCCGCACTCGTGCTCGGCGTGTGGCTGGCGCTGTCCCGGCGCAGCCTGCGACCGCTGGTCGGTCTGGGCCTGTCGGCCTGGGCGCTGCCGGTCCTGCTGGTGTGGAACCACTGGGTGTTCGGCCGGTGGTCCTTCGGCGGCGGCTACGAGAGCCACTTCGCCGAGCTGGCGCCCGCCTCCTTCGGGCCCTGGCGCTACGCGATCAACGTGGCCGGGACGCTCGCGGCCCCGGACATGGGGCTGCTGTTCTGGTCCCCGGTGCTGATCTTCCTCGTCGCGGGACTGGGCTGGGCGTGGCGGCGGGCCCCGGACTGGGCGCGGGCCGCCCCGGTGGCCGGGCTGGCCTACCTGGCCGTCCAGCTGCAGCTGAACGGCTTCACGGGCGGGATGAACTTCTATGGCTACCGGCTGGCCCTGGAGGCTGTCACGCTGGCGGTGCCGCTGCTGGCCCTGGCGGTGACCTCCCCGCTGGTGTGGGGCACTGCCCGGCGTACGGCGCTGGTCGTGGCCGCGGGTCTGCAGGTCACGATCATCGCCGTCGGCGCGATCCTGCCTCTGCCCTTCCTGTGGTCGCTGATCATGCCGTGGACCGTGTGGGAGCCGGCCATCGTCATGGAGCACAGCCCGCTGGGTGCGGTGCTCATCGTGGCGGTCGGCCTGGCGGGCACGGCGTGGGCGGTGCGTCTCACCCGGCGGTGAGTTCGGCAGCGGGCTGTGATGGATGGTGGCTCATTGCCCCGGCCGGCTTCCAGGGCGCCTGGCCCCGACGGCTGGGGTTCAGCTGCGCTACGGTCGCACGGTCGGCACGGTGAACGGGATGGGGACCGTCCGCACGCCGAGCCGGCGCAGGTCCGCCGTCAGCGTCGGGTCGCGGTCCATCCGGGTGCGCCGGACTTGCCACCTGGCGCGGCGGGCGGGCGTGCCGGCCCGCCCGAAGATCGCAACGGTGCGGGCGTGCCCGCTGGGGTCGTGCCGGCACAGCGCGACCAGCCCGTCCACGCCGAGGCCGGCCAGTCGTGTCGCCCACTGCTGCGGCAGGTCGTACGGGGTGATGGCGGGCAGCCCGACGGTGACGCCGAAGGAGTAGGCACGCGCAGCCGTGGTGTCGGCCAGGCGCAGGCCCGGCGGGGTGGCGACGAACAACCGGCGCCGGTCGACGTCCGACGGGTCGATCACCCGCAGCCCGCGGAAGACCTCCACGAACGCGCCGTAGGCGACCTCGGACCAGTAGCAGGTGCCGGCGGGGGCCGGCAGGTCGAAGCGGTTGGCTCCCGGAGGGTCGCTGGTGAAGTTCCAGGCCGAGTTCAGCGCGCCCGCGCGGTTGCGATGCCAGTACAGCCGGTACAGCGTCCGCGGGGTGCGCCTCGGGGGTCGCAGGGGGAACCCCGTCAGGTCGCCCGGCGGCGGTCCCAGGCTCATCGGCTGAGGGCGGCCGCCCAGTCCCGGGCGGCGGTGAGCACCGCGGCGCGGCCCTCCGGGCCGGACTCGAACAGCACGTCGATCGGCGCCTGGCCGTCCAGGTCGACATCAGGAGTGCGCAGCCACGACGCGACCGTCCACGCGGACACCAGCCGTTCGGGCAGCAGGGCCAGCACCTCGGCCAGCCCGGGCGCCGGGCGCCGAGCGCGGAACTGGAACGCTGGGTACACGGTCTTGCCGTCCCCGGTCGTCAGCGCCAGCAGCCCCTTGCGCTTGTGGACCGCCTGCCGGCTGATCCTCTCGCCGGGGCGGGCCAGAAGCTCGGCCACCCCGGAGGTGTCGTAGAACTCGCCGAGGTGCTCGACCCAGACATCAGCCGCATCGACGATGCGGTCGGCCGCCTGCTCGGCGAGCCGCTGCAGGTCGTCGCTGCGCGCCAGCACGGTCCCCTCCGGGTCGCGCCGGGTGAGCTCGCGAAGCATCTCCGCCATCAGGCTGACGTGGCTGCGCGGCAGGGTCGGCAGCGCGGCCGTCAGCCGGGCGACCGGGTCGTCGGCCACCGTCGGTCGGGTCCGCGCCCGCGCAACGACCACGCCGGCTCTCTGCGATGGCATCCGGACTCCCCTCACGTCAACCCTGTCAACCGCGACTGTACCCCGCACGTCAACCCTGTCAACCATCCGACCGCTGCCAACGTCTCGCACATCTGCTGCTGCCGACATGCCGGATGTC
Organism: Actinomycetes bacterium; assembly: GCA_021848885.1. Taxonomy (GTDB): domain Bacteria; phylum Actinomycetota; class Actinomycetes; order JAJZTN01; family JAJZTN01; genus JAJZTN01. The sequence continues at coordinate 2,581 of JAJZTN010000229.1, forward strand.
CGTGAGTTCTGCACCGTCATCACACCGTGGCGGGTTCGGCAGCGGGCTGTGATCGCCGGTGGCCCATTGCCCCGGTCGGCGTCCCGAGCGCCAGGTTCCTGGGCCGCGGTACGTCTGCTTCGCACCCCTGGAGGGCGGCGGCGTCCCACCAGCCAGCACGCCGCGTCCTCCCACCCCGCCGGCCTGGCGCCACGCCCTGCAGGTCGGGACGTC
>JAJZTN010000230.1 GCA_021848885.1 Actinomycetes bacterium
CGGCCATCACGATCACGTCGACCCGCTCGGCGGCCCCCAGCACCGCCTCGCGCAGCGCCGCCGTGGTGTCCACCCGCACCACCTCGACCCCGGCCGGCTCGGGCACCTCCAGGTGCGCGGCGACCAGCAGCACCTCGGCACCGCGCAGCGCGGCCGCACGTGCCAAGGCCACCCCCTGACGCCCGGATGAGCGGTTGCCCAGGTAGCGGACCGGGTCCAGCGGCTCCCGGGTGCCCCCGGCACTCACCAGCACCCGCACACCGGACAGGTCGCGGCGCAGCCCGCCGGGCCCACGGGCGAGCACGCTGCGGACCACCGCGAGCAGCTCGCTCGGCTCGGGCAGGCGACCCGGCCCGGAATCCTCCCCGGTCAGCCGTCCGGTGGCCGGCTCGAGCACGAGCACCCCGCGGGAACGCAACGTGGCCACGTTGGCGCGGGTGGCCGGGTGCAGCCACATCTCGGTGTGCATGGCCGGGGCGAGCAGGACCGGGCAGGTGGCGGTGAGCAGGGTCGCGGTGAGCAGGTCATCGGCCATCCCGGCCGCCGCGCGGGCCAGCAGGTCGGCGCTGGCCGGGGCGACCACGACCAGGTCGGCCTGTCGGCCGATGCGCACGTGCGCCACCTCGTGGCTGGCCTCCCACACCGAGGAGCTGACCGGCTGGCCGGACAGCGCGGCCCAGGTGGGGGCACCGACGAAGCGCAGGGCGGACTCGGTGGGCACCACCCGGACCTGGTGACCGGACTCGGTCAGGCCCCGCAGCAGCTCGCAAGCCTTGTACGCCGCGATCCCACCGGAGACGCCCAGCACTACCTTGGGGGCAGCCTCGGCGTGCCCCAGCGCGGGGTCAGGTGAGCCGGCGGGCTCGTCGGACACGCTGCTGCTCACGTGCTCTCCCGCCGCGGCACCGGTCGCTGCAGGCGCTACTGCTCGACCGGCTCCGCGCTGAGCAACCCCTCGTTGATCTCGCGCAGCGCGATGGACAGCGGCTTCTCGTGCACGTGCGTCTCGACCAGCGGCCCGACGTACTCCAGCAGGCCCTCACCGAGCTGGGAGTAGTAGGCGTTGATCTGGCGGGCCCGCTTGGCCGCGTAGATGACCAAGCTGTACTTCGAGTCTGTCGCCTCGAGCAGCTCGTCGATGGGCGGGTTGGTGATGCCCTCTGGCGATGCAACGGTCCCGGACACGCTCAGGTTGCCTTCCGGTCAGAGGAGTGGGACGAACCCATCAAGGCTAGCAGTCGATCGCACACCGAACCGACGGCGGAGTTCTCCAGAGCGACGTCGAACTCCGCCTCGGCGGCCAGCTCGACCCGGGCCCGGTCCAACCGGGCCGCCACCACCTCGGGGCTCTCCGTGCCCCGACCGGTCAACCGGCGTACCAGCTCGTCCCATGACGGGGGCCTGAGGAAGACCAGCAGCGCATCGGGCATCCGGGCCCGCACCTGCCTGGCACCCTCGATCTCGATCTCCAGCAGCACCGGCACACCGGCGGCCAGGTGCTCCAGCACCGGGGCGAGAGGGGTGCCGTAGCTGTTGCCGGCGAACTCCGCCCACTCCAGCAGCTCACCGCGGCTGGCCATCTCGGAGAACCGCTGCGGGCTGACGAACCAGTAGTCGATGCCGTCCCGTTCGCCGGGGCGAGGGTGGCGCGTGGTGACCGAGACCGACACCCACACGTGCCGGTGGCGGCGGCGAAGCTCACGCACCACGGTCGTCTTGCCGACCCCCGACGGCCCGGACAGCACCGTCAGCCGGGCGCTCGGCCCGCCGGCCGGCCGGTCCGGGCCAGGCCGGCTCAACTGCTGCCGAACTCGCGCTCGAGCGCGGCCACCTGCTTGGTGCCCAGACCGCGCACCCGACGACTCTGCGATATGCCGAGGCGGGCCATGATCTGGCGGGCCCGCACCTTGCCCACCCCGGGCAGGGACTCCAGCAGCGCCGACACCCGCATCTTGCCGACGACCTGGTTGCTCTGGCCTTCCTTGAGCGCCTCGCTTATCGAGGCACCCGAGTGCTTGAGCCGGTTCTTCACCAGGGCCCGCTCCCGACGGGCCGCGGCCGCCTTCTCCAGCGCGGCGCTGCGTTGCTCGGGGGTCAGGGGTGGAAGGGCCACGCGAGGTCACCTCGGCTGCGTCGGCGGTCTGGCCGGTCGGTGGGCCGGCGTGCGGGCTGACGTCAGGCGACGTCTGCGGACGCTGGGAACCTAGTGACTACCAACGCCGCCAGGCAACCGGGCGCGGCCCCGACCGGGCGCGGCGAACGGCATGGCGCCTCGGACAGGCCGGCAGCGGGGCACTCACGGCGTCAGGCTCACCCGTTCAGCGCAGCGTCGCAGGCGGCCAGGGTCCGCTCGAAGGCGCTGACCAGACCGGCGGTGCCCGGGCCGGCGGCGAGCACCTCACGACTGACCGAGGGCAGCACGCGCGGCCGCGCCGGGCCGAAGACCTCCAGCAGGTCAGACGGGCTGGCACCCTGCGCACCGATCCCCGGGGCCAGCAGCGGTGCGTTGGCGCCCACCAGGTCCACCCCGGCCTCGCGCACCGCCTGGCCCAGCGTGGCGCCCACCACGAGACCGACCGAGCCCATGGGTCTCGCGCCGCGGTTGGCCTCGCCCGCGGCGGCGGCCATCTCGGCGGCCACGCTTCGCCCGTGCGAGGTCAGGGCATGCTGCAGGGTCCGGCCCTCGGGGTTGGAGGTCAGCGCCAGCACGAACACCCCGGCGCCGTGCTCGGCGGCCACATCCAGCAGTGGTGACAGCGACCCGAAACCCAGGTACGGCGATGCAGTT
>JAJZTN010000062.1 GCA_021848885.1 Actinomycetes bacterium
GTTCGTTCAAGGACTGGCGAAACCGGCGGGCAAGTGGCTACGGTCCGTCGGTCCCCGGAAGGGGACGGCCCGATCCGACTCCCCAACCCAAGGCTTCCGCTTTGCCCCATGACCGCACCCCCGCCCCGAGGGCGGAAGGCCTCGCGCATCCGGCAGCCCCGCCGGCCCCGTCAGCTGCCCGCCCGCCGTCACGGTCGGCAGCCCCGCCGGTCCCGTCGGCTGCCCGCCCGCCGGCCCGGCCACGCGCCGGTCTGCACCGGCGGCCGGCCCGCCACTCCGCGATACTGGCCAGCGCGGGCAGCATCCTGGCGCTGGTCATCGGGGCCGTGGGTCTGCTCAGCGGGTCGGCCGCCGGCAGCGCCGGGGCCGAGGGCGCGTCCTGGCGGCCCAGCGGGCCGAGCGCAACCCAGCCGGGGGATCCCGCGGGGCTGGCCGCCTCCGTCCAGGCAGCTCGGGGGCAACGGGTGTCCCGCTCCAGCAGCCGCATAGGCGCCCCGCAGGTGGCCAGCATCCTGTCCAGCCCGCCGTCGCCGGCCCACGGCTCCATCAGCGTGGACGCCAAGCAGCTGGCGGCCCGGCAGGCGCAGACCGCTGACCCGCCACGGCCGATCTGGGTGCTCCCGATGGGCCGCTTCACTCTGACCGCGGGGTTCGGTCAGGTCAGCGCGTTGTGGGGCACCTTCCACACCGGCCAGGACTTCGCCGCCCCGTCGGGCAGCCCCGTGCACGCGATCGGAGCCGGTGTCATCGTCTCCGCCGGCTGGGACGGGCCCTACGGCAACAAGCTGGTCATCCGACACCCGGACGGCACCGAGTCCTGGTACTGCCATCTGTCCTCGTTCGTGCGCACCTCCGGCCCGGTGGGCGTCGGCGAGCTCATCGCCCGGGTCGGGGCCACCGGCAACGTCACCGGGCCGCACCTGCACCTGGAGATCCACCCCGGCGGTGGCCCCGCGGTCGACCCGCTGGTCTGGCTGCGCGCGCACGGCGTCAGCGTCTGAGCCCGGATCAGCGAAACCGGCACCGAGCCCGGATCAGCGAGACCGGCACCGGATCACCGACGGCGGGCGAACCTCCGCCGAGCAGCCCCGCCCGGTCCGACGCCCCCGGCCGGGTTCTGCAGCATCTGCTGCATCTGCGGCGTCAGAGCCTTGTCACCGGGGCATAGCGCAGCAGCAGCCGTTTGAGGCCCTGGTCACGAAAGTCGATCGTCGCCTCGGCCTTGTCCCCCGACCCGGCGGTGCCCACCACCGTGCCCAGCCCGAAGGTGTCATGGGTGACCCGGTCACCCGGAGCCAGGGCCACGATCTCCCGGTCGCCGCGGGATCGCACCCCCGGGCGTGGGGCGGCAGCGGCCGACGCCGCCCCACGCCCGGTCGGTGCCGTGACCAGCCCGTGCCAGTCGACAAGCTCGGCGGGGACCTCGTCGAGGAACCGCGACGGCGGCCAGTACTGCGGCTGGCCCCAGGCCGAGCGCACTGTGGAGCGGGTCAGGTAGAGCCTCCGGCGAGCCCGGGTGATCCCGACATAGGCCAGTCGTCGCTCCTCCTCCAGCTCGGCTGCCTGCCCGAGCGAGCGCTGGTGCGGGAAGACCCCGTCCTCCATGCCGGACAGGAAGACCACCGGGAACTCCAGCCCCTTGGCGGTGTGCAGGGTCATCAGGGTCACCACGCCCTCGTCGCCGTCGGGGATCTCGTCGGAGTCGGCCACCAGCGCGACGCGCTCGAGGAAGTCGGCCAGCCCACCCTCCGGGAAGCTCTCCTCGAACTCCCGGGCCACCGCGAGCAGCTCGGCGAGGTTCTCCACCCGGGTCTCGTCCTGCGGGTCGGCCGAGGCGCGAAGCTCGGCCAGGTAGCCGGTCTGCTCGAGCACCGCCTCCAGCACCGTGGCCGGGCCGCTCCCGGCCTCCAGCAGGGTGCGCAGGTCCTCGACGAGGCGGACGAAGGCCCGCACCTGGACCAGTGACCGGCTGGCCAGGCCGACGGCCTCATCGGCCCGGCGCAACGCGGCCGGGAAGGAGATCCGCTCCCGGTCGGCCAGGGCGTCCAGGCATGCCTCGGCGCGCTCGCCGATCCCGCGCCGGGGGGTGTTCAGGATGCGCCGAAGCGAGACGGCGTCCTCCGGGTTGGCCAGCATCCGCAGGTAGGCCAGCGCGTCGCGGACCTCCTTGCGCTCATAGAAGCGCACCCCACCGACAACCCGGTAGGGCAGCCCGACCCGGATGAAGACCTCCTCGAAGGCCCGGGACTGGGCGTTGGTCCGGTAGAAGACCGCCACGTCGCCGTACCCGGCCGCCCCGGTGTCGCGCAGCTCGTCGATCTGGGCGGCCACGTACGCCGCCTCGTCGTGCTCGTTCTCGGCCACGTACGCCGTTATGCGCTCGCCGTCCCCGGCATCCGACCACAACCGCTTGGGCTTGCGCGCAGGGTTGCGCGCTATCACGGCGTTGGCAGCCGAGAGGATGGTCTGGGTGGAGCGGTAGTTCTGCTCGAGCAGGATCGTCGCCGCGTCGCCGAAGTCCTTCTCGAACTGCAGGATGTTGCGGATCGTGGCACCGCGGAAGGCGTAGATGGACTGGTCGGCGTCACCGACGACGGCCAGCTCGGCCGGCTCGACCCCGTCCGAGCCGTCCCCGACCAGCTCACGGACCAGCGCGTGCTGGGCGTGGTTGGTGTCCTGGTACTCATCGACCAGCACGTGCCGGAAGCGGCGGTGATAGAGCGTGGCGACCTCAGGGAAGGCCCGCATCAGGTTGACGGTCGTCATGATCAGGTCGTCGAAGTCGAAGGCGTTGGCCTGGCGCAGCCGTCGCTGGTAGAGCCGGTAGGCCTCGGCCACGGTCTGCTCGGCCGGCGTCTGGGCCCTGGCGGCGAAGGTTTCCTCGTCGACCAGCTCGTTCTTCAGCGCCGAGACCTGGGCGGACAGCGCTCGGGGTGGGTGACGCTTGGGGTCCAGGTCCAGGTCACGGGTGCACAGTGACATGAGCCGCTGCGAGTCGGCGGCGTCGTAGATGGAGAAGCTGCTGGTGAAGCCGAGCTTGGCGTGCTCGGCCCGCAGGATCCGCACGCAGGCCGCGTGGAACGTCGAGACCCACATCGTGGCGGCCCGTCGCCCGACGTGGGCGGCAACCCGTTCCTTCATCTCCCCGGCCGCCTTGTTGGTGAAGGTGATGGCGAGGACCTGCCCGGGGTGCACGCCCCGGGCAGCGATGAGGTAGGCGATCCGGTGGGTGAGCACACGGGTCTTGCCCGAACCGGCCCCGGCGACGACCAGCAGCGGGGAACCGGTGTGGGTCACCGCGGCACGCTGCTGGGGGTTGAGCCCCGCGAGCAGCTCGTCGGGGTCGGCGCCAGGCCACAACCCCGGCGCAGCGCCGGCAGCCTGGCCCACCCCGGCCGGGTCAGTCGGGCGCGCGGGGACGACGTCGTCGAAGAGGGTGCTCATCCGACCCGATTCTAGGTGCCGGGCCGACCGGATCGGTGTCCCGTACGCTGCCGCTCGCGGCTGGAAAGGAGGCGGTGTGCTGCAGGACCATGAGGTGGAGCGGGCACTTGTGGTGGTCGCACACCCCGACGACGTCGACTTCGGTGCGGCAGGGACGGTGGCCGGGTGGACCGCGGCCGGGACAACCGTCACCTACTGCCTTGTCACCGCCGGGGACGCCGGCGGGTTCGACCCGGCTGTGGCTCGCGCCGACATCCCGGGCATCCGCCGAGCGGAGCAGCGTGAGGCCGCCTCCATTGTCGGGGTCGGTGACGTGCGCTTCCTCACCGGCTACAACGACGGGCGGGTCAGCCCCAGCTACGAGCTGCGCCGGGACATCTGTCGGGTCATCCGCGACGTGCGCCCGCAGCGGATGCTGGTGCCCAGCCCGCTGTGGAACTTCGCCCGGATCGGTGCCAGCCACCCCGACCACATGGCGGTCGGCGAGGCGGCCTGGCGGGCGATCTACCCGGACGCGCGCAACCCATTCGCCCACCCGGAGCTGCTCGAGGTCGAGGGGCTGGCCGACTGGAAGGTCCGCGAGGTCTGGGTGATGGGCGGCCCGCAACCGGACCACGCGGTGGACATCACCGATCGCTTCACCCTCAAGCTGGCGGCGCTGCGCGCGCACCGCAGCCAGACCGAGCACATCGGTGAGCGGCTCGAGCAGGCTGTGCGCGAGTGGTCCATGCGCGCCGCGCACGAGCACGGGCTGGGCGAGGACCGGCTGGCTGAGGCGTTCAACGTCTACTCGATCACGCACTGAGCCCAGTCAGGCTACTTCCAGAAGACCGCGATGCCGATGTTGACCAGGGTGAGCAGGCCAACCGCCTGGAACACCCCGGGGGACACCCGCTGCTTCTTCTGGTTCGGCCAGATCAGCGCGAGGATCACCACGAGCACGCCCAGCTTGACGACCCACTTGAGCGGCTGGACCGGCTCCCCGGTGCTCGAGGTGGACTCGATGATCCCGGCCATGCCCAGCCCGGTGACCAGCTGGGTCAACGCCCCATGGGTCATCCCGGGCACGATCCGCCAGGTGCGGCTGGGCAGCTGGGCGAGGTAGCCGCCCAGCAGCCCGGCCAGGCCAACGAAGTGGAAGAAGAGCAGCACGTCGAGGGCAACCGTCATGGTCGGCAACCCTAGGCCCTCGCGCGGGGCTGGGGACCGACTCCCGGCAAGGGCGCGGCTCTCACAGCAGCCGACGGTCCGAGGCCCAGCGAGCCAGCTCGTGCCGGTTGGACAGCTGCAGCTTGCGCAGTACCGCCGAGACGTGGGTCTCCACGGTCTTGACCGATATGAACAGCTGCTTGGCGACCTCCTTGTAGGCGTAGCCGCGTGCGATGAGCCGCATCACCTCACGCTCCCGCTGGCTGAGCCGGTCGAGGTCCTCCGCGATGTCGCCGGGGACCACCGACCCGGCGAAGGCGTCGAGCACGAAACCGGCCAGCCTCGGGGAGAACACCGCGTCCCCGTCGGCGATCCGGCGTACGGCGTCAGCCAGGTCGTCTCCGGTGATCGTCTTGGTGACATACCCCCGAGCCCCGGCCCGGATCACCCCGATGACGTCCTCGGCGGCGTCAGAGACCGACAGGGCCAGAAAGCGCACCTGCGGCAACTCTGCCCCGACCCGGCGCAGCACCTCCCGCCCACCCCCGCCGGGCAGGTGCACGTCGAGCAGCACGACGTCCGGGCGGGGCGCCTCGATGACCCGCACCGCGGAGTCGACGTCGCAGGCCTCACCGAGCACCACGACCCGCTCGCCCAGCTCGGCGCGCACCCCGGCGCGGAACATCACATGGTCATCGACGATGACCACGCCAGGCACCCCGCCGTCCCCGTGACCCACCGTCGCTGGTGTCATGCCTGCTCCCTCCCGCCGAAGGGCATGCTCAGCTCAACCTCGGTGCCGGTCTCGGAGTCCGACCGGAGCGCGGCTGCACCCCCGTTGCGCCGCATCCGCCCAAGGATGGAGCCTCGCACTCCCATCCGGTCCGGCGGGACCAGTCCGAGGTCGAAGCCCGGGCCGCGGTCGCGCACGAAGACCGTCACACCGCCCGGCTCCACCTCGGCGTAGACCGAGATCGGACCCCTGGCGTGCGTGGCGGCGTTGACCAGCGCCTCCCGGGCGGCCTGCAGCAGCGTCCCGACCCGCTCATCCAGCGGGGCGTCCCCGACGCATACCAGCTCCACGCTGACCCCGTGGGCGTCCTCGACCTGGCCGACCAGGCCGCCCAGTGCGCCGGATAGGGTCGTCTCGGAGCCGGCGTCCGGCCGGTAGAGCCAGGCCCGCAGCTCCCGCTCCTGGGCCCGAGCAAGGCGGGCCACCTCTCGCGGGGACTCACAGTTGCGCTGGATCAGCGCCAAGGTGTGCAGCACCGAGTCGTGCAGGTGCGCGGCGATCTCGGCCCGCTCCTGGACCCGGATCCGCTCGGCCCGCTCGACGCCGAGCTCGCGGACCAGGCGCAGCACGAACGGGCCGGTGATCAGCGCGAGCCCGACCAGCACGACCGTGGCCGCCACCAGCGCATCGCGCAGGTCGGCCAAGCGGGTGCGGGTGGCGACCAGCAGGACGCCGCCGAGCACGACCAGCACGACGCCCGCCACGGTGCGCAACAGCCGGGACGGGCGGGAGGTCATCGCCGAGGCCGACTGCAGCAGCCGCTCCCGCTGGCTGTCGTCTGCCTGCCGCCACAGCAGCGCGACGCCGGTGCCCGCCAGCAGCACCGGCGCGGTCAGGGAGGCACTCAGTCCCAGCCCCAGGCCCTGCAGGGCGAGCGCGAGGCCGAGGCCAAGCGCGACGAGGGAGGCCAGAGCGATCAGCTCGCGCCGGGAGTCACCGGCGGAGCGCGGGCCGCCGGGCTGCACGGGCACCACGACCCAGAAAGCCGCGTAGGCCACCAGCCCGGAGCCCCCCGCAAGAGCCAGCAGCACGAAGACAAGTCGCACCACGCGCACGTCGACCCGCAAGTGCTCGGCCAGCCCGGCGGCCACGCCGGCCAGCACACGTCCCTCCAGCGAGCGGGTCAGACGCTGGGGTGTGCTCACGCTCTGGATCGTCACACGCCCGAGCGCCCCGCGCGTCAGGATCGACCCGCATTCGGCCCCTGCACCGGGCCGGGCCGCCTCAGGGCCAACCCAGGGTCGGCTCAGGGTCGATCCCCGATCCGGCTGGCCGGACGGCTGGCCAGGATGGCGGCGTGAACGTTCCCTCGGTCCCGGACATCGCACTGCTGCGCCGCAGCCGCACCGACCGGAAGATCGCCGGGGTGTGCGGCGGCCTGGGTCAGTGGAGCAACATCGACCCGGTCGTCTACCGGATCGCGGTGGTCGTGCTGGCCGTCTTCGGTGGGCTCGGGCTGCTCGGCTACGGCGTGCTCTGGCTGGTGGTGCCCGTCGAGAACGAGCCGGGCTCGCTCGGCCAGCGGCTGGTCACGGGCCGGCTCGAGCCGGTGATGCTGTGGCCTGGTCTGCTCATCATCGTCGGGCTCGGCGCCGCCGGCGGCTCGTGGGCCCAGCTCGGAGCCGGATCGGCCGGGCTGCTCCTGGTGGCCGCCCTGGTGGTGGCCGCCGTGCTCGTGCAGCGATCACGAGACTCCGCAGTCGGCGGCTCGGACAACGGAGGTGCCGCCATGACACGCTCGACCTCGCCCGGCAGCGCGCCCGGCTCGACGCCCTACGGCGTGACCCCGCAGGCGGGGCCGTCGCCGGGCCAGGCACCACCGCGGCCCCGAGAACCCCACTCGGTGCTCGGCGGCGTGACCGTGAGCCTGGCCCTCATCGCCGCTGGTGCCGTGGTGTCCTGGGGCTACCTGACGTCGGACCCGACCTCGGTGCGGCTGGTGCTCTCGGTGGTGCTGGCGGTGGTGGCTGCCGGCCTGCTGGTCGGCACCTTCTGGGGCCGCTCCCGCGGGCTGATCGTGCTCGGCGTACTGCTCAGCCTCGTCGTGCTGACCTCAGGGCTGCGCGAGGTGAGCGTGCCCGGCGGGATCGGCGAGCAGGTCTGGCGGCCGACCTCGGTGGCCACGCTGGCCTCGCCCTACGAGCTGTCCGTTGGCAACGCCACGCTTGACCTGACCGGCCTGCCGCCGGGTGGTGCGCCGATCGCGGTCAGCACCCGGCTCGGGGTCGGCGACCTGCTGATCATCGTGCCGGCCGACGCCACGGTGCGGCTGAGGGCACATGTCGGCACCGGCACGGTGCAGGTGCCCGGCGCGCAGTACGGCGGGATGGGTGTGGACCGGTCCCTGCTGCTGGCTGGGGCCAGTGCGGGCAACGGGGAGATCGTCATCGACGCCCAGGTGGGCATCGGAGGGCTGGAGGTGCGTCGTGCGTAGCCACTCCACGGACATCGTGTCGCTGGTCTGCGCAGCGGTGTTCATGTTGATCGCGGTGCTCGGGATGAGCGGGCTGACCTGGACCTGGGATGTGCAGGCCCGCTGGCTGCTGCCACTGATGCTGGTCGGGTTCGGACTGGTCGGACTGGCCGCTGTACTCGGCGGTCGTGACCACGGCGAGCGCGGTGGCCCGGGAGCCTGACGCCGAGCGCCTGGATGCCGGACACATAGCCAGACAAAAGCACTATCACCGACACAGACAACATCACCGACAGATCGGTGCGTTTCGATTAGTCTCAGGCCACGTGCCTCCGACCGTCGGCGGCCGTCGTGCCCAGGGGGTCCACGTGCCGCTCGCGCCCGCCCGACCCGCAGCCCGTCGGGTCACCGCGGCGTTGACGGCCCTGACGGTCGCGGCGGGCGTGCTGCTCGCCCTGACCACCTCAGCGGTCCCGGCACGGGCCGACACCCCGATCGCGCACGGCTATGACGTGTCCTGGCCGCAGTGCCCGGCCGGTGTGGGCACGACGATCCCGGGGACGTCGTACGGGGTCGGGCTGGGCAACCCGATGCCGCCCACAACGACCGACTTCATGGTGATTGGGCTGACCGCCGGCCTGCCGTTCTACCGCAACCCCTGCCTGGCCGACCAGGTGCGCTACGCGGTGGGCAACGGCATCCCGCGCGGGGTCTACACCATGGCCGCCTACCCCACCCCCGCCCAGCTGAGCAGCTACGGCGCCAAGGGCCCCAGGTCGGGCAGCACGCTGTCCGACCAGCTTTTCAACACCGGCTACGCGATGGCACAGTTCGACCTGAGCAGCCTGCACGTGGTCGGACTGAGCGTGCCCTTCGTCTGGATCGACGTGGAGACCCGTCCGAAGGCGCCGACCCCACCGAACTGGCCCACCAACAACGCCGCCAACAACATCACCGTGCTGCAGGGCATCGCGGCGGGCTTCCGCGCAGCCGGCATAGCTACCGGGTGGTACTCGGTGCGCACCGCGTGGGGCTACACGGACACCTCCGGGACATTGCACCCCGGGATCACCGGGGCCTGGCAGGACGGTGGGCCCATGTGGCGGGCGGGGGACTACGACCCGACGCTGAGCGGGTACGCGGCCGCGGAGAGCATCTGCAACCCACCGCTGGCTTCGGTGCCCTCGCTCAACGGCGGACCGATCTGGATGGGCCAGCGTGTCTCGGGCAGCTATGACCTGGACGCCACCTGCCAGCGGCTGCCGTCGCTGGCGACCTTCCTGGACGGCATCGCCCCACCCTCGCTGGCCCCGCTGAGCCCCGCCCAGGCATGGATGAGCGCCGGGGGGGCCGCCACGTTCAGCAGCAGCCTCGGGGTGACCCAGCTGTGGTCGGCCACCCTCACCGACGTCTGCGCGCCATCCTCCGCGGCGCCGCTGCGCAGCTGGAACGGCATGGGCAAGGGCTCGTTGACGCTGACCTGGGACGGCACCGACGGCTCCGGGTCCCCCGCCCCGCCGGGCATCTACCGGCTCACCGTGACCAGCTCCGGGCTGACCCGCTCCGCCCTGGCCGAGTTGACGGCGCCCGGGTCCAGCCCACTCGGGATGTGCCCGGCCACCCGAAGCTACGGGCCGGACCGCTACGCGACCAGCGTCGCGCTGGGGCAGCAGGCCGCCCCGGTGGCCAGCGTGGCTGTGCTGGCGAGCGGGGCCGACGCCCACCTCGTCGACGGTCTGGTCGCCGCGCCGCTGGCCAAGGCCCTCGGGGCTCCGCTGCTGCTCACCCAGACCGACCAGCTGAGCCCGTCCGTGCGCGCCGACCTGCTCGCTCGTGGGACCACCCAGGTCGAGGTGATCGGTGGCCCGGCTGCGGTCAGCGCCACCGTCGTGTCGGCCCTGGTGGCGATGGGGATGACCGTGACCCGGGTCTACGGCTCGGACCGCTACGGCACCGCCGTCGCCCTCGCCCATGCCCTGGTCAAGGCCGGCGGTGGCACCGATGGGGTGGCCTGGATCGCCTCCGGGGCCGAGGCGCACCTCGTCGACGCACTGGCCGCCGGTGGTGTTGCCGCGGCATCCGGCGAACCGATCCTGCTCACCGCCCCGACCCAGCTGCCGGGCACCGTGGCGACCGAGCTGAAGACCCTGGGGACCACCTCGACGATGGTGCTGGGCGGGACCGCGGCCATCGCCGACGCCGTGACGGCCAAGCTGCCCAGCCCGACGAGGCTGGCCGGCGCGGACCGGTTCGCCACAGCGGCGGCGGTTGCCGCCCGGGCGGGGGCTTCCCCGGTCGAGGTGGAGGTCGCCCTCGGCACCGACACGCACCTGGTCGACGCGTTGTCCTCAGGGGCGCTGGGCCACCCGTTGCTGCTCACCCAGACCGACATGGTGCCCTCGGCCACCGCTGGGGCGCTGGCATCGACCCGCCCCGGCCGGCTGCGGGTGATCGGCGGTCCGGCGGTGCTCACCCCGTCCACGGCACTGGCCCTGGTGACCGCGGCGACAAGCTGAGCCGTCGCGGGCCTGCGTGGTGCGGCCGCGCCGGGCCGTTCCCGGTGCGTCTGGAATGCCGCAGCGTGACGTTGCGGCATTCCAGACGCCGTAACGTCACGTCGTGGCATTCGCCGTACGCCGCGTTGCCGCTCAGTACGACGGGTCGGCCCGGCTTCGCAGTGACGGGGATGGGGCGGTCGGGGCGCGCTCCGGGTCAGCTCAGGGCATCCCCCGATGGTGCCCGGCCGGCCCGACGGGCACAGTGGAGGCATGACGAACCACACCGGAACTGACGGGCCCCGCCGGTTGGTCAGGATCCGCGAGGGCCGGATGATCGCCGGGGTGTGCACCGGCCTGGGTGCCTACCTCGGGGTGGACCCGGTTCTGGTACGGGTGATCTTCGTGGTGCTCACCGTGCTCGGCGGCGGCGGCCTGCTGGTCTACCTGGCGGCCTGGCTGCTGATGCCGGAGGCCTGAGCGGGCTCACTCCCACTCGATGGTGCCCGGCGGCTTGCTGGTGACGTCCAGGACGACCCGGTTGACCGCAGCCACCTCGTTGGTGATCCGGGTGGATATGCGAGCCAGTACGTCGTAGGGCAGCCGGGACCAGTCCGCGGTCATCGCGTCCTCACTGGACACCGGGCGCAGCACCACCGGGTGCCCGTAGCTGCGACCGTCACCGGCCACCCCGACCGAGCGCACGTCGGCGAGCAGCACGACCGGGCACTGCCAGATCTGGCGGTCCAGACCCGCCCTGGACAGCTCCTCGCGGGCGATGGCATCGGCCTCGCGCAGCACCTCCAGCCGCTCGCGGGTGACCTCACCCACGATGCGGATGCCCAGGCCCGGCCCGGGGAAGGGCTGGCGCCAGACGATCTCGGCGGGCAGGCCCAGCTCGGCACCCACCGCGCGCACCTCGTCCTTGAACAGCGCCCGCAGCGGCTCGATCAGGGTGAAGCTGAGGTCATCGGGCAGCCCACCGACGTTGTGGTGGCTCTTGATGTTGGCGGTGCCGGCCCCGCCGCCGGACTCCACCACATCCGGGTAGAGCGTCCCCTGGACGAGGAAGTCGACCCCGTCGCCGCGCGCCCCGGCCTCCGCCACGACCTCGCGGGCGGCCTGCTCGAACACCCGGATGAACTCCCGTCCGATGATCTTGCGCTTGCTCTCCGGGTCGCTGACCCCGGCCAGTGCGACGAGGAACCGCTCGGCCGCCTCGACCACCTTCAGGTCCACCCCGGTGGCGGCCACGAAGTCCCGCTCCACCTGCTCGGCCTCGCCCTTGCGCAGCAGCCCGTGGTCGACGAAGACACAGGTCAGCCGGTCCCCCACGGCACGCTGCACGAGGGCCGCGGCAACCGCTGAGTCCACGCCGCCGGACAGCCCGGCCAGCACCCTACGGTCACCGACCTGGGCCCGGATCGCCTCGACCTGCTCGTCGATGACCCCGCTGGTCGTCCAGGTCGGGCTGATCCCGGCGATCTCGTAGAGGAAGTGCTCGAGCACCGCCTGGCCGTGCTCGCTGTGCAGCACCTCCGGGTGGAACTGCACCCCGGCCAGCCGGGCCCGCTGGTGCTCGAAGGCGGCCACCGGTGACCCGGACGTGCTCGCCGTCACACGGAACCCCTCCGGGGGTACGACGACCCTGTCGCCGTGCGACATCCACACCTGCTGCTCGCGCGGCAGACCGTGGAAGAGCGTGGACTCCCCCTCGGCCACCCGCAGCTGGGCAGCGCCGTACTCCGATTCCCCGGTGTGCTCCACCCGCCCGCCCAGCACCAACGCCATCGCCTGGAAGCCGTAGCAGATGCCGAAGACCGGCACGTCGGAGTCGAGCAGTCCGGGGTCAAGGGAGGGCGCGCCGGGGGCGTAGACCGAGGCCGGGCCGCCGGAGAGGATGAGCGCGGCCGGACGCCGGGCCAGCATCGCCTCGGCTGGCTCGGTGTGCGGCACGATCTCGGAGTAGACCCGGGCCTCGCGGACCCGCCGCGCGATGAGCTGGGCGTACTGCGCGCCGAAGTCGACGACGAGGACAGTGGGCTGCTCGCTGGTCACGATCGCCTTCCACAGGTGCTGGCCGGGACCGTGAGTCTAGGGGCTGGGCGTAGATCGCCCGCCAACTGGGAATGCCCGGACCGAGAAGATCGTTGCCCGGACAAGCACGTCAGGGGAGGCTGCGCGTGGCGAACATCTCTCGGCTACCGGCTCCACTGCTGGAGCACTGGGAGTGGCAGCAGCTCGGGGCGTGCCGCACCGACTCCCCGGAGCGTTTCTTCGCCCCAGCGGGGGAGCGGCCCTCGGCCCGGGCCCGCAGGGAGGCCGCAGCCAAGCAGGTCTGCGCCGGCTGCCCGGTGCGCCAGGAGTGCCTGGACTGGGCCCTGCGCACCCGCGAGCCGTACGGCGTGTGGGGTGGGACCAGCCCCGAGGAGCGCGCCGGCATGCTCCGACCGGCGTCCTGAGCCGGCCGCGCGGCTAGGCCCGGTCCAGGCTCGGCAACGGGATGCCCAGCCGCCGGTAGTCCACCGCGGGCCGGGCCGGCGGCACCGGCGCGACCCTGCGGTAGGGCTGGCCCAGCACCGGCCGCGGGTCGGGTGCGCCCCGCACCGGCCATGCCGCCATGGCACGTTCTGCCTGGGCGGTTATGGTCAATGACGGGTTGACCCCGAGGTTGGCCGAGACGGCCGAGCCGTCCACGATATGCAGCCCGGGCACCCCGAAGACCCGGTGGTAGGCGTCGATGACACCAGTGTCCGGGCTGTCCCCGATGCAGGCCCCACCGATGAAGTGCGCGGTCATCGGCACGTCGAAGGCGTCGGTGATCGAGCCGCCGGGCTGCCCGCCGATGACCGCCGCGACACGCCGGATCGCCTCGTGCCCGGCCGGGATCCAGGTGGGGTTGGGCTCGCCGTGCCCGGGCCGGGATGCCAGCTTCCAGCCGGACCAGCGCCGCCGCGGGTAGACGCTCAGCGAGTTGTCCCGGCTCTGCATGACCAGCCCGATGACGGTCCGCTCGCTCCAGCGGCGCACCGAGGCCGAGCGTGCCGCGGCGAGCGGGTCCGCCGCCGCCTGGGCGAGGAAGCGCAACCATCGCGGCCGGCGCCCACCCCCGTCGACGAGCAGGGTGGCAAGCAGCCCCATGGCGTTGGAGCCGGGCCCGTAGCGGACGTTCTCCACATGGGTGTCGGCATCCAGGTGGAACGAGGACGTGATCGCCACGCCCGTGGCCAGCTGCAGCTGGGGGCGAACCCGCGGGGTGCTGGCGCCCACGAGGGCCTCGGAGTTGGTCCGGGTGCGCTGTCCCAGCCGGTCGGAAAGGCCGGGCAGCACACCGGTCGCCTTCATCCGGTGCAGCAGCTCCTGGGAGCCCCAGGTGCCCGCGGCGAGGACCACCTGCTCGGCGCTGAGCGTGCGGGTGCCACCCCACCAGGCACCCGAGCGCCGGCAGTCCAGCTCGAAGCCGCCACCGCGCCGCGGCCGCACCGCCCGCACCGTCGTGTCCGCCACGATGCGCGCGCCCAGCCGCTCGGCCAGGTGCAGGTAGTTCTTCACCAGGGTGTTCTTCGCGCCGTGCCGGCAGCCGACCATGCAGTTGCCGCACCCCACGCAGGGCTGGCGGTCCGGCCCGGCTCCACCGAAGAACGGGTCGCCCTGACCAGGCCCGAAGTGGACCCCCACCTCGGTGAGCCGGAAGGTGTCCGCCACGCCCATCTGCCCGGCCACCTCGCGCATCACCTCGTCGGCCGGTGTCGGGCCGGGTACGGCGGCGGTGCCCAGCATGCGGCGGGCCAGTGCGTAGTACGGCGCGAGCTCGCCGGCCCAGTCGGTGATGTGCGCCCACTGCGGGTCGCGAAAGAACGCCTCAGGTGGCGTGTAGTGCACGTTGGCGTAGTTCAACGACCCGCCGCCCACCCCAGCCCCGGCAAGCACCAGCACGTCGGGCAGCAGGTGCAGCCGCTGTACGCCGTGCAGCCCCAGCCGGGGCGCCCACAGGAAGCGGCGCAGGTCCCACGAGGTGCGCGCGAAGTCGGCGTCCGCGAAGCGTCGCCCGGCCTCCAGCACGGCCACGTCGTAGCCCTTCTCGACCAGCCGGAGCGCCGCGACCGACCCGCCGAAGCCGGAGCCGACGACGATGACGTCGTGGTCGAAGCCCGCCGTCACGGCAGCCCCGAGCGGCGCAGGGCGCGCAGACCCACGGTCAGCGTGCGGGCCCAGGCGGCATCGCCCATCCCGCCGGGGGCGGATGCGGCCAGCAGCCGGGCGGTGGCGACGGTCTGCACCTCGGTGAAGCGCAGCAACCCCTCGGCCCCATGCCGGCGACCCAGCCCGGAGTCCTTCATCCCACCCATCGGGGCCGCCACCGAGCCCCAGGCCACCGCGTAGCCGTCGTTGATGTTGACGGTGCCGGCGTGCAGCCGCACGGCCAGCCCCCGGCCGCGCGCGAAGTCGCGGGTCCACACGCTGGCGTTGAGCCCGTAGCTGGTGTCGTTGGCCCGGGACAGCGCCTCGGCCTCGGTGTCGAACGCCGACACCGCCACGACCGGGCCGAACGTCTCCTCGTGATGGCAGGCCATCGCCTCGCTCACCCCGGTGAGCACGGTCGGCTCGTAGAAGTAGGGGCCCAGGTCGGGTCTGGCCCGCCCACCGGTGAGTAGCCGGGCCCCCTTGTCGAGGGCGTCGCCGACGTGGCGGGTCACCGCGGCCAGCTGGTGGGGACCGACAAGCGAGCCCATATCGGCGCTGAAGTCCATGCTGGGGCCCA
>JAJZTN010000231.1 GCA_021848885.1 Actinomycetes bacterium
CTGTCGAGGCCCCCAACTACTCAAGTCACTGACCGCGGGTGCGGTCTGGGTGGAGACCAACGTGAGCGAGATCGAGATCGGGCGGGGCAAGCGCGGGCGGCAGGCCTGGTCGTTCGACGACATCGCCATCGTCCCCAGCCGGCGCACCAGGGATGCCGCTGAGGTGTCCACCGCATGGCAGGTCGACGCCTACCGTTTCGAGACCCCGATCGTGGCGGCACCCATGGACTCGGTGGTCTCCCCGGCCACCGCCGTGGCCATCGGCCGCCTCGGCGGTCTCGGCGTACTCGACCTCGAGGGGCTGTGGACCCGTTACGAGGACCCCGAGCCGGCACTTGCCGAGATCGCGAGCCTGCCCGAGGACCGCGTCACCGCCCGGATGCAGGAGCTCTACGCCGCCCCGATCCGCCCCGACCTCGTGGGCGAGCGGATCAAGCAGATCCGCGGCGGCGGGGTCACGGTGGCCGCGGCGCTGTCGCCCTCCACGACCCGGGCGCTGTCCAAGGTCGTCGTCGACGCCGGGGTCGACCTCTTCGTCATCCGGGGAACGACGGTGTCGGCCGAGCACGTCTCCGGCCAGGCCGAGCCACTCAACCTCAAGCAGTTCATCTACGAGCTCGACGTGCCGGTCATCGTCGGCGGTTGCGCCACGTACACCGCGGCGCTTCACCTCATGCGCACCGGCGCGGCCGGCGTGCTGGTCGGCTTCGGCGGGGGCGCGGCGCACACCACCCGATCGGTGCTCGGCGTCGCGGTGCCCATGGCCAGCGCGGTGGCTGACGTCGCCGCGGCCCGCCGCGACTATATGGACGAGTCCGGCGGACGTTATGTGCACGTCGTGGCCGACGGCTCGATGGGCCGCTCTGGCGACATCACCAAGGCGATCGCCTGTGGCGCCGACGCGGTGATGGTCGGTTCCCCGCTGGCTCGGGCCAGCGAGGCGCCCGGGCGGGGCTTCCACTGGGGCAGCGAGGCTCGCCACAGTGCGTTGCCGCGCGGTGAGCGGGTTCACGTCGGCACGATCGGCACGCTGGAGGAGATCCTGCACGGTCCGTCCCGGGTGCCCGACGGCTCGATGAACCTGGTGGGGGCGCTGCGCCGGGCGATGGCGACGACCGGCTACTCCGACCTGAAGGAGTTCCAGCGGGTCGAGGTCACCCTCGGCTGAGCCGGCGCCGGGCCCTGCGTCGAGTCCTGCGCC
Source organism: Actinomycetes bacterium (assembly GCA_021848885.1). GTDB lineage: Bacteria > Actinomycetota > Actinomycetes > JAJZTN01 > JAJZTN01 > JAJZTN01. The sequence continues at coordinate 1,202 of JAJZTN010000231.1, forward strand.
GAGGCCTGGGCAGAGGCCTACCCTGCACCAGTGAGCGCCCAGCCGCGCAGTGACTCCGAGGGCCCCGCCCTCACCGCAACCACCCATCCGGGGCTGGACCCCGCCCTGGTGGCCGAGCTGTCCCGCTTCGCCGTCGCCGAGCACCCAGTCGAGGCGGTGGCCGCTCGCGCCCCGTTCACCGGTGCCGAGCTGGCCAGACTGCCGCAGACCCGCGTCGAGCAGGTCGACGGGGCCTTCGCCCGTGCCCGCACGGCGCAGCAGTCCTGGGCCCGCACCCCGCTGCGGCTGCGCGCCCGGCTGCTGCTGCGCCTGCACGACCACGTGCTCGACCACCAGAGCGAGGTCCTCGACCTGATCCAGCTGGAGTCCGGCAAGGCCCGGGTGCACGCTTTCGAGGAGGTCGTCGACGTCGCGCTGGTCGCCCGGCACTACGCCCGGGCCGGGGCGCGGATGCTGCGGCCGAGGCGACGGCCGGGCCTGTACCCGCTGCTCACCCGGGTCGAGGAGGTGCGCCACCCCAAGGGTGTCGTGGGGATCGTCTCGCCGTGGAACTACCCGCTGAGCCTGGGGGTCAGCGACGCCCTGCCCGCGCTGCTGGCCGGTAACGCGGTGGTTGCCAAGCCCGACCTGCAGGGCACGCTGACCGCGCTGTGGTCGGCCCGGGCGCTGGCCGCGTGCGGACTGCCCGACGGGCTCTTCCAGGTGCTCGTGGGGGACGGCGGTGTGCTCGGCCCCCAGGTGGTCGCACGCGCTGACCACGTCGCCTTCACCGGCTCGACCCGCACCGGACGCCAGGTGGCCGGGCAGGCCGCGCAGCGCTTGGTGTCCACCTCGTTGGAGCTCGGTGGGAAGAACTCCATGATCGTGCTGGCCGACGCCGACCTGGACCGGGCTGCCGAGGGTGCGGTGCGGGCCTGCTTCTCCTCGGCCGGGCAGCTGTGCGTGTCCGCGGAGCGCCTGCTCGTGCACACCAGCGTGTACGACGCCTTCCTGCAGCGATTCCTGCGCCGCACCCGGGCGATCCGGATGGGCCCCAGCATGGACTTCAGCGCCGACATGGGCTCGCTTGTCGGTCCCCGCCAGCTGGCCGCGGTGACCCGCCACGTCGGCGACGCCCTCGACAAGGGGGCCCGGCTGCTCACCGGTGGGCGGGCCAGACCCGACCTGGGCCCCTACTTCTACGAGCCGACCGTGCTCACCGGGGTGGGCGAGGCGATGGCCTGCCATCACGAGGAGACGTTCGGCCCGGTCGTGGCGGTTTCGGCGTTCGACACCGAGGCCGAGGCGCTGTCCCGGGCCAACGACACCAGCTACGGGCTCAACGCCAGCGTGTGGACCCGCGACTTCGCGCGCGGCCGGGCGCTGGCCGTGCGGCTGCACGCCGGCACCGTCAACATCAACGACGGCTACGCGGTGGCCTGGGGCTCGGTGGCGGCCCCGATGGGTGGGATGAAGGACTCCGGGCTGGGTCGCCGGCACGGGGCCGAGGGGCTGCTGCGCTTCACCGAGGTGCAGACCGTCGCCAC
>JAJZTN010000063.1 GCA_021848885.1 Actinomycetes bacterium
GCGCGCACCAGCGCAGGTTACGTGGCTCGTGTGCGGCCACCCACAGCCCCCACCGGTCGTCTGCATCCACCACGGGCCGGCACGATTCGTTGCGGTCAAGCTGCGGTCACAACGATCAAGGGCCCGACCCGGAGAGTCCCGGATCAGGCCCTTGACCTGCACTTTCGTTGGTAGCGGGGGCAGGATTTGAACCTGCGACCTCTGGGTTATGAGCCCAGCGAGCTACCGAGCTGCTCCACCCCGCGTCGGCTGCTCCACCGTAACCGAGGCTGGGCAGTTCGACCAAATCGCCGCAAGGGGCACGAGGCGCAGGTGGGGCCCACCCCGGCAGGCTCGCACCCGGACCACCCCGACCACCCCGACCACCCGGACGGGCGCCCGCCGCGTCAGCCGCCCCGCGGCAGGCCCAGCCTCAACCGCTGGCTGCCGGGGTTGGTGACGGCGAGGCCGGGGTTGGCGTCGCGGTGGTGCCAGGGGTCGGCGTTGGTGTGGCGCCGGAGGTCTTCTGCGCGGCCACCGCGGCGGCGATCGCCTCCTGCAGGCGCTGCTGGGCCGCGCCGTACGCCGCCCAGTCGCCGGCCTTCAGCGCGGCAGACGCGTCCTTGATCGCCTGCTGGGCGTCGGCCAGAGCCTTGGCCAGTGACGAGGAAGCGGTCGGGGTCCCGCCGGGGCTCGGGGTGGGCGTCGACGTGGACGGCGGGCTGGTCGTGCCCCCGGTCCCGCCTGCTCCGATCGCCCCCGACGGGCCGAACACCTGGGCCAGCGCGAGCGGCAGGGTGTTGTCGAAGCCGATCTTGTCGCCGAAGGCGACCAGCACCTTCTGCAGCAGCGGGTAGGAGGTCGAGGAGTTCGACGCCTGCACGTACACCGGCTCGACATAGAGCAGCCCACCACCGACCGGGATGGTCAGCAGGTTGCCCAGCACGACATCGGATCCGCCTTGGCGCAGCAGCGAAAGGGTCCGGGAGACGTCGGGGTTGGACTCGAAGTTGTTCTGCACCTGAGGGGGGCCCGGGATCGTGGTGTCACTGGGCATCTGCAGCAGCTGCAGCGTTCCGTAGCCCGGCCCGGGGTTGGCGTTGACCGCCAGGAAGGCCGTGAGGTTGGCCCGCTGCCCGCGAGGGATGTAGGTCGAGGTCAGCGAGAAGGTCGGGCCCGCCGCCCCCGGCATCTGCAGGGTCAGGTAGTACGGCGGCTGGTCGACCCCAGCCTTGGGGTTGGTCGGGTCGGTCGGCACCTTCCAGAAGTCCTGCCCGGAGTAGAACGCCGTCGGGTCGGTCACGTGGAACTGCGCGAGCAGGCTGCGCTGCACCTTGAAGAGGTCCTCGGGGTAGCGCAGGTGCGCCATGAGCTGGGGGCTGATGTCCGCACGGGGCTTGACGGTGCCCGGGAAGGCGTCCATCCACGCCTGCAGCACCGGGTCGCTGGGGTCCCATGCGTAGAGGGTGACCGTGCCGTTGTAGGCGTCAACGGTCGCCTTGACCGAGTTGCGGATGTAGTTCACCTGCGTCGGCGGCTGCGCGGTGACCGCAGTGGACTCCGCCGTGATCGCGTCCGTGGTGGCACTCTGCAGCGTGGTGCGCTCGGAGTAGGGGTAGCTCGACGTGGTCGTGTAGCCGTCGAGGATCCACACGATCCTGCCGTTGACCACGGCCGGATAGGGGTCCCCGTCCAGCGTCAGCCAGGGCGCGACCTTCTCGACCCGGGTGCGCGGGTCGCGGTAGATGAGGATCTTGGAGTCCTTGTTGATCCGGTTGCTCAGCAGGATGTTGCTCTCCTGGAACCGGGTGGCGAACAAGAGCCGGTCCCAGAACGAGCCCATCGGCACGCCGCCGGTTCCGGCGTAGGTGTTGTTCTGCTGACCCGACGGGAGGCTGTCGTTGGGGTAGTCCAGCTCCTGCGGTGCGACACCGGCCGGGGCGCCGACGATCGAGTAGTCCGGGGACATCTCGCCGAAGTAGATGCGCGGCTGGAACTTGCCCAAAGGACCCGATGGCGGGATGTTGCTCTCGAAGAACGCCGGCTTGCCGTCGGCGTCGACGGTGTTGGCATAGGCCCCGACGAAGCCGAAGCCGTGCGTGTAGACGGTGTGGTCGTTGATCCAGTTGCGCTGCCCGGCCGGGACGTTGGCCAGGTCGATCTCGCGGACCGCGACCACGGCGTCCCGGGTGCGCCCGTTGAGCTGGTAGCGGTCGATGTCGAGGGTGTCGGGGAAGGCGTAGTACTGCTTGATCTGCTGCAGCTGCTTGAACGTCGGGGAGACCACCGCCGGGTCCAGCAGCCGGATGCCCGGGATGTTGGCGGCGTCCGAGGCGAGCTGGGTCGGGTTGACCGTCGTGGTCGCGGCGTAGCGGACCACCTTGGTGCCGGCGATGTCGTACGCCGCCCGGGTGTTGTTGATGAACTCCCTCAGGTAGGGCGCCTCCTTGTCCACCTCGCTGGGGCGGACCTGGAAGTACTGCACGAGGGCCGGGTAGATGCCACCGACGAGCACCGCGGAGAGCACGAGCAGGCCGACTCCCACGCCCGGCAACATCCAGGAGCGGCTCAGCGCGGTGGCGAAGAAGAGCACCGCGCAGATCACCGCGATGACTGCGAGGATCGTCTTGCCCGGCAGCAGCGCGTTGACGTCGGTGTACTTCAGCCCGACGAAGGCCTCCTTGCCGACGGTGCTGTCGGCGGTGGCCAGGGCATAGCGGTCCAGCCAGTAGCTGACCGCCTTGAGCAGCACGAAGACCCCGGCCAGCACCGACAGGTGCACTCTGGCGCCCGAGGATGTGCGCTGCCCACTCGGGGCCTGCAGCCGCAGCCCGCCATAGAGCCAGTGCCCGACCATGGCGGCCAGCGCCGAGACGACGACGAGGGCGAAGAGGAAACCGAGGATGAACTGCAACCAGGGCAGGGTGAAGACGTAGAAGCCGACGTCCAGCCCGAACTGCGGGTCCTTGACCCCGAAGCGGGGACCGTTGGCGAAAAGCAGCCAGCCCTGCCAGTTGGCAGCGGCGCTGGACCCGGCGAAGAGAGTGAGCGCCACACCCATGCCGACCTGGAGCAGCTTGCGGAAGGGCTCGAGGGCATCCTGGTAGCGGGCAAGGATCACCGCATCGGGAGTGCTCAGCCGGTAGGCGGGGCGGAGGCGGCGCGCCAAGGCGAAGTTCGCCACCACCACGGCGCCGAAAACCACCCCGAAGACGACGAACATCGCGATCTTGGTGAACAGCTCGGTGCGGAAGACCACTCCGAAACCGACCGCGTCGAACCACATCCAGTCGGTCCAGAAGCCGGCGAAAAGGCCGAAGAGCAGGATGATCGCCACGAGGATGCCCAGCGTCGGCAGCAGCGGCCCCCGCCGGCGCGGTGGGCGCCCCGAGCGGGTCGGGGTGTCGGGCTCGCCGAAGTCGAAGGTCACGCCTGTCCTCGTCGTCGTGGGGTGTCCGCGGTCAGGGACGCTGTCGAACCAACCTACCTACCCGCCGCCCGGTTGCGTCCCAGAACCGCATGAGCGGGACTGTGTCCTAACCGGTACACGACGGGGCGGCGGTGCCCGCCCGGATGTCTGCCAGGGCGGCCAGCGCGGAGTCCAGCGAGCTCACCTTGACCAGCCGCAGGCCGGCCGGGTCCGCGGCCAGCGCCTCGGCGCAGTTGCCGGCGGGGGTGAGGAAGAAGGTCGCCCCGGCTGCCCGAGCGGCTGCCAGCTTCTGCTGGATGCCACCGATCGCACCGACCGACCCGGTCGAGTCGATGGTGCCCGTGCCGGCGATGAACTTCCCCCCCGTCAGGTTGCCCGGGGTGAGCTTGTCGATGATCCCGAGCGCGAACATCAGGCCCGCGCTGGGCCCCCCGATGTTGCCCGGGTCGATCGCGACGGTGAAGGGGAAGGAGAACTTCGTGCCGGGGTAGAAGCCGACAACCGTCCGTCCGGACTGGCTCACGGCAACGACACTGACGGACATCGGCTTCCCGTCGCGCAGCACGGACAAGGTGATGGTGTCCCCGGGCTTGTGCGCCTGGATCACTGCCCGCACCGCTTCGGGTGAGCTGGTCGGCGCACCGTCCACGGAGAGGATCACGTCACCGGGCTTGAGGTGGCCATCGGCCGGTGACCCGCTCACCAGCGACTGCACGACGACCTGCTCGCCCACCGGGACACCCAGGTGGCGCAGCGCGACGTAGGTCGCGTCCTGCTGGGAGCCGGTCATCTCCTGGGTGTTCTGCTGCTGGACCTCACTGGCCGAGGTGTTCGGCGGGAAGACGACGTCCTCCGGGACGACCGCCACCGCCCCGTCCACCCAGCCCCGCAGTGCGGTGAGCAGGTCGAGGTGGTAACCCGGCCCCCCGGTCACCGACACGGTGACCAGGTTGAGGTGCCCGGTCGTCGGGTAGGTCCGCCGACCGGTGATCTTGATCAGGGGTGTCCCGTCGGACAGCGTGCCCAGGGTGTTCTCCGTCGGACCCGGGCCAAGAACGACATAGGGCACGGGCAAGAGACCGGCGATGACGGTCAGCACGGCCACCGCGGAGATGAGCACGACCATCGTGGTGGCGCGCCGGGTCGGGCGGGAGTGGCCCGGGGCCCGCGGGGTGTCGACAAGGGTCAGGGAGTCCTGCGGGTCCATGGACACGAACGGCAAGCCTAGGCGTCGGCGGCGTCGCGCCCGCGAACGGCTCCGTGCAGGTGCAGCGCGCCGTGCTGGCGGACCGGCCCGTGGTCCACCGGGGCAACCGACCGGCGGGGCCTGGCGTCGGGCCTGGCGTCGGGGCTGGCGTCGGGGCTCGCGTCGGGCATGGCGTCGGGGCTCGCGTCGGGCATGGCGTCTCGCACGGAGTCGCGGCGGTCTGCGGCCGCGGTCTGCGGCGGGATTGCCTGATCGGCGTACGACGCCGGGGCGCGCCCGGGTGCCGGCTCGGGGTGTGCTCCGGCCCGCTGCGAGCGGCCCTGCTCATGGCCCCGCCGGCTGCACCCCGCAGCACCCTCGAGGGCGCTGGTGAAGCGGCGGAAGTCCTGCAGCGTCTCGCGCATGTCGGCCGGTGGTCTGGGTCGACTCACCCACAGCACCCACACGATCGCCGCGAGGGTCGCGGCGATCGGAAACGCCAGCCAGCCGAGCACCTGCATCCTGCTATCCGTCCATCCACACCAGACCCGCCCGCAGGGCATCCACGGGGCGGTCACCCTCAACACTAACGCGGCCCACAACGGCCACGCCGTGGGTGTGGTTCCCGGTCAGGTGCGGCCCCCAACGGCCACGCGGTGGGCGTGGTTCCCGGTCGGGTGAGGTCCCGGTGGGATGTGCTTCCCAGTGCGGTGAGTCGGGCGTGCGCGGTCCGGCCTCGCTCAGCCCGGGGAGCCCACCCACTCCTGGCCGCCGTCGAGGAAGATCTGGTGCTTCCAGATGGGCACACGGGCCTTCAGCCGGTCGATCACGGCTCGAGCCGCTGCGAAGGCCTCTGCCCGGTGCGCGGCCGAGGCTGCCACGACGGTTGCCACCTCACCGATCTCCAGCGGCCCGACGCGGTGCGTCGCGGCGACCGCGATGACCTCGAAGTCGGCCGCGACCGACTCGAGCACCTCACGCAGGGTCTGCTCGGCGGTGGGGTGCGCCGAGTACTCCAGCGAGCGGACCTCACGCTCGTGGTCGACGTCACGGACCACCCCGAGGAAGACGACGACCCCGCCGGCGGCCCGGTCCAGCACGCTGGCGAGCACCTCGTCGACCGACAGCGACGCCTCGCGCACCCCGGACACGCCCACGCGAGCCGGCCTGGCGGCGCTCACCCGCCCGCCCGCCGCTGCCGACGGGCCCGGCGGACTAGGGCGGCGGTGCCGACCACGGCGACGGCGGCGCCGGCGGCGCCCAGCCCCGCGGCATCCCGGCGACCCAGCCGCCTGGCGGCCAGCGCGTGGCGACCCTCGACCTCGTCCAGCAGCACCCCCAGCGCGGTGGCGTTGTCGAAGCTGGCCTGCCAGCTGAGCTGCTCGAGCCTGTCGCAGCGCACCACCCAGGGGTGCACGACGTACTGCAGGTCGCTGGCCGGCGCTGGGATGAGGCCGAGCCGGTGCAGCCGTTCGGCCGTGCCGAAGGCCAATGCCGCCGGCAGCTCCACTCGTCGCATGCCGGAGATCCGCTCGACCTCCTCCTGCTCGAGCCAGCCCGGAGAGCCGACCGCGAGCACTCCGGTCACCTGCTCCAGCGCGGCCAGCTCCAGCGCGCTGGCCAGGTCCTCGACATGGCAGAACTGCCAGCACGGCCGGGCGTCACGGACCACGAGCAGCCGAGGGGCCTCGAAGTGACGGGTCAGCACCGTGTCGACCCCAGGGCCGACCAGTGCCGCGGGACGCAGCACCGTGACCTGCAGGCCGGGGTGGGCAAGCGGAGCCCGCGCGGCCAACCGCTCGATCTCCAGCAGGTCACCGAGCAGGCCACCGTCGGGCACCGCGCGCAGCGGCGCGTCCTCGGGCAGCGGCACCGGGTTGTCAGGCAACGCTCCGTAGACCATCGCCGAGGTGGTCAGCACCACCCGGGCCACCCCAGCCGCCGCGGCCGAGGTCAGCACCGTCTGGGTGCCGCGCACCAGCAGGTCACGACGGCGCTGCGGATCCAGGTCGGGGTCCATGCTGGCCAGCGGGTGCACCAGCACGTGGCAACCCTCGAGCCGACGCACCAGGCCCGGATCGGTCAGCTCCACGATCCGCCAGGTCACCCCGTCCAGGTCCCCACGCGTGGCGTCCAGCGCGACGACGCTGAGCTCGCTGTGGCCAGGCTCGCCCGTGCGCCCAGCGCGGGAGACGAGCCGGCGGGCCAGTGCGAGCCCGACACCGGAGGCGGCGCCGGTCACTCCGATGGTGCGCGCGGGCACCGGGTGGGACGCCGAGCCATCCCCTGCCGCCCTGCGCCGTGAGCGAACCGCTCGACTCGTGCCCTGCGCGGGGGGCCCGACCTGGCTACCGTGACTTGACCGATCCGCAGCGTCCGGGCCCGATGGTGACATGAGCCCATTCTCTCGACCGAGGTAGCACCGTGAGCAACCTACCCTTCGGGTTCCAGCAACCTGATGACGACGACCCGGGCCCCACGGGTGGATCCGGGGACCCGAGCGGGTCGGAACCGGACCCGAACGAGGTGCCCCCGGACCCCTTCTCGGCGATGCTCAGCGGGCTCAGCGGGCTCAGCGGGCTCAGCGGGCAAGGCGGGCAAGGCGGGCCGCAGGGCCCGGGCGGGATGCCCGACCTCGGGGCCGCGCTGCAGCAGCTCGGCCGGATGCTGCAGTGGCAGGGCGGGCCCGTGAACTTCGACCTGGCCCACGACGTGGCCCGGCAGACGGCCGCGGCGGGCGGGGATCCCTCGGTCGGGTCGAGCGAGCAGCGCGAGGTGGCCGAGGCGCTCCGGCTCGGCGAGCTGTGGCTAGACGAGGTGACCGCACTGCCGGCCGCCGCCTCGCGCCAGCAGGCCTGGTCTCGCGCGGAGTGGCTGGAGGCAACCCTGCCGGCCTGGCGGGAGCTGATCGAGCCGATCGCCGAGCGGGTCGTCGCCGCCATCGGGGCGAGCATGAGCAACCAGCTTCCCGCCGAGATGGGCCCGCTGGCCGGTCAGCTCGGTGGCATGCTGCGCCAGGTCGGCGGAGCGATGTTCGGCGCCCAAGTTGGCCAGGCGCTCGGGTCGCTGGCCACCGAGGTGACCTCGTCCACGGACGCGGGGCTGCCACTGGCCCCGGCCGGCACCGCCGCATTGGTGCCCAGCGGGGTTGCCCGCTTCGGGGAGGGCCTGGGTCTGCCGGTCACCGACGTACGCCTGTATCTGGCACTTCGCGAGTCCGCCCACCAGCGACTGTTCGCGCACGCCCCGTGGCTGCGTGCCCGGATCATCCAGGCCGTCGACAGCTACGCGGGCGGGATCAGCATCGACACCGCCCGGCTGGAGCAGGCGATGGGCGGGGTGGACCCCAGCGACCCGGACTCGGTGCGCCAGGCCCTGACCCACGGGCTGTTCGAGCCGGAGAACACCCCGCAGCAGAAGGCCGCGCTGGCCCGTCTGGAGACGCTGCTCGCCCTCATCGAGGGCTGGGTCGACGAGGTCGTTCACGCGGCGGCGGTCTCCCACCTGCCCACAGCCGAGGCGCTGCGCGAGACGCTGCGCCGGCGACGGGCCTCGGGGGGCCCGGCCGAGGAGACCTTCGCCACCCTGGTCGGGCTGGAGCTTCGCCCGCGCCGGCTGCGCGAGGCGGCACGGCTGTGGCAGGCGCTGTCGGCGGCGCGCGGGGTGATCGGCCGCGACGCACTGTGGGGCCACCCCGACCTACTGCCCGGCAGCGAGGACCTCGACGACCCCGACGGCTACCCGCAGCGCGCCAGCGCCGCCGAGCTTGTCGAGGTGGACCTGTCCGCGCTGGAGGAGCCACGCCCAGACTCACCGGACCCTGACCAGCCCGACACTCACACGTCTCACCCAGACTCACCGCGCCCAGACTCACCGGATGATGGTCCGGCCCGGGACTGAGGCGTGCATCCGCTGCTGGACTCGGCGCTGACCGAGCTGGAGGGCTTCGAAGGCTCCGCGCAGGGGCAGGTTGGGCTGGCCGAGTCCTTCGTGGCCCACCTCGCGCGGCACCCCGACGCGCTGTGGCGGCACGGCCCGCCCGAGCATCTCACCGCGAGCTGCCTGGTCCTCGATCCCAGCGGCGCCCGGGTGCTGCTCACCCACCACCGCCGGGGTGGTTTCTGGGCGCAGCTCGGCGGGCACTGCGAGCCGGCCGACACCTCGCTGCCCATGGCCGCGCTGCGTGAGGCGCGCGAGGAGTCCGGGCTGGACCAGCTGCGGCTGCTTCCCGGCCCGATCGACCTGGACCGGCACGAGCTCTCCACGGCCTTCGGGCGCTGCCGGGCGCACCTGGACGTGCGCTACGTCGCGGTGGCCACCTCAACCAGACTGCCTCGGGTGAGTGCGGAGAGCCTTGAGGTCGCCTGGCACGACGTGACCGCCCTGCCCGCCGGATCCGTGGCGGACCTGGGCCGACTCATCGCGGCCGCCCACGTGCGGCTGGGCAGCCTCGACACGGGCGCCGGTGAGAGAAGCCGAGCGGGTTCAGCCCCCCAGACCGTCCAGGGCAGCGCGCAGGTCGGCCCATAGGTCATCGGGGTCCTCCAGCCCGACCGAGAGCCGAAGCAAGCCGGCCGAGGGACGTGAGGCCTCGGGCACCGGTCGGTGCGTCAACGACGCGGGGTGCTGGATCAAGGTGTCGACCCCGCCGAGGGAGACCGCGTGCCCGATCAACCGGCAACCAGTGGCGACTCGGGCGGCCGCGACATGCCCACCGACCAGGTCGAAGGCGAGCATCGAGCCCGGGCCGTCCATCTGCCGGCCCACAAGCCCCAGCGGGTCGCACTCGGCCAGCCCCGGGTAGCGCACCCGCTCGACAGCCGGGTGCCCGGCCAGCCGCCCGGCCAGCTTGGCCGCACCGTCCTGCTGGGTGGCCACCCGGATCGGCAGGGTCTGCAGCCCACGGTGCAACAGGTACGCCGCCAGCGGGTGGATCAGCGCCCCGGTCACCGCCCGCACCCGGCGAAGCCGTGCTGCCCACGGGGCCCCGCACGCCACGACACCACCGATGACGTCGCCGTGCCCGCCGAGGAACTTCGTGGCCGAGTGCAGCACGAGAGCGGCACCGTGTGCGGCTGGGCGCTGCAGCACCGGGGTGGCGAAGGTGTTGTCGACGAGCACCGGCACCCCCTGGGGCCCTCCGGCGGCGGCGACCACCGCGGCGAGGTCGACCAGCTCGAGGCTCGGGTTGGCCGGGGTCTCCACGACGATGAGACCGGTGTCGGGCCTGATCGACCCGGCGATGGTCGCCGGGGTGGCCCAGGTGTGCTCGGTGCCGAGCAGGTCGTGCTCGATCAGGTGGTCGCTGCCGCCGTAGAGCGGGCGCAGCGCGACGACGTGGCGACGCCCCTCGGCCACACTGGCCAGCAGACAGGCGGTGAGGGCAGCCATGCCCGAGGCGAAGGCCACCGCATCGTCGGTGCCCTCGAGCTCGGCCAGGCCCTGCTCGAAGCGCGCGACGGTCGGGTTCCACAGCCGCTGGTAGACGTTGCTGCCCCCAGGCAGTGGGTGTCCGCCGCCGGCAAGCGCCTCGTAACACTCCCCCGCGAGCTCGACGTCGGGCAGCGGGTTGGTGGTGGACAGGTCGATGGGTGGGACGTGCACCCCCAGGCCGCCCAGGTCGGCGCGACCGGCGTGCACGGCACGGGTGGCGGTGGACAGCGACACGGTCAGGGTCAGCGCGCTGGGCGCCGCGGCCACGGCGCTGGGCACGGCGAATGGCCCGGCGCTGGGGGCCGCGGACTGCTCGGGCGGTTTCCGGCTAGGCATGGCGCACCTCCTAATGCCTCGATTTTCGAACGTGTCATCTAGAGTCGTCACCGATGCCGCATAGAATTCGCCGGGAACGTCGTACGACGAATCATCTGCGATAGGTCATGGCGAGGAGAGGCGCGTGCCGAACATCACCCGGCAGTCCAGAGCCGGCAGGGCCGGCGCGGTCGTGCCCGCGACCGGCAGGGCCAGCACATCCACCACGGCTCAACCGCCCCCGTCCGGCCCGTTGGACCGGGTGGATCGGGCTATCGTGCGCGTGCTGCACCGGGACGGGCGGATTCCCAACAACGCGCTCGCGGCGGCGGTCGGGGTGGCGCCCTCGACGTGTCTGGCCCGGCTTCGGTCGTTGCGCGAGCGGGGGGTGATCCGCGGGGTGCACGCCGAGGTCGACCTGGCCGCGCTGGGTCGCCCGTTGCAGGCCATGGTCGCGGTGCGACTGGCCGCGCACGCCCGGGACGACATCCTGCGTTTCCGCGAGGTGGCCCCGGGACTACCCGGGGTCCTGGCGGTCTACCACGTCACCGGCGGCACCGACTACCTCCTGCACGTGGCGATGCGCGACACCGACGCCCTGCGCCAGTTCGTGCTCGACCAGGTGGCCGGCCAGCCGGGTGTGGCCCACGCCGAGACGAGCCTGATCTTCGAGCACATCCGCGGGCACGGGTTGGCCGAGCTCGGCTGAGGGAAGCCGATGGAGGCTGAGGGCAAGCCGATGGAGGCCGAGTGTGGCTGGGCGCGGCTGGGCGCCCCAGTGGCCGGCTCATGCCGCCGGCAGGCACACCTCCACGGTCAGCCCGCCGCCCGGGCTGTCGACGAGGCGCACCGTGCCGCCGTCGGCGGTGACCAGTCGGTCCACGATCGACAGTCCCAGCCCTGTGCCGCCAGGGCGGTGACCCTCGAAGCGGCGCAGCACGGTCTGGCGGGTCTGCTCGCTCATCCCCGGGCCGTCGTCGGTGACCGCCACCCCGACGAGGTCACCGTGCCGGTAGGCACGCAGCCGCACCCTTTGAGCGCCCACGTCGAGGGCGTTGGCGATGAGGTTGTCCAGCACCTGCTCGATATGGCCCTCTCCGGCCCGCACCTGGAGCGGGTCGATCGCCTCGACCAGCACGGCGGCCCCGCGCTCCTCGGCCAGCGGGCGCCAGACCTCCGCCCGGCCGTGCAGCGCCGGGACCACATCGACGAGCACCCGTGATCCGGCCCCGGCCTCGGCGCGGGCCGCAGTGAGCAGCCCGTCGACCAGCCGGGAGAGCCGGCCGACCTCACCGAGTGCCCCGGCCAGCTCCTCGGCCGCCTCCCCGGTGGACTCCTGGGCCAGCAGCTCCAGCCGGAGCCGCAAGGCCATCATCGGCGTGCGCACGTCATGAGCCACGTCGGCGACGAGCACCCGGTGCCCGCGCACCAGCCGGTCCAGCCGGGCCGCGGTGCGGTTGAACTCCTCGGCCAGGGCGCGAACCTCCGGCGGGCCCGCGAAGACCTGCGCCCGGGCGGCCAGGTCACCCTCGCCGAACCGGGTCGCGGTGCGCTGCAACGCCTCCACCGGACGTCCCGCCCAGCGGCCCAGCCACACCGCCAGGCCGACGCTGACCAGGATCGCGGTGACCGACACCCCACCGAGCAGCACCCAGCGTCCGCCGATGCGAGCCTGCAGCGAGGCGGTCGGGCGCAGCACCGCGACGGCACCGAGGCGAGGCAGCGACTCCCCCACCCCGGTGACCACGAGCAGGCCGCTTGAGGTCCACTGGTATCCGCTCGCCCCCGACAGCGCCGAGCTCATCAGGTCCACCGGGACGAGCACCTGGGCCCCGGTGACCACCGTGCCGGCGCGGTCCAGCACCGCGGCCTGCTGGCCCGGCGGCACCGCGCGAGCGAAGTCGGTGGTGGCGGTGGCCGAGCGCTCGCCGAGCACCTCCTCGGCCGCAGACGCCAGGCTCTGCGCGGTCGCCATGGTCGCGTCGTGGAACTCCCGGCGGTCCTGCCGGGCGGTCACCAGGCCCAGCGGCAGCACGACCCCGGCCAACAGCACAAGGGCCAGCCCGACGAAGGAGAGCACCACCCGCCGGGTCATGACCGCCCACCGGCTGGCGGCCCGCCCTCAGCGCGGGTCACCAAGGCGGAAACCCTTGCCGTACACCGTCTCTATCAGGGTGGGGTCGCCAAGCTTGCGTCGCAGCGACACGACGTGCACGTCGATGACCTTGGTCGGGCCGTACCAGTGCGCGTCCCAGGCCCGCTCGAGGATCTCCTGGCGGCTGACCACCCGGCCGGGATCCAGCGCCAGGCACTCCAGGATGTCGAACTCCCGGGGGGTCAGGGCGACCTCCCTGCCCTCCACGCTGACCCGGTGGCTGCGCGGGTCGATGACCAGCCGGCCGTGCCGGACCGTCTCGCGGGTGCTCGGCTGCATCCGACGCAGCACCGCACGGATCCGGGCGAATAGCTCGGCGTAGCCGAACGGCTTGACGAGGTAGTCATCGGCTCCTGAGTCCAGCGCGGCGACCCGCTCGGGCTCCTCGCCCCGCGCGGTGACCACGATGATCGCCGCGTCGCCGCGGGCGCGCAGCGCGCGGCACACCTCCAGCCCGTCGACGTCGGGCAGCCCGAGGTCGAGCAGCACGACATCGGCCGCCGAGCGCGCGTCGGCCTCCAGCGCCTGCGCCCCGGTGCCGGCGGCCTCGGCCAGGTAGCCGGCCCGACCCAGCCCCCGCACCAGCGCGGCAGCGATCGACTCGTCGTCCTCGACGACGAGCACGCGCAGCCCGGCCGGCTCCGGGGCGTCCTGGGTCATGCACACACGGTACGGCGCGCACCTGTGCGCGGGCCGCGCCCCGGGTTTCGGCGTACGACGGGTCGCCCAGCCGGGCCGGGGCCGGTGGAACGCCCGGCCTGAACCGGTTCTGAACCGCTGCCAAGTGGCAACCGAACCTTTGCCGGGTGATGCTTGCGGCCGTGAGGCAGCCCAGACCACGTCCCACCCCCACGGCCCCACAGCGACCCTGGTGGGACAGGCCCGGCCTGGTGCTGCTGCCGCTGCGAGCCTTCCTCGGGGTCACCTTCGTCTACGCCGGGCTGATGAAGCTGGCCGACCCCGCCTACCTCGACCCGGCCAAGCCGCAGTCGGTGGCCGCGCAGATGCACGTCCTGGCCGGGACCAGCCCGATCGGGGGGCTGGTCGGGGTGGCCGCCGCGCACCCGACGCTTTTCGGGCTGCTGATCGCCTTCGGCGAGCTCGCGGCCGGGCTCGGGGCGCTGCTGGGGCTGTGGACCCGGCTGGCCGCGGCCGGCGGGCTGGTGCTCGCGCTGTCCTTCTTCCTCACGGTGAGCTGGAACACCCGCCCCTACTTCTATGGCTCCGACATCGTCTTCGCCTTCGCCTGGCTCACCCTGCTGCTGGCCGGGGACGGGGGGGTGGCCTCCTTGGGTGCCCTTGTGGCCGCCTCGGCTCGGCGCCAGACCGGTCCAGGCCGCGGCGGTCGCGGCGGCGTGGACCCCGACCTGGACCGGCGGGTGCTGCTGCGGACCAGCCTGGTGGCGGCCGGGGTGGGCGCAGTGGCCCTGGTCGCGGCGGGCCTGACCGCCTGGGCGGGCCGGGTCTTCGCCGGGTCATCGGGGGCGAGCGGCGTACTGGCTGACTCCGCCACCACCGGTGCCGCCGACCCCACCCGGACACCCGGCCCGGCCAGCGCCAGCGCGTCGTCCGGACCGAGCACGACGGCCCGTGCCGCACCCGGGGTCGCGGTGGGGCCGGCCTCCGCGGTCGCGGTCGGTCAGGCGGTGCCCGCGACCGACCCCAGCTCGGGTGACCCGGTCTGGATCGTGCACACCGGCAAGGGTTTCCGGGCCTTCTCGGCCATCTGCACGCACGCCGGGTGCCCGGTGCAGTACGTCGCCTCCGCGGGGGAGTTCGGCTGCCCCTGCCACGGCTCGATCTTCAGCGGCAGCACCGGCCAGGTGCTCCAGGGGCCGGCGGTGACCCCGCTACCACCGGTCCAGGTCGTCGTCGTCGACGGAACCATCCGACTGGTCTGAGTCAGCGCCCGCCGCGCAGCCCAGCCTCGCAGCCGGCTCCGGCAGCTGGTCGTCGCCGGCCTGCGGGTCGTCGCCGGCCTGCGGGTCCGCCAGATCGGCCAGGCCCGCAGCGGCAGCCACGCCCTCGAGGTACCCACGGGCCCGCTCGGCCCGCGGGTAGCCGGCCACCAGGTCCCAGAAGGGCTGCCCGTGCGTGGGCTCGAGCAGGTGGGCCAGCTCGTGCACGAGCACGTAGTCGAGCACCCAGGCCGGCATGCCGCGCAAACGGGTGGACACCCGGATGGAGCCGTCCTGCGGGGTGGCCGAACCCCACCGGCCGAGCTGGCGCGCCGACCAGGTCACCGAACGGGGCTCGGCACGCCCGCCGAGGTAGCGCCTGCTCAGCGCCTCGGCACGGTGCAGCAAGGCTGCATCACTGGGCTTGCGGCGCTGCTCCACCACGGCGAGGCGGGTCAGCATCTCGGCCACCCAGCGCCGCTCCTCGCTGGCCGACAGCCGCGCCGGGATGACCACG
>JAJZTN010000064.1 GCA_021848885.1 Actinomycetes bacterium
CGATCTATCCTGGCGGATCTCCACCAGCTCGTTGCCGGTCCGCCCGGTCCAGGCCCGCATGTCGGGCTCGACCCCGGGGTCGGTGGCCAGCAGCTCGAGGACCTGGCCGATCGGCACGTCCTTGATGGCCTGAGAGGTCTTGATGACAGGCAACGGGCACGCCAGCCCGGTGCAGTCAAGAGTCTTCGCGGGAGCTTCGGTCGTCATGCCCCGTACCCTTCGTAGCGCGCCCCAGGACGGATCAATGTGTGGGGTAGGGCCGAAGATCCCTCGTCGTGGGGGCCGTTGGTCCCTGCCCGATAGGGCCTTTGGTCCGTTCGAATATGCAGAGGTTGCTATATGGTTACCGGCCCGTCAAGGGCCCGAGACATATCCGTTTCCGCCGAGTTTGCCCCGAGCGGCGCCGGCACGCACGCGCAACGCCCGGTAATAGGCGGGCAATGAGGAGTGGCCGTGACCGTCTGGGACATGCACTGCGACATGTGCGGGAGACTCGTTCCAGCTCCCTCGGGCGCGGCGGGGGGGCCGCTCGCGGGGGTGCGTTTCGTCTACCACCCCGGCAGCCCGTCGATGCGCGACGACTCGGGACTGGCCTGCCGATCCTGCTGGACGGAGGCGGCACCCGCCGCCCGGATGGACCCCGGACACTGCGCGGTGTGCGCCGCGCCGGTGACCCGGGTGAGCAGCCTGCACGTGCGTCCGTTCGACTCTCCCGATGCCACGTGGCAGCTGTGCGAGCCGCACGCGGTGGAGTTCCTCAACCGGCTGCGCACCGTGCAGCCGAAGTTCGACCCGGTGGGCTTTCGCCTGCCGCTGCACACCGAGGACGCACCCAGCCAGGACAGGCAGAACGGGCCCGGCGAGAACGAGGGGTGAGGCACGAGCAACTGGCCGGCGCTGCCCGGCGCTGGCCGCAACTGGCCGCCGCCGGTCCTTCGCTGCCCGGCGCTGGTCTCAGCTGGTCTCAGCCGGTCTCAGCTGGTCTCAGCTGGCCCTGGCGTCCGCTGTCGCGGAACCCTCCGGGATGGGGAACTGCTCGGCCATGAACTCGCGCAGCAGATCTACCGCCTCGACCACCTTGGTGCTGGTCAGGTCGTAAAAGATGTTCGTCCCAGCACGTCGGGTGCTGACGATGCCGCGGTCTCGAAGCACCGAAAGGTGCTGGCTCACATTGGGCTGAGGCAGGCTCAGGGCAGCGGCAACCTCACCGACACTGCGCGGTCCGTCGCGCAGCTCGTTGATGATGAGCAGTCGCTTCGGGTCCGCGATCGCCTTGCAGATCCGGGCGTGCAGCTCGTAGATCTCCGCTGGGTCGACTCGGGGCACGGAGACGTCCTCCCCCCGGCGCTAGACAGTTCCCCGGACTGTAGCAACACCGGGGGGGATCGGTCATGCGAACATCCCAGCGGCCACCCGGCCTGCCACCGCCCCCACCAGCAGGCGTCGGGACCTTTGGCCCTGTCTTTCACCGCTGCGTGGCGGCTGCACTTCTAGCAAGAGGTCCAGTTGGGACCGGCGACGTTGGGAGTGGCCATGAACATCGACTCGCCTCTGCCGGTCGTCGGGACGCCGTGCCCGGGGTGCGGCAGTCGCCATGTCATCCAGGTGACCCCGGCGTGGCCGAACCTGCTGTGCCGCACCTGCGGCACCTGCTGGGAGCCGGGTGGGGAGGGCTACCACCGGGTCAACACCCAAACCTGTCCCGGCTGCCCACAGGCCACCTACTGCCGAGTGGTCAGCGGCGAGGCCGATCCGGTGACCCCGGCCCGCTTCCAGTAGGAGCCCGCTTCCAGTAGGAGCCGGACCCCTGCGGGGGATGCGAGCCTGGCATGGGTGTCCGCCAACCCGGCGCCCCTGGGACCAGCCGGGGCGTGTCAGGCCCGGGAAGCCACCGGCGCCAGCCCGCTGTCCTCGACACGCTCGCCGTCAACGGCCTCGGTGAGCACTCGACGGGTTCGTGCCACCAGCCCACCCAGCGCCACTGCGGCGAGTGCGACGACGAGCGTCCCCGAGCCGTAGTGGTAGGCCAGAAGCAGGCGGGCGTCTTGTCCCGCTACGGCGGAGCTCCCCGCCGTCGGTGCCGACATCACCGGCCACAAGGTCGCCACGCTCGGCCCCACGATCAGCCAGGCTCCGCCCAGCAGCGCAAGCAGTCCACCGAAGGCTGCGACACCACGGTGCCGGTGCACGAGCAGCAGAGCCCCGCCGAGGATCACCGCGATGCCCGGCGCCAGGTTCAGCTCAAGGTCCCCCGTGCTGAGCTGCCGGGTCCCCGGATCCGCCGGGACGTGCAGGCCGAGCAACGGACCGACGTAGGCCACGATGCCGGCCCAGGCACCGAGCAGGACGAGCAGACCGCCGAGAGTGCGTAGCGCCCACCCTCTCATCGGGCACCTCCTCACATCGTTGGACCGATGTTCCCGGACGGCATACCCAGGTTGGCTGGCGACTAGACATGTCCTCTCCGCTGCCGACCAGCGGGCCGGGGTGTCTGCGTCCGGGCCCGGGTCCTCCCCGAGTGCTGCTGGTCACCGAGCAGGCCCAGCAGTCCAGCGAGGTCGACATAGGCGAAGCGGACCGAGGAGTCGCTCACCCCGTAGGGCAGCAGCAGCTCATCGCCGACGCGCAGCGACCCGCACGAGTAGACGACGTTGGGCACGTAGCCGTCGCGCTCGTCGCGGTCGGGACACAGCAGCGGTTCGCGCAGCGTGGCCAGCACCCGGGTCGGGTCCTCGAGGTCGAGCAGCATGGCGCCGAGGCAGTACTCGCGCATCGGACCGACGCCGTGGGTGAGCACCAGCCAGCCGGCAGGGGTCTCCACTGGTGAGCCGGCGTTGCCGAGCTGGATGAGCTCCCAGCCCTGCTCGGGCACCTGCACGGTGGTCGGTGCTCCCCAGGTCCGTCCATCGGTGGAGGTCGCGATGCCGTTGCTCTCCCGGTCGCTGCGGGAGAGTGCCACGAAACGGCCGGCGATCGTGCGGGGGAACAGGGCCATCCCCTTGTTCTTGGCGGCCGGCCCGGTCATCTGGCTGAGCTCGAAGCGACGGAAGTCGGTGGTCCGGATGAGCTGGGGGGAGACCTGTGCGCCGTCGAAAGCGGTGTACGTCGCGTAGTAGGCCCCGCCGCCGTCACCGTCACCAGCCCCGTCACCAGCCCCGTCACCGGAACCGTGGCCGCCACCGTTGCGGCCGGCACCGGCGACCGCGCTGTCGACGTAGACGAAACGCGCGTCCTCGATACCGTTGATCTCCGAGGGCGCGTGCGGCCACAGGAGCCGCTCGGTCAGTGGGGTTGCCGCGTCGAAGTCGACCCGGTAGTTGCAGGCAACGATCCGGCGGATGAGCCCCTCGGTCCGGGCCCAGCCGTGACGGGTCAGCCGCTCTGCGGCCAGCCCGGTCAAGGCCGCCTCCAGGGTGGGGTCGTCGAAGCGTGCCGGCAACCGCTCGAACAGGAAGGACGCGCTCTCCGGGTCGGCATGGGCCTCGGCGAGCTTCGCCCGCACCAGCTCACGGTCATAGGTCGTCGGCACAACCCGTCCTGAGTCCAGGTACGCCGCTACGGCATCGAGGCGGACCTGGTGTCCGGGCCCGGCCACCCCGGTCCGGAACTGCAGGCTGGAGATGTGGCCCTCCCCGACCGAGCGCAGGCTGAGCACGAACCGGATGGCACCGGGAGCCAGACCGGTCTGGTCGGGGTGGGCCACCACCGAGGGGTTGAACAGCGCGGCGGCCTCCACGGCGTACTCGTGGGTGAAGTAGGCGCCGATGAGCAGCCGACGCGGTGCGGACAGGTCCAGGCCGCTGGCCAGCCGGTGCTCGATCTGGGTGAAGTTGCGCTCCAGGACCGCCCGCAGGTCCCGGTGCCGCCCGGCGTAGCCGAGGAAGACCCGCTCGAGCGAGTCAACGACGTCGGCCTCGTCGAGGGCCAGGGCCCGGGCCAGCACGCCCGAGGTGCGCGACTCCTGGTCCCGGGCGAACTCGTGACCGGGAACGAACAACCGGGCCAGCACCCGGGTCGGGTCTGGGCTCAGCCGCAGGTCCGTGCGGTGCACAACCTGTCGGGTCGCCGGGCTCACCGGCTGGCCCCCGCGAACCGGCGAGCGTGCTGAAGTGTCGACAGCAGCGCCAGGGTCGACTCGGCGCCCTGGTTCTCGTTGCGCCCATCTCGCTCGAGGCCGTCACAGCCGCCGCCGCTGACCTCGTCGTTCATCGGCGTACCGTTGTCGTTGGCACCGAGGAACCACGCGGCGGACATCTCCACGCCCTGGGCCCAGCGGGCCTGCCCGGTCAGCGCGTAGGCGCGGGCGCATGCATCGGCGAGGGCGGCGACCTCGATCGGCTGCTGGTCGAAGCCCGGGGGCATCTCCCCGGGGCCACGCCCGCCGACCGGGGTGACCGAAAGGTGCCCGTCGCGGGTCTCGGAGTCGAGCAGCCATCCCAGCAGGGTCTGACCGTCGGCCAGCCGCGAGGTGTCCCCGAGCGCGGCACCTGTGGCCAGCAGCGTTTCGGCGAGCACCGCGTTGGCGTAGCTGAGTCGATCCTCCGGCCACGGCCAGGACGGCGAGCGGCGCGGTCGCCCGATCCGGTCCGCCGCCGCGGCCAGCAGGGCGCGAGCCTCGGGGTGGTCAGGGACCGCCTTGAGGACCTCGGCGGCCCCGAGCGCGGCGAAGGCCATCGCCCGCGGCCACGGGGAGCGCCGGCGCGCGCCGGTCGTGAAGGTGGCCAAGGCCAGAGCGCCTGACCCCGACTCGAACGGGCTGGACACCGTGGCCCCGAGGCCCCACAGCGCCCGGCCCCAGCAGTCCTCGACGCTCGCGCGGTCCCGCCACGTCCCGTCGGGGCCCAGCCGGTTGCGGAAGCCGCCGTCCCTGTCCTGGGCGCCGATGAGCATGCTCAGGTAGGTCCGGTGTGCCCGTCGCAGCTGCGGGTCCACGGCAAGCTCGGGGGCGCGGGCGAGGACGACCAGGGCGCGGGCGTTGTCATCGACGCAGTAGCCGCCCTCCCGACGCGGCTGCGCGCCCCGGGCGTGCTCGTAGAGGCCACGCTCGTCGGTGAGCCGGAGCAGATGCGTGAAGGTGGCCTCCGGGAGGATCACGAGACGGCGGCCAGCTGGTTGGCGACCAGGCGGTCGGCCAGCTGGTTGGCGACCAGGCGGTCGGCCAGCAAGCGGTAGGTCTCGGCGACCGCACCCCATGCCAGGGCGGGGGCCTGCCTGCTGGCGTGCCCGGCCATCGTGGCGGCCAGCCCCGGTTCGCTCAGCACCCGACGCAGGGCTGTTGCCAGGGCCGCGGGGTCCTTTCGCGCCACGGTGAGCCCCGACCCTCCAGCCAGCAGCTCCACCGCGTGCGGGAAGGCGGTGGAGACCACAGGGCGGCCGGCGGCCACGGCCTCGATGAGCACCCCGGAGGTGACCTGCTCGGAGGAGTCGTAGGGCAGCAGTACGACATCTGCAGCGCTGACCAGCGCGGCGAGGTCGGCCAGGTCGCGGTAGCTGGGGTCGATCTCGACGATGTCGGTGACGCCCAGCGCGCGGGCCCGCGCCGTGAGGCGGTGCCGGTAGGTCTCTCCCTCGCGCTCGAGCACCTTCGGGTGCGTCTTGCCGGCGACGAGGTAGCGCGGTGCCAGGTCACGCAGAGCGACCATCGCGTCGATGGCCCACTCGATGCCCTTACCGGGCCCGAGCAGGCCCCAGGTGAGGATGAGCGGTCGAGTGCCCGGTATGCGCCGGGCCCGGGCACCGTGGTGCTCGATCGCGCCGTGCGGGATCACGGTGACAAGGTCGGGGTCGGCGCCGTAGACCTCCACGAGGCGCCTTCGCCCGGTCTCGGTCATCGTCACCACGGTCGCTGCCACGGCGAGCAGCCGCCGGAGGATCCGTCGCTGCCCCGGTGTCGGCTGGGCCAGCACCGTGTGCAGCACAACGATGGTGGGCACGGTGAGCGCCTCGACGACGTCGAGCACGTCGACCCCGTCGGTCCCGCCGTAGATGCCGTACTCGTGCTGGACGATGACGGCGTCGAAGCCGTTGAGGGTCCTGACCGCCGCCATCGCACTGGGCACGGAGGAGTTCACCAGCTCCGCGACGACCTCACCCGGCCAGGGCCCGGGCGAGTGCTCCTCGACCACGCTGACCACGCCGACGCGGGCCGAGGCCCGCAACAACCCGCGGCACAGGGCGGCACTGAAGGTGGCCAGCCCGCACTGGGTCGGGGGGTAGGTGCTGAGCAGGGCGATGCGGGTCATGCGCGCTCCGGTCCGGGTGCAGGCGGTTCCGCAGGCGTGCGCCCTCGGGTGGACAGCCCCGCAGGCGTGCGCTCTCGGGCGAACAGCCCCGCGGCCAGTGCGGGCAGGGGGTAGCAGATACATCCGCGGCTCAGCGCATTGCTGACAGTGGCGGCGCAATAGCGCACAGCGATCGGACTGTGGTCGACCTTCTGGTGCCCGCACTGGCACAACTCGGCGGTCGTCACGGCTGTGGTCGTGGATTCTGGCATCTGTTCGCCGCCTTCAGCTGAAGTCGAAGCGGCGAGGGAGCACGAGGTCCGGACAGATCCAGGCGCGCTGGGGTTAGAGCCAGTGTCGCACGGATCCGCGGGGTCGTCGCCCGCACTGGTCGGCGGGACCCGAGCAGGGGCTCAGCGGGGGCTCAGCGGGGGCCTCAGCGGGGCCCAAGGAAGACCGCGCCGCCCTCGACGTGGACGGGTATCGGCGGCAGCGGCCTGGGAGCGGGGCCGCTGAGCACCCGCCCGGTGCTGGCGTCGTACACCGACCCGTGGCACGGGCAGTGCAGCTCGGAACCGGCCGGGGCGACCGTGCACCCCATGTGGGTGCAGATCGCGCTGAACGCCACGACGCTGCCCGGCTTCGGTTGGGCGACCACGATCGGTTTGCCGTCCGGGCTCGTCCTCGCCACCGCGGCGCCCACCGGGATGTCGGCCAGCTCGGCCAGCGGCTTGACTGGCGCGGCCGGCTGGTCGCCGCCAGAGGGGCTGCCGCTGTCAGCACCTGTCGCCTGCGAGGTGGCGGACGAAGAGCAGGCGGTGAGCGCCAGCGCTGCGGCGGTGGCGCCTGCACCGGTCAGGACCGTACGTCGGGTCGGGGTGCGCTCGTCTGGCATGTGCGGTCCTTCCTGGTCGGCAGCCTCGCAGGTGAAGCACGCTTCCCCGGTGCATCCGGTTCAACGCGGGATGGCTGCGGTGAACTGTTCCAGCCCTGTGGACGTGATGCTTGGCATGGCGGTCGGCGATAACCTTCAGCCGGAGCCGGCGACTACAGCCAGGACTACAGCCAGGGTGTCCGCGCTGCCAAGCCAGTTGCCCCTGAGTGGGTGGGTGCGGTGGATCGTGCGGCTGGTCGGGGCGGGGCTGCCGCTTGCCTCGGCTGTCGGGGCGCTCGTGCAGCTCGGCACTGTCGGGGCGCTCGTTCTCAGCGTGACGAGCGGCCTGTTCGGCTTCACCGAGACGCTCGAGGCTCCCCTGCTCGGCTGGAGCATCGGGGTGGAGTCCGCCGGGTTCGTCGTGCTGGCCGCCTGCACCTGGCTCGAGGGCCGGCCGCTGCTCGCCACTGCCCACGCTCGCCCGTCACAGCGACACTGACGTGAGCCAGCACGTGGCCCCCCATCGGGATGACGACGAGCGCCTGCTGCGGGCCCTTTTCGACGATCATGCCTCTGCGCTGCTTGGCTATG
Source organism: Actinomycetes bacterium (assembly GCA_021848885.1). Taxonomy (GTDB): domain Bacteria; phylum Actinomycetota; class Actinomycetes; order JAJZTN01; family JAJZTN01; genus JAJZTN01. The sequence continues at coordinate 7,687 of JAJZTN010000064.1, forward strand.
CGCTGAGGCTCACCGGCGGTGACCGCGGCCGGGCCGAGGATGTCGTCCAGGAGACGCTGCTGCGGGCCTGGCGGCACCCGCAGGCCGTCGATCCACGACGCGGGCCCGTCCGACCCTGGCTCTTCACCGTCGCTCGCCGCATCGCCATCGACGACCACCGGGCACGAACACGGCGACCGGAGGAAACCAGCGACGGCGCACTGACGGTGCTCGCCTCAAGCGAGGATGAGATCGAGCACGCGCTGCAAGCATGGCTGGTGGCCGACGCGCTCGCCTCGCTGTCCGCGCCACACCGTGAGGTGCTCGTCGAGACGTACTACCGCGGTCGGAGCGTAGGGGAGGCCGCCCGCGTCCTGGGCGTCCCGCCAGGCACCGTCAAGTCGCGTACTCACTACGCGCTCGCCGCACTCCGTGTCGCCTTGCAGGAGCGAGGAGTCACGCCATGACCTGTCCGTTGGAGACCTTGATCGGCGCATACACCCTCGCCACCCTGGAACCGGCCGATCGGGTGATGCTCACCGAGCACCTGCCTACCTGCCCTTCATGCCAGACCGTTCTAGAACAGATGGCGGGACTGCCAGGGTTGCTGGCCCTCGTGCCCCGCGACCAGGCACGCGCCGGTCACCCGAGCACCGACGACCGCATGTACGCGCAGTTGCGCACTGCGGCGCTGACCGAGCGCCGGCGGCACCGTACCCGGCTCCTTGCCGCGGCGGCCGCGGCCGCGCTGGTGCTCGGACTCGCCGGTGCTGGGCTCACGCTCGCTCTGCGTGGTGGAGATGCCGACCACACCGGTCGGCTGGTCGCCGCAGCACGCGGTCCAGTGCACGCCAGGGTCTGGATCCATCCCGCGACCAGCGGCACCGAGCTGACCCTTGAGCTATCCGGTGTCGCACCGGAGGAGCGCTGCCGGCTGGTCGCGATCGACAGCAACGGCCAGCGGCAGGTTGCAGCCACGTGGGAGGCCACCTACGCCGGTAGCGCCAGCATTCGGGGCAGCACCGCCGTCCCGGCCACGCGGCTCGCCCGCCTCGTGATCGAGACGTTCGACGACCGGGTGCTCCTCGACCTGCCGGTCTCCCAGTAGCCGCCCTGCCGCGGCTCGACGCAAGCCTTGCGACACCCGGTGTCCTACGCCGCTCCGGCCTTCCGGCTGGTGTCGTCTCACGCGGGCATGACCGTCGGGTCCACGACGGCCGAGGAGTTACACCCAGAGCCCAGAAAGCCCGCTAGACACCGCCCGAGCCTTGAGGTGTGAACAGCCCCGCAACGGACGGCCATCGTGGTGCATGTGCTGGTGCGCCGCCGATCCATCGCAGTTGCGCGGACAGCGATAGTTTGCCTGGGTGGTTGCCCTGCGGCGGATGACTGAAGCCGACCTGGCGACCATCGCCGGGTGGCTGGCCGAGCCGCACGTGGCCCGCTGGTGGACCCCCGACACCACCGCCGAGGCGCAGATCAGCACCTACCGCGAGCGCATCAACGGACACGGGGCCACCACCATGCTGATCGCCAGCGACCAAGGTCGGCCGGTCGGCTGGGGCCAGTGGTACCGCTGGGCCGACCATCCCGCCGCCGCCCACGCGATGCAGGCTAGTGACGACGAGGCCGGCATCGACTACGCGATCGGCGAGCCCACGGCCGTGGGTCACGGACTCGGGACTGAGCTGGTCGCCGCGTTGGTGCACGAAGTGCGCCGCTGCACCGGACCGGTCGGACTGCTGGTGGCCCCGGACGCCACCAACACCGCTTCCCGGAGAGTCTTGGAGAAGAACGCGTTCGAGCTGGTGGCCGTCAGGCCGGTCGCCACCGAGCCGAGCCAAACACCGATGGCCATCTACCGCCTCTCGCCCTAGCCCCTACAGGCGACGTGCGCCCGCGAAGTGCCGATCAAGTGCGCCTCAGACCAGTTGAGACCGCAGCCGCCCCAGCAGTCAGGCCGTCCATCCAGCCGGAGGGGTCACGAACGCCGTGATCAGTCGACACGCAGGCGTTCCATGGGCTGCCCGGTGAGTTCCGCGATGAGGTCGAAGTCCTTGTCGAGATGGAGAACGGCGCGGTGGTTCAGCTCGGCTGCGGCGGCGATCAGCAGATCGGGGATCGACGGCGCGCGATGCTGTCCACGCTCGGCCAGCAGGCGCTGCACCTGCACGGCCCGGTCCTCCACCGCGGGGGTCAGGTACTCCACCGGCATCGACGCCAACGGCGCCGACCCCAAGGCACGAGCAAACTCGACGGCGGACCGCGCGGAGAACCCTGCCTCGAGCAGGGTCACGGTGGTGATGGTCACCAGTCCCCGCTCGATCCGCTCGGCCCACTCCTCAGCGTCGGGGCTGGAACCCAGCCGAACCAGCGCGGACTTGTCGATCAGCCAGGACGTGCTCATGACCAGGCGTCGGAGATGACCGTGTCGTCGCCGAGGTCGGGCAACAGTTCCGCCACCGCCCGCAGGTCGTCTGCTGTGACAGACCCGGCCGTGCGGCGGGCCTCACGATGAAGGTGGAGGCGCAGGTACTCGGTGCGGGAGATGCCCAGACGCGCAGCCTGCTCATCCAGCAGGTTGAGGTCCTCCGCGGGGAAGTTGCGAATCAGGACGTCAGTCATCAGACACCTCCAACAGACCTTCTAGATATCTGATGATATCAGCAGTGACGGCCGCGCGTCTCCGCTGCGGGGGGCGCCGGCCAGGTGCCGGTGCCAGGCGCCCGGAGCGCTGGCGATCCGCACATCCGCCGAGTGATTTGTCGGCGATTGTCGATCAGCCCTCGGCGTCGAGGAACGCGCGTAGGCCCTGCGGGACGGAGAGCTGCGCGGCGAGCTGGCCGCTGCCCTCGTCGACGGCACGGCCATCGGCGGTGTCCGCCCGATGATGCTCCTCGCCGACGGCGACGTCGAGTACATCGCCAAGCTGTCCACGTCGACCGACCCCTATCCCGTGGTCAAGGCTGAGGCGGTCGGGCTCGACCTGGCGCACCAGGTCGGGATCACGGTCCCGAACTCCGCGGTCATCCGTTCCCTCGACCGGGACGTCCTGCTCGTCAAGCGGTTCGACCGGCCGGGCGCCGGGCGCCGCCGCATGCTCATCTCCGGGCTGACGCTGCTCGGTTTCGGCGACTTCCTCGGCGCGAGGTACCCCTCCTACACGGTCAGCACCTCGAACTGGCCCCGGCCTACGACCTCTGCCCACAGCTGCGCTCGGGCACCGAGGACAACCAGGCCATGGACATCAGTCGCCAGCACGACCGTGCCAGCAGGTTCAGCCCTGCCATCCAGGCTGCTGAGGACTGCGGCCTGACGCCTGCCCAAGCCCGCGGCCGGGGCCTGCTCGACGGTGGTGCGCACGGCCCGGCGGCGGGGCGGGCGCGGTCTGCGCTGGGTGAGGTACCAGGCCTTGAACTCCGCGGCGACCCAGCGCCAGTCCCCGAACCCGACCGGGTCCGGGCATCCGGGGCGGGCGACGAGGGCGGTGACCGTGCTCGGTGACCGCTTGTGGGTCCAGGTGGCGATGTGCCGCCACGTCCACAGCTCGTCGGACAGGTCTGGCGCGGGCCGGGTGCTGCTGGTGTGGTGTGCGCTCATGGACCGCGACGTCAGGGCGCGGTCGCGGCGCGCAATCGCCCCGCTAGACGCCGACGCGCCCCGGTCGCGGGGTGTGGCAGAGGGGTGTGGCAGGACTGTGGCAAACGGACTCTGGTACTGACAGCACGAAGGCCCCTCCCGGCACGTTCGTGCACCCATGTGGGCCTTGGCTGTCAACGGGTGGGGTCGATCGCCTCGCGGGCCCTGGTGCTGGCGAGTGAGGGCGTTCTTCGGCCGCGGCCTCGCCGAGGCGTTTGCCGCCGCCTCACCGGATGGGGGGCGCTGTGATGGTCCCGTTCGCGGTCGGCGGAGTGGTCTGACAAGCACCCATTCGGCGCCCGCCGCTCTGGGCGGGTGCGCATGACCGTGGTGCGGGACCGGGCTGCTCAGTCAGGTCATCGAGGGCGGCAAGGGCTGCCGGCTCATGCGAAAACGCGAGCGCGCCCGGGGCTTGGGCCCCTCCTCGGGGACGACGGGGACGATGAGGACCTCGGCTGCTTCGGCGAGGACGGTGAGGGTCCCGGCGTTGCAGCCGGAGCCGCCGGTTGGGCGGCGTGGGCGGTGAGCAAGTGGTAGGCCCGGGTGAGCAGCCGCCGCGCGATGGCGGTGGTGGCGATCTTCTTGCCGCGGCGACGGGCGATCGACTGGTAGGTCTGGGCGAAGGCGGGGTCGCGCTTGGCGCGTTGCGTCGCCTCGCACAGGATCCAGCGCAGCCACGCCGAGCCCTGCTTTCAGATGTGCCCGTGGCCCACGGTGCGGTCGCAGTTGCGCACCGTCGGGGTCAGCCCGGCCCACGAGGCGAGCTTGCGCGCCGAGGGGAACCGGGTGACGTCCCCGACCTCGGCCAGGATCATCAACGCGGTCAGGGTGTCGACCCCGGGCAGGGCGGTGAGCACCGCCACCTGCGGGTCGTCCGTGCCGCGGGCCCGGATCTGCGCGTCGAGGCGGGCCACCGGGGCCTCAACCGCCTCGATCAGCGCCAGGCAGTCATCGACCACCGCGCGGGAGGCGCCCGGCAGCTCCAGGGCGCCCAGCCAGTCCGGGCCCGGCCCGCTCCAGACCCCCGCCGGGCGGTCCTGGCCGTAGTCGGCGAGCACCGCGTGGATCCGATTGCGCGCCACCGTGCGCAGCAGCTGCGCCAGGATCGCCGCGTCGGCCTTGTCGTTCTTCAACCGCGCCGACGCGATCGCCTTGCACGCCAACGGGTGCACCAGGTGCGGCTGGAAGCCGTAGTCGTCCAGCAGCTCCACCAGCCACCCCCACCCGGCGCTCACCTCGAACGCCACCGGCGTACCCGAGGGCAGATCACCGATCACCGACAACACCGGGCCGGTGCCGTTGCGCACGTTGCGGTTGACCTGCACCTCCCCCGAGGAATCCAGCACCGCGATCTGGGACCTCTTGCGGTGCACATCGATCCCGACCTAGACAGACACTCCCGAGCCTCCTTCCCGAGCTCGAACACCGCCCAGCAGCCTCGCTGCACCGGGCTGAGCAGGGAAGGGGGCCCGGCCCACACAGGGTCCGGTGAGGGACTTGCGGGCGTCCGCGCGGGGTCGCCTCATGACGGGGGGCGCGCCTAGTCCGTGGGCAATCCGTGAGCAGATTCGTTCCTACTCGAACGTCTTCTCGAGGGCAGCGAGAGCTCCGACGGGCTGCTCGAGCGATGTCGTCCATGGACGGATCCATGTAAATGCAGTTACCGTAAGTGCACTTACACGAGGTTGGGAGGGATCGTGAAGCGTCCGGCGGACCTGTTCGACCGCTCGCGGGAGTGGGCCGCCCTCGCCGAGTTCGTCGAGCCTTCGGGAGCTGGCCTCCGCGTCGGGGTGGTCTCCGGTCGCCGACGGCAGGGCAAGAGCTTTCTCCTGCGTCGGATCGCACGCGCTCAGGCGGGCCTGTACCACCAAGCGCAGGAGCTTGAGCGCGGCCAGGCCTTGGCCCGGTTCGGCGACGATGTTGCTCGCGCCCTGGGCCTCCCCGCCGGCCAGTTGCGCTTCCCGGACTGGGAGTCCGCGTTGCGCATGGCGCTGGGATACCCCGCACGAGGATCCGCCGAGGCCCCCGCCACAGCGCCGTCGGGTCCCGGTCGCGTGCTCGTCATCGACGAACTCCCCTACCTGCTGGGTCACTCCCCGGAGATCCCGAGCGTCGTGCAGGAACTCGTCGACGAGGCCCGCGACCTGTCCCTTCCACCGGCTCGCATCCTGGTGTGCGGTTCGGCGCTGTCGGTGATGACCGAGCTGCTCTCCGGCGCGCAACCACTGCGCGGCCGAGCCCACCTGGACCTGACCGTGTTGCCGTTCGACTACCGCACCGCGGCCGAGTACTGGGGTGTCAGCGACCCACAGCTGGCGTTCCTGGTCCATACCGTGTTCGGCGGCACGGCCGGTTATCGACCGCTGGTCGACGAGGCCCCCGCCGGCGTCCGGCAGTTCGGCGCCTGGCTGGGCCGCAATGTGCTCAACCCCGCACACGCTCTGTACGGGGAAAAGGACTACCTGCTCCGCGAGGACACCCGCATCACCGACAAGCAGCTCTACAACGCGATCATCGCCTCGGTCGCGGCCGGCAATCACGCCCCCAAAGACATCGGGGGCCCGCTGGGGCGCGACACCAACCAGCTGCGCCATCCGCTCGGGATCCTGGTCGCGGCTGGGTTCCTGATCAAGGTCGACGACATGCTCACCGCCCGCCGACCGCTGTACTTCCTCGCAGACCCCATCGTGCGGTTCACCGAAGTCGTCATCGAGCCCTACCGCCCCCTGCTCGAGGAGGGCGCGGCCACCGAGGTCTGGCAACTGGCCGACTCGCAAGTCCACACACAGGTGTACGGGCCGCACTTCGAACACCTCGCCCGGGCGTTCACTGCGCACCACGCCGGTGACATGTTCGGGACGCGGGTGGGGGACGTCGGGCCCGGCACCGTCAACGACCGCGACGGACGCACCCAACACGAGCTCGACGTCGTCGCAGCACCCCAGGGCGCGACCGCACAGGGCGACAGGACACCGATCGCGATGCTCGGCGAGGCCAAAGCGACCAGCCGGCGCCCTGGCCTCGCCGACCTCGCACGGCTCGAACACATCCGCGACCTGCTCGTCGCCCGCGGTCGGGACGCGGCAGACGCGCGACTCGCCCTGTTCAGCCGAGACGGCTTCGACTCCGGGCTGATAAGCCGTGCGTCCACACGCCCCGATGTGCACCTCATCACGCTCAACGACATGTACGCCTGATCCCGACCAACCCTTCCTCCGGCGTCACCCTGCCCCCGGTCAGCCGCCCTCACGTGCGCCCGTCGGAGCCCGAGGAACTCGGCCGGCTCCTCGACCACACCGACCACGAGAACTTGGCGCGGCCTTCCACCTGCTCGCCGCCGGGGTCAACATCGTGCTCGTCAGCAAGCGCCTCGGACACTCCTCAGTTGCCATCACATCCGACACCGACACGCACCTGCTACCAGGCGTGGGGAGCGAGGCCGCTGCCAGAGCGTGGTCACTCCCACCCCGCGGAGCCGACTCCTCACCGGCAGTGCGTGAGCAATCTGTGAGCAACTCGCCCAAGGACGAGCATCACAGGGACGACCCCAACGGCATCGCCGCAGTTCAGAGACAG
>JAJZTN010000232.1 GCA_021848885.1 Actinomycetes bacterium
TCTGACCTCGACCAGCTGTGGGCTCATGCTCAAGCGCGAGGCGCACGAGATCATGGGAGTCCAGGACGACAACCTCGCCCTGGTCCGCAACCACCTCTTCGACATTTGCGAGTTCCTGCTCGACGCGCACCGGCGCGGCGAGCTGCGCACCGACATGCAGCCGGTGCCCATGACGGTGACCTACCACGCTCCGTGTCAGCAGCGCGGGCACGGCATCGGCAAGCCGGCGCTGGACCTGCTGGCTCTCGTCCCGGGGCTGACGGTCATCGAGCTGGACCGGGACTGCTGCGGGATCGCGGGCACCTACGGTCTCAAGCGGGAGAAGTACGACGTCGCGATGGCCGTCGGTGCGCCACTGTTCGACGACATCCGCTCGGCGGCCCCGGACCTGGCCGTGTGCGACTCGGAGACCTGCCGGTGGCAGATCTCCGCAGCCACCGGGGCGACCTCGGTGCACCCCATCGACGTGCTGTACCGGGCCTACGGTCTGGGCGTCCAGTAGCGCCCGGGGCCCGCGGCGGGGGCGTGGGCCGCTCTCCGTATGGTGGCCAGTGGACCGCCGCAGCTGGCACGGTCGGCCCGAGTGATGTCGTTGCTAGCCAGGAGGTACCGCTCGTGAGCAGCCCGCTCGAGGCCGTCCTCGTCCTGACCGGTGTGGCCCTCGGCCTGCTGCTGGTCTACCCGCTCGTGCTGCGGCTGGTCTTGCACCGGCTGACCGGCGCTCCGATGGCGCGGCAGGCGCTGGCGCGGTTGCGCGAACCGCTGCGCTGGCTTCTCGTGGTGGCCGGCCTGCACATCGTTGCGGGAGCCCGTCTCGGCGGTGGCGCAGTGGGCGAGGTGGGTCTGCACCTGCTCTCGCTCCTGCTCATCGGGGTGGTCGCATGGCTTATCGTCGCATCGACGTACATCGTCGAGGACCTCGCGCTGAGCCGCTACCACCTCGAGGTCGAGGACAACCTACGGGCCCGCCGCGTGCACACCCAGGTCATGGTGCTGCGAAGGATCACCGTCTTCGTCACGGCGCTCCTGGCCGGCGCTGCGATGCTGCTGACCTTTCCGCAGGCCCGCGCGGTCGGCACCAGCCTGCTGGCCTCGGCGGGCATCGCCGGGCTGGTCGCCGGAGTGGCCGCCCGTCCGGTGCTGGAGAACGTCTTCGCGGGGGTGCAGATCGCCTTCAGCGAGCCCATCCGTCTTGACGATGTCGTGGTAGTCCAGGGGGAGTGGGGCCGGATCGAGGAGATCACCCTGACCTTCGTCGTGGTGCGGATCTGGGACTCCCGACGGCTCGTGCTGCCGATCTCCTACTTCGTCACCACGCCGTTCGAGAACTGGACTCGCGCCACGGCTGACCTGCTGGGCTCGGTGACGCTGGAGCTGGACTTCCGGGTGCCCTTGGACGAGCTTCGCGCAGAGCTGGCCCGGATCGTGGCGGACTCGCCCCGCTGGGACGGGCGCGTCCAGGTGCTCCAGGCGATCGGGGCCAGCGCCACCGCGCTGCAGGTGCGGGCGCTGGTGTCTGCCCGGGACTCGGGCACTGCCTGGGACCTGCGTTGTGAGGTGCGGGAGAAGCTCGTCGCCTTCATCCGGGAGCATCACCCCGAGGCGCTGCCGAGGCTACGCGTCGACTCGGTGGGCATGCCGAGCGGTCCGCCGGCAACCGCGGCGGGACCGACGAGCGGTCAGGCACCGACGGCACCGACGAGCGAGACGCCATCGAGTACGACGCAGAACCCGCCGACAGGCCCGCGCCCATCCTGACAACGGTCCCGCGCCATGGGCAGCGCGTTCGGCCCGGCGCGTGCGCCACCACGGCCAACCCACCGGCCGTGCCAGGGGCGGCACACGAGGGCATGTCAGAGGTTGCCGGTGGGACCTCTCGCGGACCATGATCTTCAGGCAGAGTCGAAACAACCGGTGGCACCGGAACCCGTGCGGGAGGACAACTTCGAGGCCCTCGCCGACCCTGCACCGATGCGTGAGGCCGTCGAGGGTTGAGACCCCAGGGACGGCCCTCCGGAGAGTGGCTGCGCGTCCCCGGTCTATCCCAGCTCAGCGGCGCTGCGGAACACCTCGGTCACGTCGCTGGTGCTGGCACCGTCGGCCAGCAGCAGGGTCAGCAGCACGCGCGCCTTCAGTCCGTCCAGGGACCCCCCGTGGATGAGCCCGCGCCCGAGCAGATCCCGCTCGGACCCGTGGAAATCGTAGGTCTCCTTGAGCGCCTCGCCTGAGCCTGTCCGCGATGTGAGCACGACCGGGATCTGGCCGGCCAGGGTTTCCAGTGCGGGCACCATGCGCGCCGGGACGTGCCCGCCACCGAATCCCTCCACTACCAACCCGGCGAAGCCCAGGCGCACGATCTGCTCCAGCAACCGCGAGTCCTCGCCCAAAGCGGTGCGGACCAGCGCGACCTGGGGGATCTCGCCGGTGGGTGGAGTGATCGTCGGGAGGTTCTGCACGGGCCGCAGGGCGATGCGGCACCGCCCCTCCACAACCCAGCCGAGGGGTCCACCGTTGGGCGAGTGGAAGGTGGAGGGACTTGATGTGTGCGTCTTCCTGACGTAGCGGGCGGCGTGAATCTCGTCGTTGAGCACCACCACCGTGCCGAGCCCTTCTGCGGCTGGGCTGCTCGCCACCTGGACCGCGGCGAGCAGGTTGGCCGGGCCGTCCGCTCCGGCG
>JAJZTN010000065.1 GCA_021848885.1 Actinomycetes bacterium
GGTGCGGCCAGACCGCGCTGACGCGACGGCGGACCGAGTCCACCACCTCACTCGCCACCGCCACACGAACACACTATCGCCGAACAGACCAAACGCCTAGCTTATTTATGCGCGAGTCCTTATCGACGCGGACATGCGGGTGTCCTGGTTCACGCTGGAGACCCTCACGGCCACCATCGGCCGAGCCCGCGTCGACGCCTCCATCGCCAAGGTCGTGGCCCGGATCTGCCGCAGCGATCTGATCGTCTGCGACGACATCGGCGCCCTGCCCGCCGGGTAGGACGCCGCGGAAGCGTTCTACCGCGTCATCGACGCCGCCTACGAACGCCGCTCGGTCGCCGTCACGAGCAACATCAAGCCCTCGGGCTTCGACACGATCATGCCCAAGACGCTGGCCACAACAACCACGGTCGACCGGCTGCTGCACCACGCCCACCAGGTCACCACCGACGGCCGCTCCCAGCGCCTCGCCGAGGCCCTCGCCGGCAAGGGAGTGGTGCCCCTGACCTGAGCTACTGGAGATCAGCTGTCCGCCCACCTGGAGAATGAGCGCGGGTCGACGTAGGCGCGGGGATTACCTGGACCTGGCAGACGTTGCTCGGCCGACCCGCCTCTGGGCGAGCATCGGCCTCGGAACCGCCACGTAGCCTGGTCTACGAGGGAACTACTGCCGCCGCCTGGAAGCAGACGAGGTGGACCGAGACGGTCGCCCCCTCCGTGACGCTGACGGGCACGTCAAATCCGCCGCCGCCACAGTTCGCTTCCAGGACGTAGTCTCCCGGCCTCACGGCGATCTTAAAGAGCCCGCGGCTGTCGGACTTGCCCAACTCCCACACGTGCGCGTCCGCCACAGATAACACCGTCGCTCCGGGCGCAATCTTCGAACTCGACTCGTCACCTGCGGCAGACATGGTGGTCTCGCCGGTGATGAAAGCATCCCCCGATGGCGCGACCGACACCGTCGTCACACTGCCTGTGTCGGGGCTGCTCGACGCTTGCGGCGCACCCGCGCTTCCGCAGCCTGCGGTCAGTCCAGTTACCGCCAAGACAACCATGATCAGACTGAGCGATATCCTTGGCACGTGCCTTCAACCTGTATTGACTGTGATACCCGGACCGCCAATGTTGTCACTAATGGCGAACCACGGCATATAGTAGCATTGGTAGTTGACATTTGTCAGTTGGGCAATAATGATTCCTCGTGCCCTTACTCCGCCACTAACAGCATCATAGACTGGGCCGCCGCTATCTCCCCCTTGGCAAGAAGCCGAATATGTCTGCTGGAGAGTCTCAACCATTGGGCCGATCAGGAGAGCTGGCCCGAACGTATATTGTGTTTTAAGGTAGACTTGAGTTTGCTGAATGTAATTGCGACAAACCTGTCCAGATACTGCCCCGTCGAGACAAACGTCGGCGGTGGGCTCCGTTGAAGATGTATTAGCAGACTTTACGATAAAGCGATTCGACGAGGAGTACCAGACATAAGGATAGTAATCGCCAGTCACAAGAGCATTGTCAGTGCCAAGTTGCCCCGAGACTAGATCCGCCTGTGAATCGTATCCCATAATGGGATTCCCGTTGTAGTAGTAGCGGGAGTCGATTCCGGTAACCGCGCTTCCACTCGAAGATTGGAAACAGTGCCCAGCGGTGAGCATGTAATTGCCGTAACCCGGCTTCGTTACCGCAAAGCCGGAAGTGCAACGCAAAGAGTAGTTTGAGAACGAGTTATAGTAATAGTCACCGCCAGTCCATGGTGAATAGTCCGCCGTGCGCGTGGCCGCCGTCCCCAGTCCCTGCGCGAAAACGGAAATGCCGGTTCCAAATCTCGAGGAGAGCACCTGTCTTGCAGTGGCGATGTTGTCCTTCGGGGAAACGCCAACGAGAAGCGCGTCTCCATACATGCTGATACCAACAGAGGTGAAGTGCACCCCGGACGCTTCGAGACTCCTATCCGATGAAATTACCTGACGCTCAAGTGCCTGTGTTGCGGAATAGGACCGATTCACGCTGATTACTCGGACGAGACCGCCGAGGCTTCCCGCGGACGCCTTTAGCGCGCGGATCCGTTCCGGGGTTGTTGAGCCCACCACGGGGACGACAAGGGCATTTATCCTGTCGTCGAACATCGGAGGATTAATCGCTACGCCGGCGGACTTTGCCCATGAAGAAATGGATGCGATTGCCGCGTCATTTCCTGCTGGAGCCGACCACATGGAGGTGGGCGGAATCTGGGTTTGAGGCTTCGTTGAGCCCGATCCGGTCTGGGCAACGGCCCGCACCTCGACGGGACCCGGCGATGCGAGAAGACCCCCGGATACCAGTAAAGTCGCTGATAAGATGAGCAGCGGGCGAGTACACCGCTGACGTGTCGTCCCAAGCATAGAACCCCCGCCCCCGTGGGAAACTCGCTGGCAGGCTACTCCTCCATTCAAAGCACCGCAACGGCTCGCCGCAGAGCTGGCTGCCACCGGGCACCGGGTCAGTCAGGAGACCGTGGCGAAGCTGCTGCGCGAGCAAGGGTTCAGCCTGCAGGGCAACGCCAAGACCATCGAGGGCAACCAGCATCCGGACCGTGACGCCCAGTTCTCCTACCTCAACGACCAGGCCAGCGAGCATCTGGCCGCAGGCGATCCGGTGATCAGCGTGGACACCAAGAAGAAGGAACTCGTCGGGCCATACAAGAACGGCGGCACCGAGTGGCGCCCGGCAGGAGATCCAGAGCAGGTCAAGGTCCACGACTTCATCGACCCCGGTCTGGGCAAGGCCAACCCCTACGGCGTCTACGACCTGGCCACCAACACCGGCTGGGTGTCCGTGGGCACCGACCACGACACCGCCGCGTTCGCCGTGGCCACCATCCGTTCCTGGTGGCACAGCACCGGGCGGGCCAGCCACCCAGAGACCACCCGACTGCTCATCACGGCCGACGGGGGTGGCTTCAACGGCTACCGCACCCGAACCTGGAAGACCGAGCTCGCCGCCCTCGCCACCCAGACCGGCCTGGCGATCACGGTGTGTCACCTACCACCGGGCACCAGCAAGTGGAACAAGATCGAGCACCGGCTGTTCTCGCACATCTCGATGAACTGGCGCGGACGACCCCTGACCAGCCACGACGTCATCGTCGACACCATCGCCGCGACCACCACCGGCACCGGCCTGACCGTGCACGCCGAACTCGACACCGACACCTACCCCGTCGGGGTCAAGATCCCCGATGCACAGATGAAGGCACTCCAGGACAGCGGCGTCCTGCACCGCCACGACTGGCATGGGGAATGGAACTACACCCTCAACCCGAATGCGCGTGTTGAAGACTGACAGGCCCTTAGATCAGCGCGAGATAACTGTCAAGAACTCTTGCACACGGGATCGCGGACAACGACTCTTGACCGTTGTGGCGCGTGCACCTAGAGTCGAGCAGGTGAAGGCCGCTCCGGATCCCACGCCGCCGGATCGCTCCGCACTCCGGGCGCTGGCTCACCCGGTCCGTTTGCAGCTTCTCGACGTGCTGCGACGACGTGGCCCGATGATGGTCAGCGAACTGGCGGCGGCAGTCGGCGAGAGTGTTGCCTCTGCCAGTTACCACCTGGGCCAGTTGCGCGAGCATGGCTACATCCAGGTCCGCCCCGATCTCGCCCGCAGCGGTCGGGAGCGCTGGCTGCAGGCCAGCGAAGAGGCAGCTCCGCGCGAACTCGACGATGAAGCGAGTCTGAACCGCTTCGAGATGCTCCTGGTCGGGATGCAGACGGCGCAACTGCAGGGCTTCCTGGCCGATCGCTCTGGGCAGTGGAGTGCGAGTTGGCGACAGGCGGCCACCGTGGGCAGCTACCGCTTGCGCCTGACGCCGAGTCAGCTCTCGGCGTTCCACGACGAGTTCCTTGAGCTCTACCGGCGCTACCGGGCTGCGCCACCTGCCCCCAGCACGGAATCGGAGGAGAGCGCCGACGTCACCCTCGCGTTCAATGCCGTCCCCCAGCGGAGCGAACAGGCGTGACCCACACGATGGTCCCACCCCGCGCGCCGGGCTCGGTGGGCGCTCATTGCTGCGTTTGGGCTCAGCCCTGATCCACCGATGAACCTGGCGGTGTGAGCGTGGCGTCTAACGAGAATGCCCTTGCTGGGCGGGAGAATCGGAGTTGCCACACAAACGATTCGAGCGCCGAGCAAGGGACACCTCGTAAGTGAAAGCCTCTCACACGATCCGGCCTGTCTTCGATGATCCGAACCTGGTGTCGGCCGCGGGTCTCGTGCCGGTGCTCAGGCTGGCCGAGTCGGCCGGCCTGCACGAACTGCTTGAGGAGCAGTTGAGCGTCGCTTCGCCCAATGCGACGGCGAAGGCGACCAGCGTGGTGGGCGGGATGCTCGCGGGCGCGGACAGTATTGATGACCTCGACCTCCTGCGCCACGGCGGGATGTCGCGGTTGTTCTCCGGGGTGCGGGCCCCCTCGACGTTGGGCACGTTCCTGCGCTCGTTCACTCACGGGCACGTGCAGCAACTCGACGCGGTCAGCGGAGATCTCCTTGGGGGTCTGACCACGCGGGTGCCCAGGGTGATCGCCGGTGGGGACACCGCCGACGGGATCGCGTTCATTGATGTCGACGACACCATCCGGGAGGTCCACGGCTACGCCAAGCAGGCCGCCGCCTACGGCTACACCCAGGTGCGAGGTTTGAACATCCAGCTCGCCACCATCTCCACGCCGACCGCGGCGCCGGTGATCGCCCGGGCCCGGCTGCGTAAGGGCAACACGGCATCGGCCAAGGGTGCGGGTCGGCTACTGGCCCAGGCGCTGACCACCGCCGGCAGGGCTGGTGTGAGGGCCCGGATTCTGTGCCGGGCCGACTCGGCCTACTACGGGTGGGCGTTCGTGGGACCGCGATTCGCGCGAAGGCGTGGTTCTCGGTGACTGCCCGGATGACCAAGAGCGTCACCGCGGCGGTCGCCAGCATCGAGGAGGGCGCGTGGCAGCCGATCCAGTACCCCAGCGCCATCTTCGATGAGGCTGAACAACGCTGGATCTCCGACGCCGAAGTCGCCGAGGTGGAGTTCACCGCGTTCACCGGTCGCCGCAAGGCAGAGCACGTGACCTGCCGGCTGATCGTGCGCCGGGTCAAGCGGCTCCAACCGCTGGCATCTGACGGCACCGAACAGGGCGAGCTGTTCGCGACCTACCGGCACCACGCCTTCATCACCAACAGCACCCTGGTGATGGTCGAGGCCGACCAACGGCACCGGGACCACGCCATCGTCGAGCAGGTCATCGCCGAGCTCAAGGACGGGCCGCTGGCACACCTACCGTCGGTTATCTTGAGCCGCGTTGTTGATCATGGTGCTGACCTGGACGTTCGCGTTGGGGACGGTGTCCTCGACGCAGGGTTCTCGGGTCGCTGGTCAGCACGGTCCGATGGGTTTCGAGACCTTCTTCCCGGGCGTGTCGCGACGGCCTGGCTTGCTGAGGATCCCCGATGTTCGCTGGTCGCCGAGGGCCTGGGCGAGCGCGTCGCGTAGCTCGCGGTTGTCGTGCTCGAGGTGACGGATCCGTTCGCTGGCGGCCTGGAGGCGTCGCAGCAGGGACGCCTCGGAGGCGCGCTGCCGATCGGGAGGCACCGGCTTTGGCGGCAGCGTTTGATGGCGCGCGCGAAGCCGCTCGACCTCGATGCGCAGGTCGGCTTGGGCGTAGAGCCAGGACCGTGAGACGCCGGCCTCGCGAGCCACGCTCTCGAAGGTGATCGGCTTGCCAAGGGTGTCCATCCGAGGGAGGGCGGCGACGGCTCGCCGTCGAGTCTGTTCGGCGCGTTGCTGCGCGGAGGCGATGAGGTGTCGTGAGTTGTCAGCCCGCATCGGCTGCCTCGCCGACGTCGTCGAGCCCGATCTCGGTGATGATGCGGTCGAGGTTGGACAAGACCTGCTGGTTCATCTCCAGCACGCGGCCGTGACCGCCGCATTGGGCTTGGTCGATGAGGGTGAGGGTCCGGCTGCGATGCTCGCGCAGCTCGGGCAGGAACTCTGGTCCGGTCAGGAACACCGGGCAGGTCAGGCAGGCGTTGGCGTGCGGGCAGCTCTTCTGCACCGGCAGGCCGCAGTAGCCGTGCGGCAGGGTCTGGGTCGCGATGCCGTAGCGGGTCTTGGCCCACTGCGCCTGCGCAAGCGGCCCGTCCGGGTCGAGAGCGACGCGTTCACCGTTGATGTTGACCTTCGTGGCCTGTTCCCATCTGCGGCGGACGGTCTGGTCGGTGATCCGGGCGTAGTGGGCGGTCATCGCCATCGATTCGTGGTCGAGCAGAACCCGCACGACCTCCTGCGGGACGTCGCGGTTGATCAGCCGGCAGGCGAAGGTGTGCCGCCACTGGTCTGGGGTCAGCCGGGCCGGCTCGCCGTGCTCGTCACGGATCTCGCAGTCGGCAAGCCAGCGGTTGAGCATCGCTCGGTAGCTGTAGTAGGTCAGCGCCCGTCGCCCATGGGCGTTGCGTGTCGGGGCGGGGAACAGGTGCGGGTGGGCCTGTGGCCAGCGGCTGACGACGCGCTGTTGCTGAGCCCGGATGTCGGCTTCGAGTTCCTCATCGATGGGGACGGCGGCCTCGCGTCGCATCTTGTGGTTGAGGTAGCGCAGGTAGGGAGCGCCTTGCCCGTCGTGGATCAGGCAGTCGAACCTCAGCGAGCACGCGTCGGAGGCACGGAGTCCGCACCGGATCAGGATCAGGGTGAGCAGCCGGCCTTGCGGGTCGGGCCAGCGGTCCAGGTTGGCGGGCGCTTCCACCTGTGCCATCACGTGCTCGGCGAGTTGGCGGGACGGCTGCGGCGGGCGTTTCGGGGTGTCGCCGGGGAAGAACACCGCCGTGGTGGGCAGCGTGTCGTCCCAGCCGTGCTGACGGATCGCCAGGAACAACCCGTTCAGGGCGGTAGCGCCGTCCTCCTTGATCGTCTGGCTGCCGGGTTGGCTGCTCTGCCAGGCCAGGTAGCGCTCCAGCAGCGAACGGTCCACCTCAGCGAGTGCCGTGACCGGCGGTGTCATGTGGCTCAGAAACGTGCTGAACCGGATCAGCGAGGCGACGTCGGCAACTACGGTGCCGATCGCCAGCCCGGAGGTCAGACGCAGCCGTGCCCAGCGCTTGGCCAGCTCCCGTAGCCAAGGTTGGGTGATCCGGTCGAGGCGGAGGTGGTGACGCGCGTCGGGGTTCTTGCCGGCGTTGTGGGTCAGCCCTGGCAGGGTGTGCAGGCGCCAGACGTCGCGGGGGTACTCGATCTCCCACCCGGTGCCGTCGCGCAGCCTCTCGACCGCCTCGCGGGCGTGCAGCACGAAGCCCTGATACCAGCCGTTCGCCTTGGCGGCGGTGAGTTCCCGCCATCGCTGCTCACCGTGGTCGAGCAGTGACCCGACACCGGTGTTCGCGGCGAGCCTGACTGCCCAGGTCACCACCGGCGGGGGGGTGGTGATGGTCTGCTGGTCGTGGCGGCACTGGGTGGCGTACTGGATCTCCAGCTTCAGCTGCGGCGTCAGGATGCTGAAGTCGATCCGCGTCCGCCCGCGCAGCACGCAGTGCGTGACGTACTGCTCCGGGTCGGGCCGGCCGAGCTGATCCCAGCGGGTGTGGTGCGCCTTGCAGAACAGCCGGTTCCCGTTCTCGACCCAGACCGTGCAGAACGGCAGCTGGCACTCGATGCGGCCCTCCGCGGACACCGCCGGGACCGACGAGGCCCAGGTGGCTGGGTCCGGCTCAGCTGAACGCTCCCAGCGGCTCCGGTGCCGAGCGCACAACCCGACGCCGCTGCTGCCGAACCGGCAGCCCGCCACGGTGCAGATCGTCAGGTCACGTCGGCCGTTCAGCTCCGGACCGGGATCGGCCAGGAAGGCATCGCGGTCCGGGCGTCCGTGCTCCTTCCAGCGGCGGGCGTGGGCGCTGCAGAGTCCGTACTCCCACCCTGAGCGGTCACAACCTGGCACGGCGCAGGCCGGCCGGCCGAGCACCGGGTCGTCTGGGTCCGGGACAAAGACATCGACGCGGAACTCCGGACGGACCGCGCCCAGCAGCTTCTCCAGCAGCCCGGTCGAGTTCGGCGTCAGGTGACGCGCGGGCGGGGTCACAGCCGCACCTCCCGGCCGGTGAACCAGCCCGCCGCCTCCAACGTCCCGCGGGCGTCCTCAATGCTCAAGTGGCCGTAGGTGTCGATCGTGGTGGTCACCGAGGCGTGGCCGAGCAGCTCCTTCACGCTCTCCATCCCGGCGCCCTTGCGCAGCAGCCAGGTCGCATAGGTGTGACGGAAAAGGTGCGGCCCGAAACTGATGCCGGTGCTGGCACGGAGCCGCCTCACCAGGTCACAGACCGTCGGGTAGCTCAGCGGGTGTCCGTGCGGGCGACCCCACAGGTTGACGAACACGTAGTCCGAGTCCACAGCGCCGTACTCGTTGTTGAGGTAATCGGCATACAGCCGCATCAGCTCGGCGCTGGCCGGGATCGTCCGAGGTCGGCCGCCCTTCGCACGAGCCCTGTTGTCGTTGCGCCGGGGCGTCACCACGACGTGCCGTTCGGCGAGGTGCAGGTCCTCGTGCCGCAGCCCAAGGGCTTCCCCGATCCGGATGCCGGTGTCCAGCAGCAAGGCGAACAGCAGCCGGTCCCGCAAGTGCTGACAGGCGTCCAGGATGGCCTGCGCCTCCACCGTGGTGAGGACCTGCGGACGTTTCACCGGCGCAGGCACCGCGATCGTGCGGCGACGCTGCGGCGTGCTCTTGCTGATGTGCTGCAGGAACGGTCGATACGACGTCCCCGACCCGCGGCGACCAGTCGCGGTCATCATGACCAGCGAGGTCGCCAGCGGCACCCCCAGTCGGGCATGGAAGCCGCAGAACGAGGTCAACGCCGCGAGCTTGCGGTTCACGCTCGCCCCGCTGCAGTGATGCTCGACCGTGGGCAGCACGCTGACTGCGCCGCCGCGGGCGGCAGGCGGCAACCGCAGCCACCCGACGAAGCTGGCGACGTCCTCCACCGTCGCCGACCGCCAGTCCAGACCGTGCGAGGTCAGGAACGTGAACCAGTCCTTCAGGTCGTGCGCATAGGCCCTGACGGTGTTCGGGGATCGCTCCACCGACGCGAGATAGGACAGGAACCGCTCGACCGGTTCGAGCGGGACATGGTCCTCACCCAGCACCGTCCAGGACTCTGACCCCGAGCCTGGCATGACCACCCGCTGCACCCGCATCCGCGCCTCCGCCTCCGTGTTGGACGGCGGTAGATAACCGCATCCACGACGCAGCCTGCTGAGCAGTCGGCCCTCGTCATGCACGTCACGGACAGGTGGGAATCGACTACAGATAACGTCGGGGAAGTACGCGGCCAACGCCGCCTGGGTCTCCATGGCGGTGATCGCGTTCAACATCGCTCGCGCCGCCGCGGTCGCAGCCGACCTGACCAAGGCCAGATGGGCCACCCTGCGCAGCAAGATCATCAAGGTCCCCGGCCGAATCGCCTCCACCGGCCGCCGACTCGTCCTGCACCTACCGACCCACTGGCCCTGGGTCGATGCATGGGAGTCCCTGCACGCCGTCGCGACCGGCCCACCAGACCCAGCAACAACCTGACCACCCAGCCCGACCGGGCGCGACCGAGGACAACGAAGTGGAAGAGCCGGCGCAGGCCGGCGGGCACTCCCTGCCCGCCGACCGGCCCACCTCCCCCAAACCCACTCATCCGCTCAAAGAATCACCGGCGGTGGATCAGGGCTCAGCGCGCTCGGTGACGAATTGGCAATCATCACGCTCATGCTGCGGGCCCAGCGGAACCCTCACGCCGGGTGGTTGGTATCCGGGGTCCTGGTAGCGGCGTTCCTGCCCGTCGTCGTAGCCGGCCCGTTGCTGGCGCCCCTGGTCGACCGCCTGTCGCACCCGACGCTAATCCCGGTCGTCAGCCTCGGCCAAGCAGTCTCAGCAGCAGCACTGGTGTGTCGGGTTACGCCGATCGTCATGCTTCTCCTGATCGCGCTTCTGTCTGTCGGCACGGCCGTGGTGACACCAACACTGCTAGCGGTGATCCCTGACCTCTACGGCGAATCGGCGGCCGCCCGTGGCTGCGGACAGTTGGAGGCGGCCCGCAACGTTGGGCTGGTGGCCGGTCCGGCTTTGGCCGGCCTGCTGTACTCCACTGGCGGCGGCGCGGCGGCGCTCGTCATAGATGCCCTGACCTTTGTCGTCATCGCGCTAACCAGCTTCTTCGTCCCCGTCGACGTCGTAGGTCAAGCGCTGGTCACGCCTGGATGGTGGCGGTCCATGCGGGAAGGCTCGAGCGTCGTCCTACTGAACCCCGAGATCCGCTCCGGCGTGCTCGCCCTGTTCGGCGCGGTGCTCTTCAGCACCTTGGCAAACACGTCACTCAATCTTCTTCGTCACCGACGTGCTACACGCCTCTGCGAGCAGCTACGGCTGGCTCACCACTGCGCAGGCGGTCGGCTCGGTCATCGTCGCCTCCCAGCTGTTCCTGCCGATGCTGCGTGTCGGCCACACCCGGTTGCTCTTCCTGGCGACTCTTGTCCTGGCCGCCAGCCGGCTCGTCTTGGGCGCCGTTCCACTCGTCACCGTGGTGGTCGCTGCCTGCATCGTCGCCGGCGCCTGCGTCACAGCTCAGAACCTCGCCCTGCGCGACCTGGTCAAGGCGAGCGTCCCCAAGCAAGGTCGTGGCCGAGCTTTTGCCGCCGTCGGCTCTCTATTGACCAGCGCCAACATCGGCGGCACCGCCGCAGGCGGTCCTCTTGCCACCCTGCTAGGGGCCGCTCCCACTCTCCTTCTGTCTGGGGCTGGCACCGGCCTGGTGGCTCTTGCTGCGGCCCCTCGGCTCTTCGCTCGTAGCCGGCCGAGTGCCCCCGTCTCGCTCCACCTCCCTCACCCAACCGAAGCACCCAAACGATGAGCCCTGCACGGATCATCCAGACGTCCCCCCACGTGTCAGGGGCTGGTGTCGACCGCAAAGGTGTCGGCGGGTACGTGTAGAAGCTCGAGAACCTGCCGTTAGAGCGCGTTGAGCTCGGGAGGGAAGACCTGGACGACCTCCTCGCCGTGGAACACCTGGTGGCGCTGCACGCTGTCGAAGATCTCGAGAATGCGGGGGTGCTGGGACGGGGGCACCCGTCATCCGGGTGAGGCTGAGCCGCGCAGCGGCCACCAGGCGGCGCACTCGCACTGGGGCGGGCCACCAGGGGGCGCACCCGCACCGCGGCGGGCCGATCAGGTCGGCGCGCCCGCACCGCGGCGGGGGCGCCGGTGAGGGAGGGCTCCGTCAGGGACGAGTCGAGTGGGCCATCATCGGCACTGCCCGGGCCACCGCGGGAGCTGTCCACAGCGGCGCCGGCACCACCTCGGGCCCAGGGACCGGGGTGAGGAAGCTCGCGGTGACGGCACTGACACCGCCGGAACCGGTAAGCGTGGCCCCGGTGAACGACGCGGTGGGCACGCTGGGTGGCACGGTGTGTCCGGCCGGCTCGCCCCCGAGTGCGGCAACCGCGCCGAGCACGACCGCCGCGACGCCGAGCACCCCGGTGGCCGCGACCCGAGCCCGCCTGAAGGCCAGCCGGCGCGAGCGGCGCCGTCGCGCCGGCCCGGCAGCGTCACGGCGTGACGGCGGGCCCCCCGTGGCCGAGCGACCCGGCGAACGGGGCGGCGGCGGTGGGGCGTCGGGGGCAGCAGGCTGCGGCGCCCCGACCGCGATGAGCCGGGCGAGCAGGTCGGGTGCAGGCTGCGGGTCGCCCAACCCGCGCAGCAGCTGGCGCACCGCCCGCTCGGCGTCCAGCTCGGCGCGGCACAGGTCACAGCATGCGACATGACCGAGCGCCCGGTGCCGGCCCTGATGGTCCAGCTCCTCGTCAGCAAGTGCGCTGACCCGCTCACCAAGGTGTGAGCCGGAGGTGTTCACGCTGTCTCCTCCGCGACGTTGCGGCCCCTGCCCCGGGGAGCCCGGTGGGCCAGCGTGGCGCGCAGCTGCGCGCGACCACGGTGGATCCGCGAACGGACCGTGCCGAGCTTGATCCCGAGGGTTGCGGCGATCTCCTCGTAGGACAGGCCTTCGATATCGCACAGCACGACGGCCGCGCGGAAGTCCGGGGGGAGCTCGTCCAGCGCCTGCTGGACATCGGCGTCCAGGTGCGTGTCGTCGTAGTGCTCCGCCGGGGTCGGCCCCTCACCGGCGAGCCGGTCGGCGGCGTCCTCGCCCAGCGCGTCGAATCGGATCCGCTTCTTGCGGCGCACCTGGTCGAGGAACAGGTTCGTGGTGATCCGGTGCAGCCAGCCCTCGAAGGTGCCCGGGGTGTAGCTGGACAGCGAGCGGAACACCCGCACGAAGACCTCCTGGGTGAGGTCCTCGGCATCGTGCTGGTTGCCGGTCAACCGGTAGGCCAACCGGTAGACCCGCACCGAGTGAGCGGCCACGACCTCCTCCCAGCTCGGAGGGGTCCAGTCGTCCGGGGCGACCGGAACGGTCGGCGGCACCGGCGTACGCCGTGCCGAGCCTTCCGTAGCGTGCCGGGCGCTGGGGTCGAGGGAAGGTGCCCCGGCGGCCAGCTCGGCGGGGACTGTCGGCACGTCCGGAACCGGCGGGCGAGCAGGGCGGGCCTCGACGGTGCGCCCCGGGCGGTCCCGCGGGTCCCCGGGGCGAGCAGGGCCGCTGGCCTCGTCCACGCGCGACCCCCATCGACGTCGCCGCGCCGGGGAGACCTCCGCAGTCTCCGGGGCCAGCTCAGCGACCGACTCCATGGTGCCCCGCCACGCCCTCTCGTCAAAACGATCCCGACCATGGCGGCACCGGCGCATCGTGCGGGGTGCCCCACCGGGGGCAACGGCCCGGGGTGTCTCGACGTTCCCGCTAGGCTGCCTGCGGAGCGGGGCCGGTGCGAGCAGGCCCCGACCGGTGGGGAGGAGGACCCCTGAGCGGTCACGAGGCCAGCTGGGCCTACAGCGAGCAGTTCGTGCCCGAGGATGACGTGCTCCTTGCCGCCCGGGCCAAGGCCGAGGAGCTCGGCTGCACCCCGATCATGCCCGGCGCGGGGGCCGCGCTGCGCCTGCTGGCCGCCGCGGTGGGGGCTCGGGCCGTCGTCGAGGTCGGCACCGGCACGGGGGTGTCCGGCGCCTGGCTGCTGCGCGGCATGCGCCCCGAGGGCGTGCTGACCAGTGTCGACATCGAGCCGGAGCACCAGCGCGCGGCACGGGAGACGTTCACCGAGGCCGGTTTCCCGGCCAACCGGTTCCGGCTGATCAGCGGCTCCGCGCTGGACGTGCTGCCACGACTGACCGACGGCGTCTACGACCTGGTCTTCTGCGACGGCGACAAGATGGAGTACGCCGACTACCTCGACCAGGCCCTGCGCCTGCTGCGCCCCGGGGGTGTCGTGGTCTTCGACAACGCGCTGTGGCATGACCGGGTGGCCGACCCCGCGCAGCGCGACGGGGTGACCGTGACGATCCGCGAGCTGGGTCGGACGATGCGCGATGACGAGCGGCTGCTGCCCGCGTTGCTGCCGGTGGGGGACGGCCTGCTCACCGCGGTGCGCCGCTAGCGCGCGCCTCCACCCCCGGCGCGCAGGTCCGCCGTGCCGCGCAGGTCCGCCGGGCGCAGACCCTCGAGCCAGCGCAGCAGCAGCCTCGTCCCGAATCCGGTCGGGCCCTTGACCGTCTCGTGCTCGTCGGCATCGGCCCGGCCGGTGCCGGCGATGTCCAGGTGCGCCCAGCGCCGCGCCCCGACGAACTCGCGCAGGAAGAGCGCGGCCACGATGGAGCCGGCCCGCACGTGCGGGTCCCGGGTGACGTTGGCCAGGTCGGCGACCTCGGAGTCCAGCGCTGGGCGGTACTCCTCCACCAGGGGCATCGGCCATACGAGCTCGCCGCTGGCCTGCCCGGCCCGGACCAGCGAGGCGACCAGCCGGGCATCGGTGCCGAACAGTGGCGCGTGCCGGCGCCCCAGGCCCAGGGTGGCCGCCCCGGTGAGGGTGGCCACGTCGAGGAGGACGTCGGGGTCCAACGTGGTGTCGGCGTAGGCCAGAGCGTCGGCGAGCACCAGCCGACCCTCCGCGTCGGTGTCACGCACCTCGGTGGTCCTCCCCCCGTGGTGCACGACGACGTCGCCGGGGCGCTGGGCACTACCTCCGGGCATGTTCTCCGCCGCGGCGACCAGCCCGGTGACGCGCACCCGGACACCGAGGTCGGCCAGTGCGGCCAGCACCGCGATGACCGCACCGGCCCCGGCCATGTCGGTCTTCATCGCCACCATGGTGTCGTAGGGACGCTTGAGCGAGAGCCCG
>JAJZTN010000066.1 GCA_021848885.1 Actinomycetes bacterium
CCGGCTGGCGAAGCTGTCGGCGTCCTCGCGCAGCAGGCGGAGCACGTCGGTCGGCTCGGTTAGCTCGTCCCGGCCCCCCGGCCCGGCGGCGGAGTTGACCAGGTCGACGGCGTAGCGGGCGTAGCCGGCGATGTCGCTCATGAGGCCCCTCGGCGTCGACGGATCGGGGAGACCTCGCCCCGGTGCTCTCCCGCGGACATGAGCGAGGCCTTGCCGCGGGCCAGGTGTGCGGCCAGCGCGGCCTCCGCCCGCTCGACGTCGGCGGAGACGATGAGGTCGAAGAGCCCCTGGTGGTCGGCAACCTGCTCGGGGGTGTCGTTGCGGGCCCGCCCGACGGCGGCCAAGGCCAGCCGCAGGTCCCTGGTCAGGCTGGCGGCGGTCTGCAGCAACCGTCGGCTGTCCAGCAGGCCCACGATCGCGTTGTGGAACGCCAGGTGGGCCTCGGTGGTGCGGCTTCGGCTGCTCGTGGCGGCGAGCTCGGCGTAGCCGGCCATGGCCGCGCGCAGGGCGTCGAGGGCGGCCTTGCTGGAGTCGGTCACCGCGCGCACCCCGGCGGTCTCCAGGATGCGGCGGGCCCGGAAGATCTCGTCGATGTCGGTGCCGCTGAGGCTGGACACCTCGGCCCCGCGGTTGGGCACCCTGGTGACCAGCCGCTCCAGGGCGAGGATCTGCAGCGCCTCACGGACGGTGGCCCGGGAGATGCCGAAGGACTCGGCCAGCGCGACCTCGCGTAGCGGCTCGCCGGCGACCAGCTCCCCGTCGAACATCATCGTGCGCAGCGCCTCGGCCACCCGCTCGGCTGTGCTGGACCGGTCGATCACCACGTCGCGCACGTCGGCCCCCGGTCCGGCCCAGCCAGTGTCGCCCACGAGGGTAGACCGGTTCGGCGTACGCCGGTGGCCTTCTCCATCCGAGCGGGCATCTTGACATGAGTCATCGAGGGCCTTGACGGGCGAAGCCGGCTGCTGGAACACTTCGATTGTCCGACAACCCGACAACTCCCGGTGCCAGTCTCGCGGCCGGTGAGCCGGTGCGCGGCACCGGTTCGGACGCTCGAGGGTCCGGCCGCTCGACGTCGAGGAGGGCCCGTTGTCGGCTGGCACCGCCTGCGCCCTCGCGCGGGGTGCCGCGCTGGACTGGGGGCGGCACTACCTGATGTGCGCTCCGGAGCACTTCCGGCTGGACTACGCGATCAACCCCTGGATGGACCTGACCGCGCGCATCGACCCGGACCGGGCGCTGGAGCAGTGGCACGCCCTTGTGGGGACCCTGCGGGCCGCCGGAGCCACGGTCGAGACGATCCCGGGACTGCCGCAGGCACCGGACATGGTGTTCGCCATGAACTACGGGCTGGTCGACGGTGACCGGGTGGCGATCACCTCGTTCCGCCACCCGCAGCGGCGCCCGGAGTCGGCGGCCGCGCGGGACTGGTTCCAGGGGCGGGGGCTGGCCGCCACGGTCATCGGAGCGGGCTCGGTCATCGGAGCGGGCTCGGCCATCGGAGCGGGCTCGCTCGCCTTCGAGGCCGGCGACGCGTTCCTCTTCGGCGAGTCGCTGCTGGTCGCCGCCGGTCCCCGCACCGATGCGGCCGCGCACGCCGAACTGGCCCGGGTGCTTGGCGTGCGGGTGCGGCCGGTGCCGATCGCTCACCCGGCGCTCTACCACCTGGACCTGAGCTTCTGCCCGCTGGACTCCACCCACGCCATCGTCGCCCCCGGTGCCTGGAGCGCCGCAGGGCGGGCGAGCATGGCGACGGTCGTGCCCGAGCCGCTCGTGCTCAGCGACGAGGAGGCCTTCACCTTCGCGGCCAACTCGGTCGTCGTGGACCGTACGGTGATCATGCCGGCCAGCACGCCGGTGCGGGTGGCCCGCCAGCTTGAGGCGTGGGGGTTCACCGTCGCCCTGGTCGATGTCAGCGAGGCGCACAAGGCGGGCGGATCGGTGCGCTGCATGACCCTGCCGCTGGACACTCGGCTGGATGCCGCCCGGGTGCGCCCGGCTCAGAGCACCTTGGACAGGCCGGCTCAGAGCACCTTGGACAGGAACGCCTGAGTGCGCCTGTGCCGCGGGTTGCTCAGCACCTCGCGCGGCTTGCCGGCCTCCACGACAACGCCCTCGTCCATGAACACCAACGCGTCCCCCACCTCTCGGGCGAAGCCCATCTCGTGGGTGACCACGACCATGGTCATACCCTCCTCGGCCAGCCCTCGCATGACGTCGAGAACCTCCCCGACAAGCTCGGGGTCCAGGGCTGAGGTCGGCTCGTCGAAGAGCATGAGCTTGGGCTGCATGGCAAGCGCCCGGGCGATGGCCACCCGCTGCTGCTGACCGCCCGAGAGCTGGCTGGGGTACATCGCGCGACGGTCGGCCAGGCCAACGCGGTCGAGCAACCTCACCGCCTGCTCCTGCGCGACGGCCCGGCTCTCCTTGCGCACTCGGATGGGTGCCTCCATGACGTTCTCAAGCGCCGACAGGTGCGGGAAGAGGTTGAAGCGCTGGAAGACCATGCCGATGTCGCGACGCTGCGCGCAGACGTCGCGCTCACGCTGCTCGTGCAGCCGATCACCGCGCTGCTTGTAGCCGACCAGGTCCCCGTCGACGTAGAGCCGGCCGGCGTCGATCTTCTCCAGGTGGTTGATGCAGCGCAGGAAGGTCGACTTGCCCGAGCCGGAGGGCCCGACGATGCAGAAGACCTCCCCGGGGGCGACCTCGAGGTCGATGCCGCGAAGCACCTCGACGTGCCCGAAGCTCTTGTAGATCTGCTCGGCCCTGACCATCGCGTGGCCGCCCTGGGGTGCGCTCACATCGCACCCGCGCCGTGCTCGCTCTCCACCTGCATGATCTTCAGTCTGGCCTGGCGCTGGTCGAAGCCGCGGGCGAATCGCTTCTCCAGGAAGAACTGCCCGACCATGAGCACGCTGGACAGCGCCAGGTACCACAGCAGCGCCGCCATCAGCATCGGCACGATCTGGAAGGTCCGGTTGCCGATCGCCTGGGTCTGGAAGAACAGCTCGTTGGTGACCGGGATGGCCAGCAGGAGCGAGGTGTCCTTGAGCATCGCGATCGTCTCGTTACCGGTCGGCGGAACGATGATGCGCATCGCCTGGGGTAGCACGATGCGGCGCATGGTGAGCATCCTGCTCATCCCCAGTGCCGAAGCGGCCTCCTGCTGGCCGGTGTCCACCGAGGCGATGCCGGCGCGGACGATCTCGGCCATGTAGGCGCCCTCCGACAGGGCCAGGCCGAGCAGGCCGGCGACGAAGCCGCGCGCGATCTGGTTGCCGTTGAGCGAGAGGATGCTCAGGTCGGAGCTGAGCCCGAGCAGCGACGCGAGCTGGCTGCCGAAGGGCACACCGATCCGGTAGGTGGAGTAGAAGATGCCCAGACCGCCGCAGACGGTGAGCAGCACGTAGCGCGGTATGGCGCGGAAGAACCAGACGTAGAGCCAGGCCGCCCCGTTGACGATCGGGTTGGGCGACAGGCGCATGACCGCGAGCACGATGCCGATCCCCACCCCGAGGATCATCGCCTCGATCGTCATGAGCAGGGTCGTCCGCACGCCCTCGAGAACGGGGGCGTTGAACATGTTGTCGAGCATGAAGGACCAGTTGAAGACCTTGTTCGTCATCACCATGTTGGCGAACATGGCCGTGAGCACGGCGATGACGGCGGTGGCCACCCAGCGACCTGGATGGCGAACAGGCACGGCCTGGATCGCCTCCGGCCGTGCCCGCGTCGTCGGTGTGTCAGTCATGACCCTGCCGATCCTGACTCGTCGGTGCGGCCCGGACCCTGCGGGTGTGGGCCCCGGATCGGGCCGGGGCCCACACCCGTGGGATCACGGGGCCGGGTTCACCTGCGAGTTGGTGATCGCGCCGGCCTCGACACCCCACTTCTTCAGGATCGTCATGTAGGTGCCGTCGGCGATCAGCTGGTTGACGGCGTCGGAGATCGCGGTAGCGAACTGTGCCTGGTCCTTCTTGACGACGTAGCCGTAGGGCGCGGAGTCATAGACGTTGCCGAGCAGCTGGAGCTGGCCGTTGGTCTGCGTGACCGCGTAGGCCGCCA
Source organism: Actinomycetes bacterium (assembly GCA_021848885.1). Taxonomy (GTDB): domain Bacteria; phylum Actinomycetota; class Actinomycetes; order JAJZTN01; family JAJZTN01; genus JAJZTN01. Next base: position 4,069 of record JAJZTN010000066.1, read on the forward strand.
CCGGGGAGTCGGCCAGCATGGCGTCGTCCTTGCCCGACACGACCGAGGCCGTCGCCTGGTCCTGGCCGGCGTACTGGTCGATCTGGATGGCCTTCTTGCCGGCGCCGGTGCACGCCTTCGAGCGCGCCTGGATGTCGGCCACCTGCACGGTGTCCTTCTGCACCGCGACCGGCTTGCCGCAGGCGTTGTCCGGGGTGATCCCGCTGGGGTCGCCGGACTTGGTGGCCCACTGCGTCCCGGCGTTGAAGTAGCTGATCATGTTGACCTGCTTCTCGCGGTCAGCGTTGATCGTGAACGAGGAGACGCCCATGTCGTACTTGCCGGAGCTGACGCCGGTGATGATGTCCCCGAAGTTCGCGGTGATCCACTGCGTCTTCAGGCCGAGCTTGGCGGCAACCGCGTTGAACAGGTCGACGTCGAAGCCCACGATCGTCTTGCCGTCGGCGGCGAGGAACTCGCTTGGGGCGTAGGTGGAGTCGGTGCCGATCGTGATCACACCGGCCGACTTGATCGAGGCCGGGATCATCGAGGACAGGTCGGGACCCGAGGACGAGGCCGGAGCCGAGGAGGCCGGAGCCGATGAGGGCGCGGCCGACGAGGAGGTGCTGGTGCTGGCGCCGCCCGAGCTGCAAGCGGCCAGGGACGCGGCGGCCAGGACGGTGATGATGGCGAAGCTTGAGCGAGGGTGCCTCATGCGGTGATCTCCGTGTGGCGGGGGACGTCACGCCCGGGGACTGCGTGTCGTCAGACAGTTGGACCAGGGCATCCTCCCACCGTTGGCCGGTGCGCTGGGTCACAGAGGGACGTTGATGTGTCACAATCACGCCACGGGAGACCCCCGCCCGCCCGTTGCGCACCGACCCGGCCCCACCTGACCTGTTGTGGGCCGATTGTCGCGATCGAGCCGCGAACGGCGCCTAACCCGCGTTGTCTCCCCTCGCCTGCACCCGTCGGTGCCGCGCCGCCCGTTCGGTGACCGGATCGCCCGGTCGCCGAGTCGACCCGTGCCAGACCCAGCCAGGGGGCCCCGTGTCCGCGCAACCGATCGACCCGTACGACGACCCAGCCGAGCCAGTGGCGCGGCGAGCCGCGTTGCCGCTGGACTCGGTCGACCCGGTCTTCCCGCTGCACCGCGGCGGCAAGATCGAGGTCCGCCCGACGGTGCGGATCCGCGACCGGGAGGGTCTCTCGCTGGCCTACACACCCGGCGTGGCCACGGTGTGCCGCGCGATCGCCGCCCAGCCCGACCTGGTCTGGGACTACACCTGGAAGGGCAACACCGTCGCGGTGGTCTCCGACGGCACAGCCGTTCTCGGCCTGGGGGACATCGGCCCGGCGGCCGCGATGCCGGTGATGGAGGGCAAGGCGCTGCTGTTCAAGGAGTTCGGTGGGGTCGATGCGGTGCCGGTGTGCCTGGACTGCACCGGGGTGGACGAGCTGGTAGAGACCGTGGCCCGGCTGGCGCCCTCCTTCGGTGGGATCAACCTGGAGGACATCTCGGCGCCCCGCTGCTTCGAGGTCGAGCGGCGGCTGCAGGAGCGGCTGGACATCCCGGTCTTCCACGATGACCAGCACGGCACCGCCATCGTGACGCTGGCCGCGCTGCGCAGCGCGGCCCGGCTGACCGACCGCGACCTGGCCGACACCCAGGTGGTGGTCTCCGGGGCGGGGGCAGCCGGGGTCGCGATCACCCGCTTCCTGCTGGCCGCCGGTGTGGGTGACGTCATCGTGGTCGACTCTCGGGGGATCGTCTCGCGGGAGCGGGCTGACCTGTCCCCGGTCAAGCGCGACCTGGCGGCCACGACGAACAGCACCGGGCGGACCGGGGATGTCAGCGATGCCCTGCGCGGCGCCGATGTGCTGGTCGGGGTGTCCGGGGGCACGATCCCGGAGCGCGCGGTGGCCGGGATGGCCAGTGACGCCATCGTCTTCGCGATGGCCAACCCCGACCCCGAGGTGCACCCGGAGATCGCCGCCAGGCACGCACGGGTGGTGGCCACCGGACGCAGCGACCACCCGAACCAGATCAACAACGTGCTGGCCTTCCCGGGGGTCTTCCGCGGTGCGCTGCAGGTGCGGGCCACCCAGATCACCGAGGGCATGAAGGTGGCGGCGGCCCAGGCGCTGTCCGACCTGGTCGCTCAGGACCTGCGGGAGGACTACATCGTGCCCAGCGTCTTCGACCCACGCGTCGCCCCTGCGGTGGCCGAGGCGGTCGCCGGGGCAGCCCGGGATGACGGGGTAGCGCGGCGCTGAGGTCCGGCGGCGGGGCGTCGCGGGGTGGGGCGCGGCACGACGGGCGGGGTGGCGCGGGGCGCGGGGTGGCGCGGGGCGCGGGGTGGCGCGGGGTGGCGCGGGGCGCGGGGTGGCGCGGGGTGGGCGGGGTGGCGCGGGGCGCGGGGTGGCGCGGGGCGCGGGGTGGCGCGGGGCGCGGGGTGGCGCGGGGTGGGCGGCGTACGGCGCCGCAGGCCTGTTGCGGGTGAGGCGGCTGGGGCAGTTGGTGCCGGCAGTCCCACACGACGGGTGCTCCTGAGGCGCGTGGGGCGTGTGGTGCCGGCAGTCCCACACGACGGGTGCTCCTGAGGCGCGTGGGGCGTGTGGTGCGCTCCGACCGGCCATCTCGCGTGCTTGGCTCGGCGCACCAACACGATTCGCGGCGTGTCGCGGGAGTTTCCGTTAGCACGCCTGCTTGACGTGATCGTCGCCCGCCCGCCCGCCGTACGACGCCCCACCCCGCGCCCCACCCCGCCCGCCCGCCGTACGACGCCCCACCCCGCCCGCCGGACCACCCGCCTCATGCCGGGCCGGGCGTGGCCTGCCGGGCCGGGCATGGCTAGGGTCGGATCATGTTCGCCGTCTACGCCGCCACCCAGAGTGCCGAGGACCCGCTCAGCGGGCTCGTCGTGGGGGAGCGCCCCGACCCGGAGGTACCCGAGGGGTGGGCCCGCGTGTCGGTACGTGCGTCATCGCTGAACCACCACGACCTGTGGTCGCTTCGCGGGGTCGGCCTGCCCGCGGAACGGCTGCCGATGATCCTCGGCTGCGACGCGGCCGGAGTCGACGAGGACGGCCGCGAGGTCGTCGTACATGCCGTGGTGTCCGACCCGGCCTGGCGGGGCGACGAGACGCTGGACCCGCGCCGCTCGCTGCTGTCCGAGCGCTACCAGGGGACCCTCGCCGAGTCCGTTGTGGTGCCGCGCGCCAATCTCGTGCCCAAGCCGGCGAGCCTGAGCTTCGCCGAGGCGGCCTGCCTGCCCACCGCCTGGTTGACCGCCTACCGGATGATCTTCACGCAGTCCGGGGTGCAGCCGGGCGGGACGCTGCTCGTGCAGGGCGCCGGCGGCGGGGTGTCGACCGCGCTGGTCGTGCTCGGCCGGGCGGCCGGCTACCGGGTCTGGGTGACGAGCCGGGACGAGGCCAAGCGGGAGCGCGCGGTCGGGCTCGGTGCTGCGGCGGCCTTCGCGCCGGGGGAGCGGCTGCCCGAGCGGGTCGATGCTGTGATGGAGACCGTCGGGGCCGCGACCTGGTCGCACTCGCTGAAGTCGCTGGTGCCCGGCGGCACCGTCGTGGTGGCCGGGGCGACGAGCGGGCCGAACCCGCCAGCCGAGCTGAACCGGGTCTTCTTCCTGCAGCTGCGGGTGGTCGGTTCGACCATGGGCACCCGGGACGAGCTGGCCCGGCTGATCCAGATGCTTGACCAGACCGGGGTCCGACCGCTCATCGACGAGCAGCTGCCGATGGAGCAGGCAGGGGACGGCTTCGCTCGGATGCAGTCAGGCGAGGTTTTCGGAAAGATCGTGCTGACCCGCTGATGCTGGAGCTCGGCCCCGCGGCTGAGCCGAGGATGGCCGGCCGACCCCCGCGGCTGAGCCGAGGAGGGCCGGGCCGCCCGCCCCGCCTCAGCGCCGCCCGCCCCGCCTTAACGCCGCCCGCCCCGCCTCAGCGCCGGCCGACCGCCTCACGCAGCCGTCCGAGCGCGTCGTCGAGGATCGACCTGACCGTGGTGACCCTGGCCTCGTCCAGGCCGTGCTCCCGGACCAGCCGGCGGGCCTCGCCTCGGAAGGCGGCGATGAGCGCCTCGGCGTCGCGGGCGGCGCGCGGCGTACCGGTCGAGCCCGCGGTGCGGGCGGTGACCCGGTCTTGGCGGCGTACCTCGCGGGCGGCCTGGCGCAGCTCGCTGCGCAGGTCGGCCACGGCGCCACGCACCTCGCTGCGGATCTCCTGCGCGGTGTCGCGGAGGCTGCGCACCATCTCGGCGATCTCGCGCTCCACCTCGGCCAGCTCGGCGGCCCGGGTGCGCAGCTCGACCCGACCGGCGTCGGTTATCCGGTAGACCTTGCGCCCGTCCGCCTCGCCGTGGCTGACCAGCCCCTCGGCCTCCAACCGGGCCAGCCGCGGGTAGACCGTGCCGGCGGAGGGGGCGTAGAGCCCCATGAACCGGTCCTCCAGCCCGCGGATGATGTCGTAGCCGTGTCGCGGCTGTTCGTCGAGCAGCTTGAGCAGGTAGAGCCGCAGTCGGCCGTGTCCGAACACCGGGCTCATGCGCTGGCCTGCCCGGCCACCCCGGTGTCCTTGCGGCGCAGCAGCGTGACGTCGCCGGAGACGGTCTTGATCCGGCACCGGCCCCGGCCCTCACCGATGATGCCGCTCATCGTGGTCCGGCCCGGCTTGAGGTCGCGGCGCAGTCCGGCGAACTCCGACTCCAGTGACCCCGACGTCGAGCTCGCCTCGACCCGCAGGTCGGCCTCGCCCGGCAGCCGCAGCACCGCGCTGCCCGAAACGCTGCCCATGCTCAGCTCGGCGTCGGCCCGAGACAGGTCCACGGTCAGTGACCCGGAGACGGTCTTGGCGGACAGCTCGCTGACGTCGCCGTCGACCACGGTGAGGTCACCGGAGACCGTCTCGAAGCGCACACGCCCGCTCAGCCCGTTGGCCTGGACGTCTCCTGACACCGTCTGCGCCGAGACCCCGTCTGCGAGACCGTCGAGCACGATGTCGCCGGAGACGCTGCGGACCGCGGGCCGGCGCTGCAGCCCGGAGACGACCGCATCGGCCGAGACCAGGGCCAGCTCGACCTCGCAGTCCTCCGGCACCGACAGCGACACCGTCGCGCTGATCCGCGCGCCGAGCAGGTTGCGAGTCCACTCCAGCACCCCGGACCAGGTGAGCTTCTCGTGCGTTATGACCAGCTCGTCGCCGGTGCGGGTCACCAGCAAGGGGGGTCCCTCGATCGCCGTCACCTCGAGTGCGGCGGGGCCGGTCGTCGCCACGATGTTGACATGCCCGGCCACCACCCGCACCCGTGCGACGCGAAGTGCGGCGAGCCCGGCTGGTACGCCGTCCGCCGAGGGGGTGTCGAGCTCGATCCGTTGCGGGTTCTCGATCCGCCACTGCGCCATGTCGTCCTCCGTTGCCGCTGGCCGGTCGCAGGCGAGGCGACCGATCGCGATGTATCGCGTTAGAGACACGATATATCGCGGATGGCGGGAGTCAAGATGTGTCGCGACTGTGTAGTGCCCGCGGCGGAGCACGCCGCGGGACAGAACGCCGGAGTACGCCGAGGGACAGTACGCCGCGGGACGCCGCGGTGGCGCCCCCGGCCCGCCGCGGCTCAGCCGTCCTCGTCGTCCAGCCGGGCCAACCAGGTCGCCAGCCGCTCCACTGGCGTCTCGAACTCCGGGTGCAGGTCGACGAAGTCGCGCAGCCGGTCGGCCAGCCAGGCGAGGCTGACCTGCTCCTCGCCGCGGCGGTGGCCGAGCTCCTCGATGCCACGGTCGGTGAAGTACATCGCCGGCTCAGTAGGCCAGCGCCTGCTCGATGACGGCGCGCTGCTCGCCCTCGTGCTGGCGGTGAGTCCCGACGGCCGGGGAGGCCGATGCCGGCCGGCTGACCACCCGCAGGCTGCGATGGCCGAGCCGCTCGGGCAGGTTGAGCGCCATATAGGGCCACGAGCCCTGGTTGGCCGGCTCCTCCTGCACCCACACCAGGTCGACGTCGTGCCGGTACCTGGCCAGCTGCTCGCGCAGCTCCTGGGCGGGCAGCGGGTAGAGCTGCTCGAGGCGCACGAGCGCGGTGCGGGTGTCCCCGCGCCGCTCCCGCTCGGCCGCCAGGTCGTAGTAGATCTTGCCGGCGCTCAGCACGACTCGGTCCACCCCCGCGGGGTCGTGCTGGTCGGCGATGACCGGGAGGAACTCGTGCTCGGTGAAGTCGGCCACCGAGGAGACCGCCGCCTTCATCCGCAGCATCGACTTGGGCGTGAAGACCACCAGGGGCCGTCGGGGCTGCTGGTGCGCCTGGCGCCGCAGCAGGTGCGCGTAGCTGGCCGGGGTGCTCGGCATCGCGATGGTGAGGTTGTTCTCCGCGGCCAGCGCCAGGAAGCGCTCCGGCCGCCCGGAGGAGTGGTCGGGCCCCTGGCCCTCGAAGCCGTGCGGCAGCAGCAGCACGACCCCGGAGTGCTGGCCCCACTTCTGCTCGCTCGAGGAGATGAACTCGTCGATGATCGTCTGGGCGCCGTTGACGAAGTCGCCGAACTGGGCCTCCCACAGCACCAGCGCGTCGGTGCGCTCGACCGAGTAGCCGTACTCGAAACCGAGGGCGGCGTACTCGCTCAGCAGCGAGTCGTAGACCCAGAAGCGAGCCTGGTCCGGGCTCAGGCGGGACAGCGGGGTCCACTCGTGGGCGTTCTCGCGGTCGATGAGCACGGCATGGCGCTGCGAGAAGGTGCCGCGCCGGCTGTCCTGCCCGGCCAGCCGGACCGGCACACCCTCCAGCAGAAGCGAGCCGAACGCGACGACCTCACCGGTGGCCCAGTCCATCCCGCCCTCGCTGAGCATCCCGGCCCGACGCTGCAGCTGCGGCCACACCTTCGGGTGCACGGTGAAGCCCTCCGGCACGTCCAGGTGCGCCTCGGCGATGCGCTTGAGGGTCTGCACCGACACCCGGGTGCTGCGATGCACGGGGGCGGCGGCCTCGACGACGGGCGGCTCCAGCCCCACGGGCGCGGTGCTGGCCGGCTCGCGCGTCTCGACGAAGACCCGCTCCAGCTGCTCCTGGTAGTCCCGCAGGGCCTGCTCGGCCTCCTCCACCGAGATGTCCCCGCGCCCGATCAACGCCTCGGTGTAGAGCTTGCGGACCGAGCGCTTGGCCTCGATGAGGTTGTACATCAACGGTTGGGTGAACGACGGGTCGTCGCCCTCGTTGTGGCCGCGGCGGCGGTAGCACACCATGTCGACCACGACGTCCTTCTTGAACGTCTGGCGGAACCGGAAGGCCAGCTCGGCGACCCGCACGCAGGCCTCGGGGTCATCGCCGTTGACGTGGAAGATCGGGGCCTGGATCATCCGCGCCACGTCGGTGGCATAGACCGAGGAGCGCGACGAGGCCGGCGACGTGGTGAAGCCGACCTGGTTGTTGATGATCACGTGGATGGTGCCGCCGGTGCGGTAGCCGCGCAGCTGGGACAGGTTGAGCGTCTCGGCCACCACGCCCTGCCCGGCGAAGGCCGCGTCTCCGTGGATGAGGATGGGCAGCACGGTGAAGCCTTCCTCGCCGCCGCCCTTGTTCACCTTGTCCTGCTTGGCCCGGGCGATGCCCTCCAGCACGGGGTCGACCGCCTCCAGGTGCGAGGGGTTGGCGGCCAGGTAGACCTTGCACCGCTCGCCGGTCTCGGCGGTGAAGGTGCCCTGGGTGCCCAGGTGGTACTTCACGTCACCGGAGCCCTGCACCGACTTGGGGTCCTGGTTGCCCTCGAACTCTCGGAAGATCTGCCCGTAGCTCTTCCCGGCGATGTTGGCCAGCACGTTGAGCCGGCCGCGATGGGCCATGCCGATGCACACCTCGTCGAGGCGCTCGCGGGCCGCGGAGGTGAGCACCTGGTCCAGCAGCGGGATGACCGACTCGGCCCCTTCCAGGGAGAAGCGCTTCTGCCCGACGTACTTGGTCTGCAGGAAGGTCTCGAAGGCCTCGGCGGCGTTGAGCCTTCGCAGGATGCGCAGCTGCTCCTCGCGGGAGGGCTTCTCCCGGGGCCGCTCCACCCGGTGCTGGATCCAGCGACGTTCATCGGGGTCCTGGATGTGCATGTACTCGATGCCGATACGTCGGCAGTAGGAGTCGCGCAGCACTCCGAGGATCTCGCGCAGCGGGGCCAGCGGCCTGCCGCCGAAGCCCCCCGTGGCGAACTCCCGGTCCAGGTCCCACAGGGTCAGCCCGTGCGTGACGATGTCCAGGTCAGGGTGGGCTCGCTGCTTGAACTCCAGCGGGTCGGTGTCGGCCATCAGGTGCCCGCGCACCCGGTAGGCGTGGATGAGCTCCTGCACGCGAGCCTGCTTGACCACGTCGTTCTCGTGCGACGCGGAGATGTCGGCCACCCAGCGGATCGGCTCGTAGGGGATCCGCAGCGCCTGGAAGATCTCGTCGTAGAAGTGGTCGGCGCCCAGCAGCAGCTGGTGCACCCGGGCCAGGAACTCACCGGACTGCGCGCCCTGGATGACCCGGTGGTCGTACGTCGAGGTCAGCGTGAGGATCTTGCTGACCGCCAGCCGGGCCAGGGTCTCCGCGGAGGCGCCCTGGTACTCGGCCGGGTACTCCATGGCGCCGACCCCGATGATCGTGCCCTGCCCGGGCATCAGCCGTGGCACCGAGTGCACCGTGCCGATGGTGCCCGGGTTGGTCAGGCTTATCGTGGTGCCGGCGAAGTCGTCAGCGGTCAGCTTGCCCGCCCGGGCCCGGCGTACGACGTCCTCGTAGCCGGCCCAGAACTGGGTGAAGTCCATCCCCTCGGCACCCTTGATGTTGGGCACCAGCAGCTGGCGGGAGCCGTCCTGCTTCTGCAGGTCGATGGCGATGCCGAGGTTGACGTGGTCGGGGCGGCGCAGGCCGGGCTTGCCGTCGACCTCGGCATAGGCGTGGTTCATCTCCGGCATCGCCCGCAGCGCGTGCAGCACCGCGAAGCCGATGATGTGGGTGAAGGAGACCTTCCCGCCCCGCCCTCGGCGCAGGTGGTTGTTGACCACGATCCGGTTGTCGATGAGCAGCTTGGCCGGCACTGCGCGCACGCTGGTCGCGGTCGGCACAGCCAGGCTGGCGTCCATGTTGACGGCCACCCGTGCCGCGGGCCCGCGCAGCGGCACGGCCTCGGCCGTGGTCCAGCTCGTGGTGTGCTCGCCGGGCTCGCCCGGGACGCTCGGGGCCGGTGTGCGGGGCAGCGGTGTGGGGACCAGCGGGACCGGGGCTGGGGTGGTGGGGGAGGTGAGGGGAGCCGCCGAGGTGGGCGTTGTGCTCGTCGCCGCGGTCGGGGTTGGGGTGAGGGAGCCGTTGCCCGCGACCGTACCCGGCCGTGGCGCGCCGGCGTGCCCGGTGCCCGTCGTGGCCTCGGCGGTGGTCTCGATGCTGGGCTGGTAGTCGGCGAAGAAGTCCCACCACGCCCGGTCGACCGAGTCGGGGTCCTCCTGGTAGCGCTGGTAGAGCTCGTCCACGAGCCAGGCGTTGGGCCCGAAATCGGTCAGTGGAGTGCCCTCCGGGGACTGTGACACTGCCGGGATCGCCCTCTTCCGCATGCTCGCGCGCCGACTCGACCGATGCTCAAGGCTACCTGGCGGCGTGGCGGGCGGACTCGGCGGAGGCGGGGTGACTGGATCACCGCAGCGCTGCAACCGCGGCGAGCACGCCGGCGGCCAGACCCGTGGCCAGGTGCTGGCGCCCGCTGGGGCTTGACATCATCGCGGCGTCCCCGGCGTTGCGCATGTTGCCGCATTCCACCATCAGCGCCGGGGTGCCCGCCCGGTTGAGAGTGCCCAGGTCGGTGCGCTCGTTCAGCCCGGTGCCGCCGTTGACATAGGTCGCCGGGGTGAAACCCGAGCGGACCATGGCGTCGCGTAGGGCCACGGCGGCTCGTCCGGAGGGAGCCGAGCTGGCTGCGGTGTAGCCGGGCACCGGGCCGGGCCAGATGACGTGGAAGCCGTGCGCGCTCCCCGGTGCCCCATCGCCGTGCAGGGAGATCAGCAGCGTCGCGTGGTTGCGTGCGGCGGTCAGGCCGCGCTGGTCGATGCAGGGTCCCCAGCCGTCGTCGTTGCTGCGGGTGAGGACCACCGTGGCGCCCTGGGAGCGCAGCAGGGCCGCCAGCCGCAGCGCGGTGTCCCAGGTGAAGGCGTGCTCTGGGTAT
>JAJZTN010000067.1 GCA_021848885.1 Actinomycetes bacterium
CGAGCACCTCGACGGGGCCGTTGCGATGCTCGACCGTGGTGAAGGCCTCATCCAGGGACTCCGGGTCGGTGACGTCGGCCGCCACCGCGAAGATCCCGTCCGGCGCCTGGCCGGACCGGGAGGTGACGCACACCCGGTCACCTGCCGCGGCGAAGCAACGCGCGATCGCCAGCCCGATGCCCCGGTTGCCCCCGGTGACAAGCACCGAACGAGCCTGCTGCGTCGTCATCCCCATCCAGTCCTTCGGTCGGTCCGTCCCGGCTCGCGCCGGAGGGTCCCTCGGGCGGCCGGGGGCACGCTACCGGCTCTCGGGGCGTTCACGCCTCAGGCGTCCTCGAGCCGGAAGCCGAGCTTCATCCCCACCTGGACGTGCTCGACCTCACCGTCGACCACATGCCCGCGGATCTCGGTCACCTCGAACCAGTCAATGTGCCGCAACGTGCTGGCTGCCCGGCGCAGGCCGTTGCGGATCGCTTCGTCCACCCCCTCCGGGGACGTCCCCACGATCTCGGTGACTCGGTAGGTGCGGCTGCTCATCGGTCCTCCCAGTTGGCTGGTCTCGCGTGCCAGGTCATGCTGACCTAACGTTGAAGCGTGTCAGGTCCGCTCGGCTCCGCGAAACGCCGGCCCGAGACCGCCCGGGCGCAGGAGCCGACGGTCTACCGGATCACCTCGGCCCGCAAGGGCCTCGCCGAGGACGTGCGTGGCCGGCAGCGGCGCTATCTCATCTCGATGGGGCTGCGCACGACCTGTTTCCTGCTGGCCATCTTCTTCGACGGCCCGCTGCGCTGGGTCTTCATCGCCGGCGCGGTCCTGCTGCCCTACGTGGCCGTGGTCATCGCCAATGCGGGCCGAGAGCCCTCCCCGGGCCCGCCCGGCACCTTGATGGAGCAGGTCGGTCCGGCACTGACCAGCGCGGCGCACGGGGACCCCGACGTGCCTGCCGGTCCTGACGTCTAGGCCGGACATCGCGTGCCATACTGGTGATGGCGTTTCGTTCCCCCGTCGGAACGCCACATGCGATGCCGGGCGGCTTCCCCCGTGGCTGCCCGGCATCGCCTCCTTGTTGCCCCTTCTGGGCACTTCTGGACCCTGGCAGACTCGTCGAGTGCCCGAACCGCCCCCCGACGACGGCGTGTTGCCGACGACCTGCTCGGCTCGGGGCTGCCGAGCCCAGGCCGGCTGGGTGCTGGTGTGGAACAACCCGCGGGTGCACGCCCCGCAACGGCGCAAGACCTGGGTGTCCTGCGATGAGCACCGGGAGCGGCTCGCCCAGTTCCTCGGCGTACGGAACTTCCTGATCGAGGTCGTCGAGCTGGGTGCCTGGGAGGCCGGCCGAGCTGAGGGAGAGACGGGTCCGACGGGTGCGGGCTGAGCCGCTGGGCCGGTGGTACGCCGCTGGACCGGTGGTAGGCCGGTGAGCCCTTGGCGAGCCGCTCAGCCGCCGATCGCTGACATCGGGCGGTCTGGCTGGACGAATCCGGGCTCCCCGATGCCGTGCCCGGCTCGCTTGGCGTGCACGTTGGCGCGCAGCCGCTCGGCCAGCGCAGCGTCCAGGGCGGGCCCGGACAGTCCCGAGCGCAACACCGTGCGCACGTCGGTCTCGTCGCGGGCGAAAAGGCAGTTGCGCAGCTGGCCGTCGGCGGTCAGCCGCAGCCGGTCGCAGGCACCGCAGAACGGGCGGGTCACGCTGCCGATCACCCCGACCTTGCCGGGGCCGCCGTTGACGATCCACGTCTCGGCCGGCGCACTGCCCCGCACGGCCTCCGGCTCGGGCTCCAGCTCGAAGTGCTGCTGCAGCAGAGCCAGCGCCTGCGCGGCGGTCACCATCCGCTCCCGGTCCCAGCCGTGCTGCGGGTCCAGCGGCATCTGCTCGATCACCCGGAGCTGGTACCCCTCGCGCAGGCACCAGCGCAGCAGGTCGGGCAGCTCGGCGTCGTTGACCCCGCGCATGAGCACCGCGTTGACCTTCACCGGGGCGAGCCCGGCATCGCGGGCAGCGGCGAGACCCTCCAGGACCTCCTCGAGCCGGTCGCGACGGGTGATCTCGGCGAACTTGGCGCGGTCAAGGGTGTCGACGGAGACGTTGACGCGGTCAAGCCCGGCGTCGGCCAGCGGGCCGGCCAGCCGGGTCAGGCCGAGCCCGTTGGTGGTCAGAGACAGCGACGGTCGTGGGCGCAGCTGTGCCACGGCGGCCACGATGTCGACCAGGTCCCGGCGCAGCAGCGGCTCGCCACCGGTGAAGCGCACCTCGGTGACGCCTGAGGCCACCGCGGCGCTCACCACTCTGGTGATCTCCTCGCCGGTGAGCAGCTCGGCTGAGGGCAGCCAGTCCAGGCCCTCTGCCGGCATGCAGTAGGTGCAGCGCAGGTTGCAACGGTCGGTCAGCGACACGCGCAGGTCCGTGACCGTCCGGCCGAAACGGTCGACCAGATCCGTGCCGCGATGCTGCGCCGCCACCCCGCCTCCTCTGCCTTGGATCGGCTGCACCTGTCGCAGGGCCGGACACCGGTGCCGGCGCCCGGCGTGACTGGCAGCCTACGTCGGGCCGGTCCCGACTGCCCAGGTACCGTCGGTGCGTGTACCGCTTCCTGCTCACCCGACGCTGGGTCGGCTTCCTCGTGCTGTGCATCGTGGTGGCACTGGCCTGCGTGCGGCTCGGCTTCTGGCAGCTGAGCCGCTACCAGATGCGCAGCGCGGACAACGCCCGGGTGGATCGCAACGCGGCGGCCCCGGCGGTGCCGGCAGCGGCGCTTCTGCGGGTCGGTGCGAGCGTGCCCGGGCCGGACCAGTGGCGCCGGGTCCAGGCGGTCGGGCGTTACGAGCCATCCGCGACGATGCTGGTCCGGCAGCGCCCCCTCAACGGCTCCAACGGCTTCGAGGTGCTCACGCCACTTGTCACCACCAGCGGGGTCGTCCTGGTCGTCGACCGCGGGTGGGTGCCCTCGGGGGCTTCGGCGCTGAGCACCCCGACGGTGCCGGACCCGCCGGCAGGGCTGGTCGCGGTGACCGGGCTGGTCCGGGCCAGCGAGACCGGGCAGCTGCGCAGCCAGGACCTGCCGAGCGGGCAGGTCCGGCACATCAACGTCGCCCAGATCGCCGAGGGGATCGGGCGGGCGGCGTACGGCGACTACGTCCAGCTTGTGGCCCAGCAGCCGGTGGACACCCAGCAGCCGGCAGGCGCCCAGAAGCCGGTGCTGCTGCCGCTGGATGACAGCCAGCCGGCCATGCTCAACCTCGCCTACACGGTGCAGTGGTGGGTCTTCGCGGTCATCGCCCTGGTCGGCTATGTCGTCTTCGCCCGCCGGGAGGCCGCTGAACGTGCCCAGGCGCGGGTCCCGCTCAACGGGCACCGCCAGGTTGAGCAGGCACCGGCAGGTTGAGCGGGCACCCGCCGGGGCACGGGTGCGAGGGTGACGGGGCAGCCGCGCCCCAGGTCAAGGCACGGCAACGGAGGCGAGGACCGCGATGGCGGGACGGATCGAGGACTACGGCCTGATCGGTGACATGGAGTCGGCGGCCCTGGTCGGACGGGACGGGTCGATCGACTGGCTGTGCGTGCCCCGGTTCGACTCGGCCGCGATCTTCGCGGCGCTGCTGGGCACCCAGGAGCACGGGCACTGGCGGCTCGGCCCGACCTCCGGCGGCCCGGCCACCCGACGCCGCTACCGGCCCGAGACCCTGGTCCTCGAGCAGGAGTGGGACACCGACACGGGCACCCTGCGCGTCATCGACTTCATGCCGGTCCGCGACGAGGTGCCCAACGTCGTACGCATCGTCGAGGGGGTGCGCGGGGAGGTCTGGTTCCGCAGCGAGATGCGGCTGCGTTTCGGGTACGGCGCGGTGCTGCCCTGGGTCAAGCACGTCGACGGGCACCTGCGCGCGGTCGCCGGGCCCGACGCGGTCGTGGTGCGCTCCGACCTGGACCTGCACGGCGAGGGCAACGCCACCTGGGCCGCAGGCGTCGTACGGGCCGGTGAGCGGGTGAGTTTCGTGCTGACCTGGCACCCGTCCTACCGGCCCGAACCGGAGAACCTGGACGCCGACGCGGCACTGCGGGCCACCGAGGCCTGGTGGCACGACTGGGTGGCCAACTGCACCTACCAGGGCCCCTACCGGGACGCGGTGGTGCGCTCGCTCATAACGCTGCGCGCGCTCATCTACGAGCCGACCGGCGGGATCGTCGCCGCCCCGACAACGTCGCTGCCGGAGGACATCGGCGGGGTGCGCAACTGGGACTACCGCTTCTGCTGGCTGCGCGATGCCTCCCTGACCCTTCGAGCCTTCGCCGCGACCGGCCACACCGAGGAGGCCGCGGCGTGGCGGGAGTGGCTGCTGCGGGCCATCGCCGGTGACCCCGCCGACCTGCAGATCCTCTACGGCCTGGCTGGGGAGCGACGGCTGCCCGAGTGGCAGGCCGACTGGTTGCCCGGCTATGAGGGATCGGCTCCCGTGCGGATCGGCAACGCGGCCGCCAACCAGCTCCAGCTCGACGTCTACGGCGAGGTCATCGACGCGCTGTGGTCGGCCAGGCACGCCGGCCTCGATCCCAGCCCGGACGCCTGGAACATCGAGCTGGTGATGCTGGACTGGCTCGAGCAGCACTGGGCCGAGCCGGACGAGGGGCTGTGGGAGGTGCGCGGGCCGCGGCGACACTTCGTGCACTCCAAGGTGCTGGCCTGGGCGGCCTTCGACCGGTCCATCCGGACCGCACGGCGCTCAGGCCTGCACGCCCCGGTGCATCGCTGGGAGCAGACCCGCGACACCATCCACGCCCAGGTGTGCGCCAAGGGGTACGACGCCCGGCGCAACACCTTCACCCAGTCCTACGGCTCCGCCGAGCTGGACGCGGCGACGCTGCTCATCCCGGTGCTCGGGTTCCTGCCGGGCACCGACCCCCGGGTGGCGGGCACCGTCGAGGCTGTGCGCTCCCAGCTGCTCGCCGGTGGGTTCCTGCGCCGCTATGACACCAGCAGCGCCGAGGACGGGCTGCCCGGGGGCGAGGGGGCCTTCCTGGCGTGCAGCTTCTGGCTGGCCGACGCGTTGCACCTGTGTCGCAGGACCGCAGAAGCCACCGACCTGTTCGAGAGGCTGCTGGGGCTGCGCAACGACCTGGGTCTGCTGGCCGAGGAGTTCGACCCGCGTTATGACCGGCAGGTCGGGAACTTCCCACAGGCCTTCAGCCACATCGCCCTTGTCAACACCGCGGTGGGGCTGGCACACCCCTCCGGGCAGGCCCCGTTCCTCGACCACCTGGAGCGTGCGGCCACCGAGAGGCTGGCGGCCCAGGGCGGTTGAGCGCCACCGGTCAGGCCTGGCGCGGCTGGTGGCCCAGGGCGGTTGAGCGCCACCGGTCAGACGCTACAGGTCGGGCCTGGCGCGGCTGGCGGCCCAGCGGGGTCTCGCGCCACCGGTCGGGCCCGGCGCGACTTCGGCTGCACGGGTGACCAGGCGGCGGGTCGGGCCCGGTCCCCCCGTGGAGCACGGCAGGATGAGCTCATGGACCTTGGACTGGCCGATCGGGTCTTCATCGTCACTGGCGGCACCCGCGGGCTGGGCCGGGCGAGCGCCGAGGTTCTCGTCGCCGAGGGCGCCCGGATAGTGCTCAGCTCGCGCGACGAGGCGGCCGTCGCCTCGGCCAGCGCTGCACTCGGCGGGCCCGACCACGCGCTGGGCGTGCCCGGAGACCTCGGCGAGCCCGGTGTCGAGACCCGCCTTGTTGCGGCCGCCTTGGCCCGCTACGAGCGGTTGGACGGTGCGCTGATAAGCGTCGGTGGTCCGGCGGCCGGGCCGGTCTCTGCGATAACCGACGACCAGTGGCGGGCGGCGTTCGAGACGGTCTTCCTGGGTGCGGTGCGGGTGGCCCGGGCGGTGGCCAAGGGGATCTCCGGCGAGGACGGCTCGATCGCCTTCGTGCTGTCCTCCTCCGTGCACTCCCCCATCCCTGGCCTGGCCATTTCCAACGGCCTGCGGCCGGGGATCGGCATGCTCGCCAAGTCGCTGGCCGACGAGCTTGGGGCTCGTGGGGTGCGGGTCAACGGCCTGGCTCCCGGGCGGATCGACACCGACCGGCTGCGCGAGCTCGACGCGATGACCGGCCGTCCGGTGGCCGCCCGCAGGGACAACGAGGCCGCCATCCCGCTGGGCCGCTACGGCAGGCCCGAGGAGTTCGGCCGGGTCGCGGCATTCCTGCTCAGCCCGGCCGCCTCCTACCTGACCGGGCTCGTGCTGCCGGTGGACGGCGGGGCACGTCGGTCGCTGTGAGCGGGACCGCCGCCAGGCGTCGCGTCCCAGGGAGCGGGACCGCCGCCTGACCTCGGGTCCCTGGGACGCTACCGTTCGACGGCCAGCCGCAGCCCGAAGCCGATGAGGACCACCCCGGTGAGCCGGTCCATCCGGGCCCGGACCCGAGGGTTGCGCAACCAGGCGGTGACCCGCCCGGCGAGCAGCAGCAGGACGGCGAAGTAGCCGGCCGTCTCGGCGATGAAAAGCCCACCGAGCAGCAGTGAGGTCGTCCCGACCGGCTGCCCGTGCGGGATGAACGCGGGCAGGAAGGTCACGAAGAAGACTCCCACCTTCGGGTTGAGCAGGTCGGTGGCCAGCCCGGCCCCGTAGCCGGTGCCGAGCAGCCCGCCGCGCTGCGTCCCCCAGCCCGGCTCCGCCACCGAGGCAGGCTCCGCCGACCTGGACCTGAGCGACCCGACCCCGAGCCAGAGCAGGTAGGCGCCACCGGCGATGCGCAGCGCGGTGTAGCCCTCATGGCTCGCGCGCAGCAGCCCCGACAGCCCGAAGGCGGCCACGCCCACCCAGACGGCAAGCCCGGTGAGGACCCCGACGACGGTGAGCACGGCCTGGCGCCGACCCTCGCGCAGCAGCGAGCGCAGTACGACGAGGGTGTCCGGGCCGGGTAGCAGCACGATGAGCGCGGCGGCGAACGCGAAGGTGAGCACGGCGGTCAGCACGGCCACATGATGCCCGATCAGCAACCGGTCAGCCTCGCTCACGCTCCCGGCGGGCCCGCGGTCTGCGACCCCTGATGGTGGCGTTGCGCAGTGCCTTGACCACATCGTCGATCGAGGCCGCGGGAAGCTCCACCAGCGAGAAGCGGTCGGCGATCTCGATGGCGCCGATGTCGCGGCCGCTCAGCCCGGACTCTCCGGTGATGGCGCCCACGAGGTCGCTGGGGTTGATCCCGGCATCGCGGCCCAGACCGACGAAGAGCCGGGACCGGCCCTGGGTGCTGCCCGACTCCAGGCCTGAGCCGCCGCGAGCCCCCCCACCGGGGCGCCCGGCAACGCGCACAGGTGCGCGCGCCGACCGCGCCTGGCCGCGCCGAGCCGGCGCGGCCCGCTCGACTACCGGCGCGGCCCGCTCGACTACCGGCGCGGCCCGCTCGACTACCGGCGCGGCGGGGATCTCCTCCTCCTCGGCTGCACCGCTGGCCTCATAGGCAAGCTTGACCGCGGCAAGGGCGATCTCCATCACGTCGTAGTCGTCGGCCAGCGTCTCGACGACCACCCGGAACTGGTCGAGGTCACCGGAGAGCACGGCCTCCTGCAGCCCCGCCCGAGTCGTCTCCAGGCGCCGGGCGCGCAGGTCGGCGATCGTGGGGATCTGCTCGATGTGGATCCGCTGGCCGGTCAGTCGCTCGATGCCGCGCAGCATGCGATGCTCGCGTGGCTCGACCAGGGTTATCGCGACCCCTTCTCGGCCAGCCCGCCCGACCCGGCCGATGCGGTGCACGTAGGAGGCCGCTGCCGCGGGCATGTCGTAGTTGACCACGTGGGTCAGCGCCTCGATGTCCAGCCCGCGGGCAGCCACGTCGGTGGCCACCACCAGGTCAGCGGTGCCCGAGCGCAGTCTCGTCATGACCCGGTCGCGTTGCTCCTGGTTCATCCCGCCGTGCAGCGCCTCGGCGCGGTAGCCCCGGCCGTTGAGGGTCTCGGCGAGCGCATCGACCTCTTCGCGGGTGCGGCAGAACACGATCGCCGCTGCGGGGGCCTCGATGTCGAGCACCCGACCCAGGGCAGCCGCCTTGTGTGCCCGGGCGACCAGGAAGGCACGCTGGGCGACCAGCGGCGCCGTCCCGGCGCTGACCGACTCCCGCTCCAGCTCGACGCGGACCGGATCGGTCAGGTGCTGGCGGGCGATGCGCGCGATACGGGCCGGCAGCGTGGCGGAGAAGAGCACCGTCTGCCGACCCGACGGGGTGGCCGAGAGGATGGCGTCGATGTCCTCGGCGAAACCCAGGTCGAGCATCTCGTCCGCCTCGTCGAGCACCACCGCGCCCACCGAGCCCAGCCGCAGCGTCCCGCGCCCGATATGGTCGAGGGCTCGCCCCGGGGTGGCGACCACGACGTCCACACCACCGGCCAGGGCCCGCAGCTGCCGGCCGATCGGCTGCCCGCCGTAGATCGGCAGGACGCGGGCATGCAGCTGCCGACCGTAACGGTGCATGGCCTCGCTGACCTGGATCGCCAGCTCGCGGGTGGGCACCAGGACGAGGGCGAGCGGGCCGGGGCCGGCCCCGATCGGCAGGCGGTCCAGCAGCGGGAGGGCGAAGGCGGCTGTCTTGCCGGTCCCGGTGGCCGCCTGACCCAGCAGGTCGCGCCCGGCCCGCAGCGGCGGGATCGCCGCCCGTTGGATCGGGGTGGGCTCCTCATAGCCGAGATCGGCCAGCGCCCGCAGCAGCTCGGGACGCAGCCCGAGGTCGGCGAAGCTGGGCGAGGTCTCATCCGAGGGGGTGGTGGGGGGCATGCGGCTCGAACTCCTTGCGGTTGGGTGCCGCGCTCAGCCGGCGCGGGCGCACGGAGCCCTGCGCTGGAGCATCACGCGGTGAGGTCGGCAGCGTGAGCCCGGCTGCCCGGGCGCCGCGCCTGGTCGGCGAACTGGGTGCGGTAGAGCTCGGCGTAGAGCCCACCTTGCTCGAGCAGCTCGGGGTGGCGCCCTCGGGCGATGATGCGGCCGGCGTCCATGACCAGGATCTGGTCGGCGTCGCGGACCGTGGACAACCGGTGGGCGATGACGAGGGAGGTGCGTCCCCGCAGGGCCGTGGCGAGCGCGCGCTGAACGGCGACCTCGCTCTCGGAGTCCAGGTGCGCGGTGGCCTCGTCCAGCACCACGATGGTGGGCGCCTTGAGCAGCAGCCGGGCGATGGCCAGCCGCTGCTTCTCACCGCCGGAGAGCCGGTAGCCGCGGTCACCGACCACGGTGTCCAGCCCGTCGGGCAGCGTGGCAATGAGGGGCCAGATCTGCGCGGACCTACAGGCCGTCACGATCTCGTCCTCGCTCGCCTCGGGCTTGGCGAAGGAGAGGTTGGCGCGGATGGTGTCGTGGAACATGTGCGCGTCCTGGGTGACCACCCCGACCGCGCGGTGCAGCGACTCCAGCGTCACCTCGCGCACGTCGTGGTCACTGACCCGCACGCTCCCGCCGGTGACGTCGTACAGTCGCGAGACCAGGTGCGTGATGGTGGTCTTCCCGGCCCCGGACGGTCCGACCAGCGCCACCATTTGCCCGGGTTCCACGCGGAAGCTGACGTCCTCGAGCACCTGCTGCGAGGGTGTCGAGTCCAGCACCGCCACGCTCTCCAGCGAGGCCAGCGACACCTCGTCGGCGCTCGGGAAGCGGAAGTCGACGTGGTCGAACTCGACCGAGGCGGCGTCGGCGGGCAGCGGGCGGGCCCCCGGGAGGTCAGCCACCATGGGCTCCAGGTCCAGCACCTCGAAGACCCGGTCGAAGCTGACCAGGGCGGTCATGATGTCCACCTGCACGTTCGACAATGCGGTCAGCGGGCCATAGAGCCGGGACAGCAGCGCCGTCAGCGCCACCAAGGTGCCCAGCTGCAGGCTTCCGTGAACGGCCAGAACACCGCCCACGCCGTACACCATGGCGGTGGCCAGCGTGGCGACCAGGCCGAGGGAGGTCATGAACACCGAGCTGTACATCGCCTGGCGGACCCCGATGTCGCGCACCCGGGCGGCCTTGCGGGAGAACTCCCCGAGCTCCTCGGGCAGCCTGCCGAAGATCTTGACCAGCAGCGCCCCGGAGACGTTGAACCGCTCGGTCATGGTCTGGCTCATCGCGGCGTTGAGCTGCATGGACTCGCGGGTGATCACCGCGAGCCGGGCCCCGACCAGCCGTGCCGGGATGACGAAGACCGGCAGCAGCAGCAGCGCGCCGAGAGTGATCTGCCAGGACAGGTAGAGCATCGTGGCCAGCACCAGCACCAGGCTCACCGAGTTGGACACCACGGAGGACAACGTGGAGGTCAGGGCCTGCTGGGCGCCGATGACGTCGGAGTTGAGCCGACTCACGAGCGAGCCGGTCTGGGTCCGGGTGAAGAACGCGATCGGCATCCGCTGCACATGCCCGAAGACCCGCTGGCGCAGGTCGAGGATGAGCCCCTCGCCGATGCGGGCCGACAGCAGCCGCTGGACCAGTGTCAGGCTCGCGTCGAGCACTGCGATGACCCCGACGAGCATCGAGGTGGTGACCACCACCTTGACGTCGCGCGCGACGACGCCCTGGTCGATGATGCGGCGCAGCAGCAGCGGAGTGGCCACCACGAGGGCGGCATCGACGACGACGACGATGAGGAACGCCGCGATCTGCCCGCGGTAGGGGCGGGCGAAGCCGCCGATCCGGCGCAGCGTGCCCGCGGACAGGTGCTGCTGCGTTATCGAGCGGTCGCGGGAGTAGGAACGCAGCGAGCGCCATCCCGCACCATGCATCGACACCCGGTGGTCCTTCCTGCGGCCTGCGCCGCCACCCTCAGCACCCTGTTTCCTGGGCCGCGGGGCTCAGCAACGGACCGGAGTGGGGGGTCGCGGAGCCCATCTTGCCTGTACGCGGCGACAACGTGGGCGGGGCGCCGCGGCTTCCCTGCCTGCCGGACCTGGCTGCCCCGCCTGTGCGGCCGGGCTTGTCTGCCTGCCGGACCCGGCTACCGCGCCTGTGTCAGGTCGCGCAGTCGGCAGCGTTGCGCGGCGCGCTCGGCTGCCAGCTGGGCTCGTAGGCCCTCCGGGCTGCCCAGGCTGTCGCGGGCGCGCCCGGCCGCGGCCCGGAGCAGCTCCAAGGTCGCCCTGCTGGCCGGCTCGGGGGCGGCCAGCAGGGCGGCGACCAGGTCCGCGGTGGCCGCCGCCAGCTCGGCCACCGGCACGACGGTGACGGCGAGCCCACAGGCCACGGCTTCTGCGGCGTCCATCCACCGACCGGTGAGGCACAGCTCGACGGCCCTGGCATAGCCGATCGCCTCCACCAGTCGGGCCGTGCCACCCAGGTCGGGCACCAGGCCCAGGGCGGGCTCACGGACCGCGAAGCGGGCATCTGCGGCCACGATACGAAGGTCGGTGGCCAGGGCCAGCTGGAAGCCGGCACCGACGGCGTGACCTGCCACCGACGCCACCGACACCACCCCGGGCCGCCGCCACCAGGTGAAGGCCTGCTGGAAGGAGTCGATGAGAGCGTCAAGCTCATGGTCGGGCAGCGCACCCATCTCAACCAGGTCGGTCTCCCCCGGCACGCCGGGCGGGGCAAGCAGGGCCAAGTCCAACCCGGCTGAGAAGGACGGGCCCCGGGCGGTCAGCACAACCACCCGGGTCGGTTCGGGCAACCACTCGCCCAGGGCGGCCAGCCCCCGCCACATCGAGGGCAGCTGGGCGTTGCGTCGCTGGGGCCGGTCCAGGGTGACCGTCACCACAGGACCGGCGACCTCGACGCTGAAACCGGCCGTCTCGGGCGGCGCCACGTGCGCGGACGGTGGAATCAGGTCCTGCTCTTCGCCTTGCCCCGGGTCGCTCCCCCACGGCCACGCAGCTTCGTGCCGGACTCGCTGAGGATGCGGTGGACGAACCCGTAGGACCGCCCGGTCGAGGCAGCCAGCGCGCGGATGCTCTCCCCCGCGGCATAACGCTTCTTCAGGTCACCGGCCAGCCGGGTGCGCTCCGAGCCGGTGATCCTCGTCTTCTTGGGCAGAGTCTCGGCCACACGTGCCTCCTCGATGGATGATCTTCCGCGCTTCACATGATCGACCCGGAACCTCCGCCATGCCAACCGCAATGCCGATCCTGGTGCCAGTGGTGCCAGATGCGCCACGAGGTGGCGCGCGAGCCCAAGGCCGTGTGCCGAGTTTGCTTGATCAGCACCCAGGGTCTGTGAGGGGTTGGCGCTCAGGCGCTCAGGCGAGGGTGACCAGATCCAGGTAGGACTCGTTCCACATGTCCTCGTCGGCGTCGGGCAGCAACAGCACCCGCTCGGGTGCCAACGCGGCCACGGCGCCCTCGTCGTGGGTCACCAGCACGACCGCACCGGCGTAGGAGTGCAGCGCTGCCAGCACCTCGGCGCGGCTGGCCGGGTCGAGGTTGTTCGTCGGCTCGTCCAGCAGCAGCACGTTGGCCGCCGAGACCACCAGCATGGCCAGGGCGAGCCGGGTCTTCTCCCCGCCGGAGAGCACCGCGGCGGGCTTGTCGACGTCGTCCCCGGAGAACAGGAACGAGCCCAGCACACCGCGCACCTCGGTGTCGGTCAGCTCACCCGCGGCGGCGCGCAGGTTCTCCAGCACGCTGGCCCGACCGTCGATGGTCTCGTGCTCCTGGGCGTAGTAGCCGAGCTTGAGCCCGTGCCCGGCCTGGACCTGCCCGGTGTCGGGGGTCTCCACCCCGGCGAGCAGGCGCAGCAGGGTGGTCTTGCCGGCGCCGTTGAGACCGAGTACGACGATGCGCGCGCCCCGGTCCACGGCCAGGTCGACGTCGGTGAAGACCTCCAGTGAGCCGTAGCTCTTGGACAGCCCGCTGGCGGTCAGCGGGGTCCGCCCGCACGGCGCCGGGGTCGGGAAGCGCAGCCTGGCCACCTTGTCGGTCTTGCGCGCCTCCTCCAGCCCGCCGAGCAGCCGCTGGGCGCGGCGGGCCATGTTCTGCGCGGCCACGGTCTTGGTGGCCTTGGCGCGCATGCGGTCGGCCTGGGCCAGCAGGGCGGCGGCCTTCTTCTCGGCGTTGGCCCGCTCCCGTCGCCGGCGCCGTTCGTCGGCCTCGCGCTGGGCCAGGTAGGCCTTCCAGCCGAGGTTGTAGATGTCCAGCTCGGCGCGGTTGGCGTCCAGGTGGAAGACCCGGTTGACGCAGAGCTCGACCAGCCCGACATCGTGGCTGATCACGATGAAGCCGCCCGGGAACACCCGAAGGAAGTCCCGCAGCCACACGACCGAGTCGGCGTCGAGGTGGTTGGTCGGCTCGTCCAGCAGCAGGGTCTGGGCTCCACCGAAGAGGATCCGGGCCAGTTCGACCCGGCGGCGCTGCCCACCGGAGAGCGTGCTCAACGGCTGGTCGAGCACCCGGTCGGGCAGGCCGAGGCTGCTGGCGATGGCGGCAGCCTCCGCCTCGGCGGCGTAACCGCCACGGGCCGTGAACTCGGCCTCCAACCTGCCATAGCGGGCCATGGCGCGCTCGTGGGTCTCGGCGAGTGCGCTGGCCATGGCACCCTCGGTCTCACGCATCGCGGAGACGATCTCGTCCAACCCGCGGGCCGAGAGCACCCGGTGTCGGGCCAGCAGGCTCAGGTCACCGGTGCGTGGGTCCTGCGGCAGGTAGCCCACCGTGCCAGCCCGGGTGACCGAGCCGGAGACGGGTGCGGCTTCGCCTGCCAGCACCCGCATCAGGGTCGTCTTGCCGGCCCCGTTGCGCCCGACAAGCCCCACCCGGTCCCCCGGACCCACCCGGAAGGAGGCATGCTCAAGCAGCAGCCGGGCGCCTGCGCGCAGCTCCACGTCCGCCGCGATGATCATCTGGTGGAGTCCTCCGTCTGTTCGGTCAGCGTCGCCAGCACGGCATCGCAGCGTGCCGCAGCGGCTTCGAGCACCCGACGGCGGGGGTCGGCGACGTCGAGCACCCGGGCAGCCACCAGGGGGCGCAACCGGGCCAGCCGCCTGTCCTCGAGCACCGCGGCGAGCAGCCGCCGGTCACCCCCGGTGAGGACCGCGTCCAGTCCCGTGGCCGCGCCGAGCACCTGGACCGCCAGCTCGGTGGCCGCCGCGCACAGCTCGTCGGTCTGCTTCAGCCGTCGGCGGGCGAATCGCTTCTGCGACCAACCGCCGGCGGCGGTGCGACCCTGCACGTGCCGGGTGCCGACCCGGGCCTCGGCAAGGACGCCGGACTGCACCACGCCCGCCGCGAACCCACCGC
>JAJZTN010000233.1 GCA_021848885.1 Actinomycetes bacterium
TGTCGGCCGCCAAGGAGGTCAGCACACAGCTGGGCGCCATCGGGATCAAGGTGAGTCTCGACCTGCCGCAGTACGCACAGTACGGACAGGCAATCCAGTCCGGCACGTTCGATGCGGCGATCGGGGGCTTCGGCGGATCGGGCAACCCTTACACCGACTTCAACAACGCGCTCAACAGCCAGTACGCGGCGCCGGTCAACACCCCGACGGCCAACAACTTCGAGCGCTTCAAGGACCCCGCCGTCGACCAGGCGCTGGCCACCCTGGCCTCGGCGACCGACGAGGCGGCGCAGCTGCAGGCGACGTACAAGCTCGAGCAGGCGATGTACGAGCAGGTGCCTGTCGTGCTCATGTACTACGGCGGCAGCTGGGGACTGTTCTCGACGAAGCACTTCACCGGGTGGCCCTCGGCCCAGGACCCGTACACCCTGCCGACGACCTACAACAACGCGATTCTGGTCGTCCTGACCCATCTGACCAAGGCGTGACATGACCGGCGCTGGCCAGCCGGATGGGGGCGCGGCGTGAGATTCGTGGTCCGCAGGGTGACGTCCTTCGTCGTCACCCTGTGGGCCGCGATCACCCTCAACTTCGTGCTGCCTCGGCTCATGCCCGGCTCCCCGGTCGACGCCGCGCTGGCGAAGCTGGCCGCCGCCGGGATCCCCGTAACCAACGCGCAGCGTCGGGCGATCGAGATCCAGCTCGGGACCCCGCACGGCAGCCCGGTCAGCCAGTACTGGGAGTACCTCGACAACATCGCGCACCTGCGTTTCGGGCGCTCCTACACCTTCCCCACCGAGACGGTCGCGCAGACGATCGGGGACGCGCTGCCCTGGACGCTGGCGCTCGTCGGAGCCACGACCGTCATCGCCTTCGTCATCGGGACGCTGCTGGGGGTGTACGCCGGGTGGCGCCGTGCCACGGTGGCCGACTCGTCGGTGACGATCGGTGCCACCTTCTTCGCGGCGTTCCCGCCGTTCTGGCTGGGTCTGCTGCTGCTCTACGCCCTGGCCTACCGGCTCAACTGGTTCCCGATCAAGGGCGGGTACAGCTCCGGGAACACACCCGAGCTGAGCCTGTCGTTCCTCTCCGACGCGCTGCAGCACAGCGTGCTGCCGGCCCTGACACTGGCGATCACCTCGCTGTCTGGCTGGGTCTTCGGCATGCGGAACAACATGATCAACACGCTGGGCGAGGACTACGTGACCTTCGCCGAGGCGAACGGGCTGAGCAGCCGGACCATCGCCCTGCGCTACGCGGCGCGCAACGCGCTGCTGCCCAACGTCACGGCGTTCGGCCTGTCCCTGGGTGCGGTGGTCGGAGGTTCGGTGCTGGTCGAGGGCGTCTTCAGCTACCCGGGGCTGGGCAACCTGCTCTACATCGCGGTCTCCAACCACGACTTCCCGCTCATGCAGGCCCTCTTCCTCGTGATCACGGTGAGCATGCTCACGGTCATCTTCGTCGTCGACCTGCTCTATGCCCGGCTCGACCCGAGGGTCCGGCGATGAGCATCCTCAGCACCGTCCCCCCGCCCGCCGAGCCCTCCGGCTTGGGCGGCCAGATCCGGCTCGGCCCCCACCGTCGCGTGCCCGGACCGCTGCTCTTCCTCGGCCGGGCTGTGCGCACGATCTGGAGCAACCACAAGGCCCGCATCGGTCTGGTCATCCTCGCTGGGTTCGTGGTGGTGTCCGTCTTCGCCCCCCTCATCGCCCCGCACTCGCCCACGGCGACAACCTTCACGCCGTACTCGAACCCGGATGCCACCAACTGGTTCGGCACGACCGGCAACGGACAGGACGTGTTCTCGCAGGTGGTCTACGGCGGCCGCGTCTCGCTGCTCGTCGGCCTGACGGCCGGACTGGGCGCGACCCTCGTCGCGGTGACGCTCGGGCTGATCGCCGGCTACCGCCCCGGGCTGGTGGACGAGGTGCTCAGCTTCGTGACCAACCTCGCGCTGGTCATCCCCGGCCTGCCTCTGATGATCATCCTGGCCGCCTACATCCCCGGCCGGTCGGTGTGGACCATCGTGCTCGTCGTCGCACTGACCAGTTGGGCCACCGGCGCCCGGGTCATCCGTAGCCAGGCCTCGACCCTGCGGGCACGCGAGTTCGTCACCGCGGCGGTGTTCTCCGGCGAGCGGCTCTTCCGTGTCGTGTTCCGGGAGATCCTGCCAAACATGACCTCCCTCGTCGCGGGCAGCTTCTTCGGCGCGGCCACGGCGGCCGTGATGGCCGAGGCCAGCCTGGAGTTCCTCGGACTGGGCAACCCCAACACGGTCAGCTGGGGGACGATCCTCTACTACGCCCAGCAGCAGAACGCCCTTCTCACCGGTCAGTGGGTGCTGGTGTTCGCGCCCGGCCTGGCGATCGCCCTGCTTGCCGTGTCGTTTACTCTGATCAACTTCGGCGTCGATGCGCTGTCCAACCCTCGCCTGCGGGAGAAGTGATGGCGCTGCTCGCCGCCCGGGGCGTTGACATCGTCTACGAGCCCTACCACGGCCAGCGCATCTGGTCGGTGCGCGAGGTCGATCTGACCCTCGAGAAGGGTGAGTTCGTCGGGC
>JAJZTN010000068.1 GCA_021848885.1 Actinomycetes bacterium
TCTCACACCCTTGTGATCGGCAATCCGAACGGCATGCCTGAGCAGCACGACCGCAACGTGACCGTTGAGGTCACCCGGCCCCGGGCGCCCATCGGTCGGGGTGATGACCGCAGGCGCCACGACCGCCGCGCTCTTGCCGCGCTCGGCGCCGCCCACGGGCAGGGGGATACTGATGGAACCGACCCGCCGGACGGGCATGTGACCGAAGAAGGGCGTGGTGTGTGCTCGGACCCAGTGGCGCGCTGCCGCGCAACCTCCCCACCCTGGACCTGCCCGTCGCCGGGGCACCCGTGACTGGGAGCATCGAACACGAGGGCATCCACGAGGAGGTTCCCGGCGTACGCCGGAGCGGGCGGGGCTCGTGAAGCACGACGATCCCGCGGGACTCCCCGCCTCGGGGGGCGCCGGCGCGACACGCCCCCACCGATCCCCCCTCCGCCAGGGCGATGTCACCCACGAGTCCGAGGACACGCCCCTGCGGCGCACATGGGCACCGATCGTGATGGCCGCGCGGGTGGTCCTGCCTTTCGCGCTGGCCGCCTCGGCCGCACCGGTGGCCTCGCTGTGGGGCCGCGAGCCGGTGAAGGTCGGCTTCCTTGCCGCCGCCTTCGCCGTGATGCTCGCCGTGACCGTCGGGATGGTGGGCGTGCTCGCGAGCAAGGGACCGCTCTGGCTGCACGACATGCTCGTGCTGGCCTCCATCGCGGGGTTGGCGCTGGTTGTGCACGGGGCCGGCGGGGCGGCGTACGGGATGTCGGTGGTGCTGCTCGTCCCGGTCGTGTGGATGGCCCTCTACGGACGCCCGACCGGAATCCTCACCGCCCTCGTCGTCGAGGCAGTCGCCGTGGTGGTTCTCTCCGAGATCGACGGGAGCGGCGCGCCCAGGGATGACGCCCGGTTCGCCATCGTCGTCATCGCGGTGTCGGCGTTCACCGCCTGGACGGTGCACCGGCTGGTCCACCGCCTGGACCGCAGCCAGGACGAGCTGCGCCGGGACCGGGCCGTCCTGGCCACCGTCGCGGAGGCGGCCCGGGTGATCCGGGAGGGGTCTGACGCCCGACGCACGGTGTGCGAGGCGGTCTTGACGGTCAGCGTCGGCACGGCGGCTGTGCTGTTCGAGGTGGAGGAGACGGACTTCCTCGCCCTCACCGCCAGTGCGGGCATCGACCTGCCAGCGGTCAGGATCCCGCTGACCGAACCGTCGATCGCCGCGCACGCCTACCAGACCGGGCAGAGCGTCTATGTTCCCGACACGGCCAGCGAGCCCAGGGTGAGCCCGACCCTGGCGGCCCTCACCAGGGCGCGCAGCCTGCTCGCCCAGCCCTTCTGGCGCGACGGGGCGGTGGCCGGGGTGGTTATCGTCGTGTGGCCGCAGCCGCGCCATGCCCCTCGCCAGCACACCGTGCACGCCATGGCGCTGCTGGCCCAGGAGATCGGCGCCGCGCTGGAGCGCGCCGACCTGCGCGCCCAGCTGCAGCACGAGGCGAGCACCGACCCGCTCACTGGCCTGGCCAACCGTCGGATCTGGCGAAGCCGGGTTCCCGGCCTGCTGACTCCGGGGCAGCAGGTGTGCGTGGCCATGCTCGACCTGGACTTCTTCAAGGCCTACAACGACACCCGCGGGCACCTCGCCGGTGACAAGCTGCTTCGTGGGCTCGCCAAGGCCTGGGCGCCGCTGCTGCGCCCAACCGACCTGCTCGTCCGCTGGGGAGGAGAGGAGTTCGCGGTCGCCATGCCCGACTGCGGGCCGGCGGATGCCCGCGACGTCGTCGAGCGGCTGCGCGCCGCCGTGCCCGACCAGCAACGCGTCTCGGCCGGCATCGCGTGCTGGGACCACCACGAGACGCTCACCGCGCTCATGGCCCGAGCCGACGCCGCGCTCTACCAGGCAAAGACGACCGGGCGTGACCGCACGGTGCTCGCCGACCTCACCCTCGGACCGTCAGGTCGCGCCTGAGCGAGAGGGCAGGCTAGACGCTGGAGGTCCCCGCGCGGGCTCGCGCGCTTGCGGCGACTGCCCGCACGATGAGCTCGGCGTCGTCTCGGCGACCGGGTCGCAGGATCACCGCCGCGCTGGAAGGCGACTCGCGGAAGGCCAGCAGGAGGTCGTCGAGAAGCCATTCGAGCGCCGCGGCCCACGTCAGGGCCTGTGCGCCTGTGACACCTTCGGCCGTCAGCATCCGGCGCAAGGCGGCACGGTGCTCGTCCAGTGCGGCGTCCTTGAAGACGCCTGAGCTGTTGTGCAGGAGCATGTGCAGGCTGGCCGGCAGCCTGAGGCCCGTCTCGGTGCGCACGATCCAGCGTGAGCCGAGCTCGGGTCGGCGCGGGTCGAGGGGCACCAGGTCGGCGAAGCCGGACACCACCCCGACCGGGGGCTCATCCAGCTCGTCCGCAAGAGGTTGCGGACCGGCTCGCCCCAGCACAACCCGCACCCGGCGACCGACCAGCGCAGCGGTGCCGACGATCTGAGCGGCCCGCACGCTGGGCGCGGCCCCGGACAAGTGGACCGCTTCGGCGTACTCCAGGCACAACCGGTCCAGCGCGTCATGCAGCTCGCCCAGGTCGGCGGCCTCGCTCCCGGTCGGGCCCCGGCCGCCGCCCAGCACCGCCCCCCATCGCGTCACGGCGTCGATAAGGACCTCATCGAGTGCCTCCAGGTGCGTGGGCAGCAGCCGGTGCGGCTCGCTGCCGGGCTCAGCCATGACGGCGGCCAGCGTGACCGCGACACCCTCGGAGTTCAGCCAGTGGAAACCGACGGCCTCGCCGGTCTGCCCTATCGACGCCCCGGTCATTCGAGCTGCGATCAGCAGATCCGCGGCAGCTGCTCGCCCAGCGGGCGATCGATGACCCGGGTCGCTCCGAAAGCTGTGCGTCCGACCACCATGCCGGGGTGCTCGTCGGTGACCGTTCCGATGACGCACGCCTGGCGGCCAAGCTCGTTCGCCCGCATGGCTGCCACGACGTCACCCACCACTGTCGGGTCGACGAACGCGACCAGCTTCCCCTCGTTCGCGACGTGGAGTGGGTCGAGCCCGAGGAACGCGCAGGCCGCCTCGACCGCGTCGGGAACCGGGACTGCAGCCTCGTCGAGCCGGACACCGACGCCGGAAGCCTCGGCTATCTCGCACAGCGACCCGGCGAGACCGCCCCGTGTGGGGTCACGCATTGCCCGGATGCCCGCACCGGTGCCACCAGGGCAGGCGGCCAGCATCGCCAGGACCAGTTCGGTCAGCGGTGCGGAGTCCGAGTCGACCCGCGTGCCGAACTCGACACCTTCCCGGACGCTCATGATGGCGACCCCGTGCTCGCCTATGGGACCGGACAGCACGACCCGGTCACCTGGACGAGCGGCGTCCGGGCTCAGCTCGACCCCGGCCGCCACGATCCCCACCCCGCTGGTGTTGACATACAGGCCGTCGGCCGAACCGTGCCCCACCACCTTGGTGTCTCCGGTGACCAGACGCACCCCAGCTCGCTTCGCGGCACGGCCCATCGCCTCGGCGACCCGACCCAGCACCTCCAGCTGGAGTCCCTCCTCGAGGATGAACCCCGTGGACAGGGCAAGCGGCACGGCACCGCTCATGGCGAGGTCGTTGACCGTTCCGTTCACCGCGAGGTCACCGATGCAACCGCCGGGGAAGAACAGCGGCTGCACGACATAGGAATCCGTGGTGAACGCCAGCCGGGTGGACCCAGCGTCGAGCACCGCGGAGTCACGCGGGGCCGCGGCCAGCGCCTGCGAACCGAAGGCGGGCAGGAAGAGGTGCTCGATGAGCTCGCTGGACAGCTTCCCGCCACCGCCGTGACCCATGACGACACGTTCCTGGTCGCGCAAGGGAACAGGGCAGGTCCAGGTCAGCGGCTCGAGGATGTCAGCCACGGCTGCCCACCTCGCTCGGCGGTGTTATCCGGCGGAACTGGTAGTACGCCGCGCAGGCGCCCTCGGAGGAGACCATCGTCGCGCCCAGGGGGTTGCGCGGTGTGCAGGTCGTCCCGAAGGCCTCGCACTGGTGCGGCTTGATCAGACCCTGCAGCACCTCACCGGCCCGGCACAGGGGGGACTCCATGACCGTGAGGCCGGCGACGCCGAAACGCAGCCCGGCGTCGAAGTCGCGGTAGCGGTCCGACAGCCGGTAGCCGGACTGCGGGATGATCCCGATCCCGCGCCAAGAGCGGTCGCACACCTCGAAGACATCGGAGAGCACCGCCTGTGCGGTCCGGTTGCCCTGCGGCGTCACCGCCCGGGCATAGGCGTTCTCCAACCGGGACTCCCCGGTCTCCAGCAGGTGCACCACCCGGCGCACACCGTCGAGGATGTCCAGCGGCTCGAAGCCGGTGACGACGATGGGCACCTCGTACCGGGCGACGATGGGGTCGTACTCCTCAGTGCCCATGACGGTGCACACGTGTCCGGCGGCCAGGAACCCCTGCACCCGGCTCACCGGTGAGTCAAGGATGGCGGTCATCGCCGGCGGCACGAGGACGTGGCTGACCAGGATGGAGAAGTTGGTCAGCCCCAGCCGGTGGGCCAGGACCACGGCCATCGCGTTGGGAGGTGCGGTCGTCTCGAAGCCGACCGCGAAGAAGACCACCTGGCGCTGCGGGTTGGCCTCGGCCAGCCGTACCGCGTCCAGGGGCGAGTAGACGATCCTCACGTCACCACCGCGGGCGCGGATCTGGAACAGGTCGTGCTGGCTGCCAGGCACTCGCAGCATGTCCCCGAAGGAGCAGAAGATGACCTCCGGTCGGGCCGCGATCTCCAGAGCCTGGTCGATCATCTCCAGCGGGGTCACGCACACCGGGCAGCCGGGGCCGTGGATGAACTCGACACCGTCCGGCAGCAGCTGGTCGATGCCGTGCCGGATGATCGAGTGGGTCTGTCCCCCGCACACCTCCATGATCGCCCAAGGTCGGGTCACCGTCTGCTCGATCTCGTCCAGCAGGCGCCTGGCGAGCGCGGGGTCACGGAACTCGTCGAGATACTTCATGGCAGGGCCTCCTCTCGCCGCTGAGATCGCGCTCCTTCAGCGCCACCCTCACCGGCCCCCAGCTCCTCACCGAGCAGGCCCAGCTCGGCGAACAGCGCCAGGGTCTGTCGCGCGGATGCCTCGTCGACCCGGGTCAAGCCGAACCCGGCGTGCACGATGGTGTAGTCGCCGACTGCAATCTCTGGCAGGTAGGCGAGGCAGACGTCCTTGGTGACACCGTCGAAATCCACCAGCGCCATCCGGGTGCCGCGGTCCTCCCAGATCTCGACGATCCGTCCCGGGACTCCAAGACACATGGTCACTCCTCCGGTTCTGTCGTGGCGGGCGTGGCGCCGGCCAGTGCCGCGACGACTGCCTGCCCCAGGGCCAGGCCGCCGTCGTTGGTGGGTACCTCACGATGGGTCAGGACATCCAGGCCCGTACGCCGGACCCGGTGCCTGGTCAAGGACAGCAGGACGGCGTTCTGGAACACCCCACCGGTCAGCCCGACCAGGCGGATGCCCCGTGGTGGCGCCGTCATCATGGCCGCCTCGGCCACGGCGCCGGCGAGGGCCTCATGGAATGCCAGGGCGAGGGACTCGACGGGCACCTCGTCCTTGAGACAGGCGACGAGCCACCGCAGGTGCTCGCCTGGGTCCAGGGTCCCGTCCGAGCGGACCGCGATGCCGGGCGGGTTGCCCACCCTGACAAAGCGGCCTCGCAGAGCGGCGTCGGCAGCCGCCTCAAGCTCGATCGCCGCCTGCGCCTCGAAGGTGACCCGATGCCGAACACCCAGCAGCGAGGCAACCGCGTCGAACAGTCGCCCCATGCTCGACGTCGGCACGCATCGGGTGCCGCGCTCCATCAGCGCCAGCAGCATCGTGCGCTCCTCATCCGTGGCTGCGGCGACCGGGGGGAGCGCCGGGTCCCAGGGGACACCCAGCTGACGCAGCCAGGCAAGGGCAACCCGGTACGGTTCGCGGACGGCGGCATCACCGCCGACAAGCGGCACCGTGGCGAGCGACCCAACCCGCTCGAAGATCGAAGGGTCGGACCCGACGGCCAGGAGCTCCCCACCCCATATCGAGCCGTCGGTGCCATATCCAGTGCCGTCGAACGCGACACCGAGGATCGGCTCGCCGAGCCGGCCGTGCTCGGCGAGCAGCGAGACGACGTGAGCGTGGTGGTGCTGGACGTGGACGAGGTCGGCGCGCCTGCCGTTGCGCTCAGCCCAGCCACGAGTGGCATACCCCGGGTGCAGGTCAGTGCCGAGGCGATCCGGTGAGACCTCGTAGAGGTTGCGCAGGGAGCTCACGGTGCGGTCCAGCTCGCGCAGGCTCTCCAGACTTCCCATGTCACCCAGGTGTTGGGAGAGGAAGGCGTATCGACCACGGGTCAGACACACGGTGTTCTTCAGCTCACCGCCGGTGCCCAGCTGCTGCCCGACGTCGCGACCCAGGTCGATCGGCAACGGGGCGTATCCGCGAGAGCGACGGATCGGCACCACCTCACCCTCGACGACCTGCAGCACCGAGTCGTCGCACGGCACATGGATGGGTCGATCATGGTCGAGGAACGCGTCGGCAATCCCACCCAGTCGTTCGAGCGCACGCTCGTCATAGCAGATCGGCTCGTCGGACAGGTTGCCGCTGGTCATCACCAGGGCAGACGGCGCCCACCCGGCCCCTTCAGGCACCGGCATCATCAGAAGGTTGTGCAGCGGGGTGTAGGGAAGAAGCAGGCCAACTCTGGGGTTCCCCGGGGCGACGAGCGGGGACAGCGGCGCATCACGACGCCGTCGCAGCAGCACGATGGGTCGTGCCGGCGAAACCAGCAGGGCCCGTTCGGTCTGGTCGATGTGGGCGTGCTCGTTGGCCACCTCAAGGTCTCGGGGCATGACAGCGAAGGGCTTGTCGGGACGACGTTTGCGGTCCCGCAGCCGGGCCAGCGCCGCGTCGTCGTCGGCGCGGCAGGCCAGGTGGTAGCCACCAATCCCCTTCACCGCGACGATCCCACCCTGCCTCAGGACCTGCGCAGCCGCCGCGATCGCCGCGTCGGCGCCGACGGTGCGGGCACCTGACCCGTCGGTGAACCACAACGACGGCCCGCAGTCCGGGCAGGCGATCGGCTGCGCGTGGAACCGCCTGTCGAGGCAGTCGTCGTACTCGGTCCGGCATCGAGGGCACATCGGGAAGTGGGCCATCGTCGTGGCCGGACGGTCGTAGGGCATGGCCTTGATGATGGTGAACCGCGGCCCGCAGTTCGTGCAGGTGATGAACGGGTGGCGGTATCGCCGGTCGGACGGGTCGGTCATCTCACGCAGGCAGTCCTCGCACACAGCGGTGTCCGCGGGCACCAGCGTGGCGGCCGTCTCCCCGTGGCGGCTCGCCACGATGCGGAACCCGTCCGCGGCCGAGCCGCGGGGAGTGACCGGGGTGGCGGCGACGGCCACGACACGGGCGAGGGGCGGCGCGTCGGAACGCAGCCGGGTGAGAAACTCGGCCACCTCGCTCTCGGGTCCCTCGACCTCCAGGAACACCGAGGTGGCGTCGTTGCCCACGAAGCCAGACAGGCCGAGCCCGGTCGCCAGCCGGTGCACGAACGGCCGGAACCCGACTCCCTGGACGACCCCCTCGACCCGGGCCTGGACTCGCACGAGAGCCAGCGTGTTCATGTGTGCCGCCACAGCAGGACCCTGTTGTTGCCCGAGTCCGCCACCGCGAGCAGGTCCCCGCGCAGCGACAGGCCGTATGGCCAACAGAGTGAGTCCTCCTCCACCCCGGACCACCGGTTCTCCCCGTTGGCCGCGAAGCTCGGCTGGCCGAGCACCGCATCCGCCGGCACCCCGACCGTCTCAGGCCCACGTTGTGGCAGCGCATCCCACAGCAGCACCCGGTTGTTGGCCGTGTCGGCGACCGCGAGCCTCCCGCCGTCCACGTCCGCCGCGTAGGGGAACCGGAGGGTGTCCGCCCGCTGTGGCGCGTAGGGCCACTCGGTCGCCGTGGTGAAGTCGGGCTGGCCGAGCACCAGGTCTGCTGGCCGATCCGCCTCGGGGTGCGGCTGCCAGCCGAGCAGCCGATGGTTTCCCGCGTCAGCGACCAGCAGCAGGTCCGAGGTGCCGGCAAGGTCGTGCGGCCACCTGAAGCTGCCCCGGCCCGGCTCTCCGCCACGATTCTCCGCCCGAGCGCGCCCGTCGCCCTGCCCCAGCACAAGATCCGGTGGGGTCGCCTCGGACGTCGGGATGCCCCCGGACCAGCCGAGCACGCGTCGGTTGCCGGTGTCGGCCACGTAGAAGCGGTTACCCAGCACGGCGACACCGAACGGCCAGAACATCGAGTCCGCCGAACAGTCGCCGCCGCGGTTCGGCTCGACGGACTCCAGATCCGGCTGGCCGAGGACGACATCGGGAACCGCATGCGGCGAACGCGGGACGTCCAGGTAGATGAGAACCCGGTGGTGCCAGGCGTCGGCGACCACGAGTCGGCCCTCATGCACCAGGACCCCGGTCGGCAGGTACATGCCCGCTCGCACGCTGGTGCCACCGGCGGCGGGCCCCTCACTGGTCGGGCTGGGCTGGCCCAGCACGACGTCGCACGGCTGCTCGTCGGCCTCGGGCAGGCCCCACCAGAGCAGCACCCGGTGGTTGCCCGTGTCGGCGACCACCACGACGTCCGCGTCCCCCACCCGACCCAGATGCACCCCGCGGGGCCCGTAGAGCCACGCGGCGGTGGGGCTTGCCGCCGGAAGGGCCAGACCACCGGCGGTCGGCGCCCCCAGCCGGGCAACCGGACGCCACCCGCCAGCGGGGTCGCTGAGCGCTTCCGCGCTGTCAGAGCCCGGGTACGCCGCGCGGCCAGCCGCACTGACGAACGTGACGGTCTTCACGGCGCGGTCCTGATCCACCCCGGCCCGTCCTCCACCCGCAGCACCGGGCGTGGGCGGCGACCGCGGTAGGCGGTGAGGCGGAGCCCGGGCCGGACATACGCCGTGCCATCGTGCCTCGCGACAGCGCACCACGCGTCGTGGGCGGTGACCGCCCACGACGCCTCGCTCGTGCCAGGAACAACGGCGGACACTGACGAGAGTTGCTCGCTCGCGCCAGTCACGGCGAGCCTCCGGCCTGCCTGGAGCCGGCGTCGCGGACGGCGACCTGTCGGTCCAGCTCGTCGAGCAGGCCACCCACGGACGCGGTGGCGTCGTACTCCTGCATCACCTCGAAGAGGTGACGGCTCTCGACCAGCTTGCCTCGTGCCTGCTCGAACAGGCCGAGGTGCGCAAGGGCGTTGCCCTGGTTTGCCAGCACACGCGCGTAGCCCACCGGGTCCTCACCACGGTCGCGCACCCGGAGCACGGCCTCGTAGAGCTCGACGGCCTCGACGAGGTTCTCAGCCTGGTGGGTGGAGGGTGCGTAGACCAGGGCGTTGGCCAGGTTGAGCTGGGTGCTCGACCATCGCGCAGGGTGCGCATCCGGCTGGTAGACGGTGAGCGCGGCGCGCAGCGACCCGATGGCCACGCCCAGGCGCAGCTGGTCGGAGGCCTCGACCATCGGCATCGTCAGGTAGGCGGAGGCCAGGTTGGCGTGGGCGG
The DNA here is from genome assembly GCA_021848885.1 of Actinomycetes bacterium. Taxonomy (GTDB): domain Bacteria; phylum Actinomycetota; class Actinomycetes; order JAJZTN01; family JAJZTN01; genus JAJZTN01. The sequence continues at coordinate 9,555 of JAJZTN010000068.1, forward strand.
CCGCGAACAGCTCCGGCGCGTCATCAGACCTGATCGTCTGCAGCACGCAGTGGTAGTGGTGGACCGCCTTGGCCAGCTGGTCCGGTCGCTGGGCCGCGCCTTCGTGCAGCAGCGACCCGAGCTCGAGGTGGAGCTCTCCCGACGCGGTGGACAGGTCGGTGCCGGCCAGCAGCACCAAGCCGGACTCGAGCGCGGCCCGTGCTTGGCTGACCTGCCCGGCGCAACGATGGGCTGATGCCGCCGCACCGCACAGCACGCCGGCCAAGGCAGGATAGGAGCTGCGCGTCTCCTGCACGGCACGGTCGAGCAGCTCCGCCGCGACCGATGGCGCGTCCTGCTCCAGGTGCAGGGCAGCCGAAGCGGCAAGGGCCATCGCGGCAAGCTCACCGTCGAGCCCGTCAACGGCTGGCGGGGCGTCGGACCGGCCGAGGGACACCAGCACGACGTCGACGAGCACAGCAAACGGCCAACCAAGGTCGGCGCGCAGCCCCGGCACATCGACGGAGTCGGGGTCGAGGACGAACCGGTTGTAGCGGTTGACCGGATCGTCCCCGCCGAAGGCAGCCAGCGCACCCGCCAGGTCCCCGCGCAGCGCGTGAGCGTGCCCGTGCAGCGCGTCGGGCCACTCACCCGGTGCCCGGCCGGCGAGCAGACTCTCGCGGACCGGTCGAGCCTGCTCGGTGTCGGGCAGCAGCAGGTAGCCGAATGGCAGCGGGAACGCCCCGATGGGCAGCGGTCGCCGCGGCAGGGTGGCACCGCCCGCTGTGTCAGCCATTGATCGGTCCCGCGATGTCACGGTCAGCTCCCCGCCGGATGCACTCGGCGCTGAGTCTGGCGAGCCGTTCGGTTCGACATGTCTGGACCCGGCGTCGAACCACACCATCACTGAAGAACACGACGATGTCTACGGACCACTGGCCGCGATCGGGGACAACCTCAACCTCGAGGCCGAGGGCGCGGCCACGCCGCCTGTCCGCGGAACTGTCGATCACGGTGGTGTCGCCCTGGGTCACCGGAGCGTCTCCCCGCTGACCACCGGGCGGTCGCCTGCGGCGGCCCCCTGCCTGATCGCAAGCTCGCCGTCCGCACGGTCCCCACGCGGGAGCTCGCACGTGAAGGCGGGCTCTCCTCGGATCAGCTCGAGGACCTGCCGCATCGCGGCATCCACCGCGTCGCTGAGTGCTGCTCCCGGCTCGAAGGAGGCGGCCTCGATGAGGTACGCCGTGACGTCGGTGGGATAGTCCTCGCCTAGCAGCCAGCGCGCGAACGCGAGCGCGTTGTCCCACCGAAACGCGTGGGTGTGCACTCCGCTGAGGGGGGGCAGGTCCTCCACCGCGGGGCCGGGCACCTTGAACACGGTGCCGGCCCGGGCTCCCGTCCGGCATGCGTCGACGATCACGACCCGCTGCGCGCCTCGCATCTGGAACGCGACCTCCATGCCGGCCGTGCCGCCATCGACCAGGCGCACGGCCGCGGGGACCCCGCCGTCCCACAGACGCCGGACCAGCACCGGGCCGACCCCGTCGTCACCACGCAGCAGGTTGCCGCAGCCGACCACGAGCAAGGCGCACCCAGGCGCCTCGAGCGAGGTGTCGGCGTGCTCGCCCGCTTCCGTCACCGGCAGGCCTCAGCCACGTCAGACGGTTCCGTTGATCACGAACTTGCTGAGCTCGCGCCCCTTGCCGTCGTAGGCGTGGACCGTGCACACCAGGCACGAGTCAAAGCTTCGAGCGACGTGTCCTAGCTCGACCGGGTCGTCCGGGTCGACGATGGGTGAGCCGACCATCGCCTGCTCGATCGGGCCGAGGTTCTCGGCCGCGTCGCGCGGCCCGATGTTCCAGGCGGTGGGAGTGACCACCTGATAGTTGGCGATCTTGCCGTTCTCGATGACGATCCAGTCGGACAGCGACCCGCGGGCCGCTTCGGTGGAGCCGAAGCCCCTGCCCTCAGGGTGCTCCACCGGCTTGGTGTAGAAGCTCTCGTGCAGGTCGAGCTTGTCCAGCCACTGCCGGACCCACTTGTAGTACTTGGGGGCCTCGTGCATTCGGGCGAGCTGGCGGGTGAGCACCGAGGGGCCGATCCTGTTGAGCATGTCCAGGAAGAGCGGGTCGGCGTCCTGGTGGGTCCCCGCACCAGGTGCTGCCGCCGCGACGCGGCGGGCCAGGGGACCGGCCTCCAGGGGGACATAGCCCACGCCAGGGACCTCGTAGCGCGGGGACTTGGCGAAGCTGTACTTGCCCTGCTCTCGGCCCACCTTGGGGTCGAGTGGCTTGGTCTCGCCCTCGAACGGGTGCCGAGCCTGGGTGCCCTCGTAGAAGGAGTGGGTGACGTCCTCGCGCACTCGTGCCTGGTCGAACTCGAAGAACTGGCCGGCGGCGTAGATGCCGGACCGGTTGATCAGCGCGCCGTTGCGACCCTCGATGGTCGGGTTCTCGTACAGCGATGGCTCGAAGTAGGTGCCGGTCGCGATGTAGTTGCCTACGCCCGCGCCGTACTTGTCCAGACCGACGTCCAGGCAGTAGCGGATGAAGAACCCACAGTCGCTGTCGTGCTGAGCCTCGTTCTCATCCACCCAGGCCAGGACGTCCTCCCAGGTGCGGTTCTCCATCCACCGCTCGATGGAGCAGCCCAGCCAGTACTTCTCCAGCCAGTTGTCCTTCCAGTGCTCCAAGATGGCGATAGAGCGAGTGACGTCGGACAGGGTGGGGGCGCACATCACGCCGCCCGGGACCATGAACGACGAGTGCGGCCACTGCCCGCCGAAGATCGCGTAGACCTCCACCGGTTTGGCTGAGAGTACGACGCCCGGCCCATAGCTGCTGCCGACGTAGGGGGCGAACCTGCGGACCGCCTCGTCGTACAACGGTGACCTCGCGTAGTTCTTGTTGGTCAGGTCGATGGCGAACAGCGCGTAGAAGTAGCGCGGGATGCTCTGCAGCGTCTCGCATGCCTGTGCGATGTTGCGGACCAGCGTCGCGTTTGGCGGCATGTGCGTCTTCCACGCGGTGTCCAGCGCGTAGGCCGACTTGTACAGGTGGCTGCCTCCGCAGATCCCGCAGATCCGCGGGGTCACGATGAGGCCGGCCTGTGGGTCCTTGCCGCGCAGGATGATCTCGAAACCACGGAACATCGCGGCTTCGGTCCACGCAGAGGTCACCACCCCGTCCTCGATGGTGACACGAACGTCGAGGTCACCCTCGACCCGCCCCAGCGGGCTGACGAACAGGTCGACAGCGGTCATCGGACTTCCTTCCGGTGTCGGGTGCGAGCAGGGTCGACGGGCCGGCCAGCTCAGACGACGAACAGGTCTTCCTTGGACCACTGCGGCGCGGCGATCCGTGCGGCGGTGGCGTGTGCCATGTAGGTGAGGTGGTCACTGCCCTCGGGAACCTCACGGGGCACCACACCGCTGACCTTCTGCGTCTTGAAGACGGTGCCGGGGGCGAGGTCGAAGAACGGGAACTCCGGCTCCGTGCAGCCGGTGCACGGCATGCCGGCCCTGGTCTTGGACGACTGCCGGTTCCACAGGATGCGGTTGCACGGCGAGTGGGTCATCGGCCCCCGGCAGCCGAACTCGTAGAACAGACAGCCGGTGCGGGTGCCTTCGCCGAACTCCAAGGTGGGTTGCTTGTACTCGAAGAACTGCACGCGGGTGCACCCAGTCTGGGTGAAGGTCTTGAAGAAGGTCTGCGGCCGGTGCAGCTCGTCGAGGGCGATGTCCCCGGCGCGACCCGTCGCGAGGGCGACGATGATCTGGGTGATCCAGTCTGGGTGGGCAGGGCAGCCCGGCACGTTGATCACGGGCAGGCCCATCTTGGACCGGAAGTCCGGGCCCAGGAAGCCTCCCTTGTCCCGCTTGTGGAACTGCAGGCCCGTGGAGTCGGTGGGGTTCGGCTCCATCGCGGGGATACCACCCCAGCAGGCGCAGTCGCCTATGGCGACAACCACGCTCGCGGCGGCGGCGAGCTCGGTGACCCACTCCTTCATCGGCCGCCCGGCGAACATGTCGTAGCGGCCGGTGCCTTCCGGGCCGTCCATGACCGTGCCCTCGAAGACGAAGATGTCCAGCGGTCGTTCCCCGCGTGCACAGGCGTAGAAGAGGTGCTGAGCGTTCGCACCCAGCTCAAGACCCAGGGACGGGTGCCAGAGCAGCTCGAGCCCGAAGTCGGTGATCAGATCGACGACGTTGGGCTCGTCGGCGTTGAGGAAGGACATCGTGTTGCCGCTACAGGCACCGCCCTGGAACCACAGCACTGACGACATCTCGGGTCCTTTCGGTGTGGACTTGCCAGACGAGAGGCAGGGAATGGGACGTCTCAGGCGGTCTTGGGGGACTTCAGCTCCTGGCCGAACGCCTTGGCGACCGACACGAGGAACCCAAGGCCGCGGGCGACGTCGTCGTCCTTGAGCGCCCTCATCAGTGCGAGTACGCCGCTGACGCGAGGGGGATGCGCCTCGGCCTGCGCGGCCCCCCGGACAAGGGCACGGCTGCCCATCCCGGCAATATCGATGACCCGGGGGTCACCGAGGTCGGAC